>JBIOEJ010000095.1:0-23295 GCA_044445965.1 Hyphomicrobiales bacterium
CGAATGAAGCCGCCGGTTTCGACGAAGCGGCTCGAAAAATAGATCGCGGGAACGTTCGATCGGCGGCGAAACCGAGGCGCGCTCCGCGAAAGCGATCGAAGGGGCCTTCGCACCGATTGCATCGATGCTTGCAATAACAATCGGTTAGCGGACCAACACGGTTAACGCTCTCTTAAACACCCCCGGCCATTGATGAAGGATCGAGTCGCTGCGCGATCTTGCCGCGATTCGGTGTCGAATGCCCGGCTTCCGCGGATCCCGGGCGAGTGCCACGGGAACCTCTATGGCCAAGCATGTCGCCGTGCTGATGGGGGGCTGGTCGGTCG
Organism: Hyphomicrobiales bacterium; assembly: GCA_044445965.1. Lineage (GTDB taxonomy): Bacteria > Pseudomonadota > Alphaproteobacteria > Rhizobiales > Beijerinckiaceae > GAS188. The sequence continues at coordinate 327 of JBIOEJ010000095.1, forward strand.
AGCGGCCGGTGAGCCTCAATTCGGGCAAGGCCTGCGCCGATGCGCTGGAGGCCGAGGGCTATCGCGTCACCCGCATCGACGTGAAGCGCGACATCGCCGAAACGCTGGCGTGCCTGAAGCCGGATGCCGTGTTCAACGCGCTGCATGGGCGCTTCGGCGAAGACGGGACGATTCAGGGCGTCTTGGAGATCCTGCGCATCCCCTACAGCCATTCCGGCGTGCTCGCCTCGGCGCTCGCCATCAACAAGGTCAAGGCCAAGATCGTCATGGCCGCGGCCGGCGTTCCGATCGCGACCGGCACGGTCGTGTCGCGCTTCGAGGCGGCGAAGCGCCATGTGCTCGAGCCCCCTTATGTGCTGAAGCCCACCAATGAGGGATCATCCTTCGGTGTCGTCATCGTGCGCGAGGGGCGCGAGCATCCGCCCCAGGAGATCGGCCGCGAGGATTGGCCGTATGACGAATGGCTGCTCGCCGAGAGCTTCGTCGCCGGGCGCGAGCTCACTTGCGGCGTCATGGGCGACAAGCCGATGGACATCATCGATATCCGTCCGGCGACCGGCTTGTTCTACGATTACGACGCGAAATACGCAGCTGGCGGCTCGATTCACGTGATTCCGGCGGAACTTAAACCGAATATTTACCGAGACATTCAACAGTTCGCGTTAACCGCGCATCAAGCACTCGGCTGCCGTGGCGTGAGCCGTGCCGACTTCCGCTACGACGATACGCCCGGGGGATCGGGCGCCGTCGTCTGCCTCGAGGTCAACACGCAACCCGGCATGACGCAGACGAGCCTGGTGCCGGATATGGCGGCCTATGCGGGGATGAGTTTCGGCGAGTTGGTCAAATGGATGGTGGAGGACGCGTCCTGCGATCGTTGAGCACCACGGCCGGCGCCTTTGCGGGCGCCTACGCGCTTCCGCGGGCGGCGCGTGCCGGCCTGCCCGGCGGCAGTTTCGTCGCGCGCCAAAAGGCAAAGCCCGCGGCGCGATGCGCCGCGCCGGGCGCCGCGGCGCCGGTCAGCATTCCCCGCTTCGCTGGCACCCTCCTGCTTGCGGCCCTGTTTCTCGGCGTCGGCGCCTATGGCACGCTACGAGGCGGAGAGCTCGACGGCTTCATCGTTCGAAACGGCCCGATCAGAGAGGTGCTCGCCCGCGCCTTCGGCCTCGGCATCGTCACGGTCGAGGTCACGGGCGCGTCGCGGCTGTCGAGCGCGGAGGTCGTGGCGGCGGCCGGCATCGACGGGCGCGGCTCCCTGCTCTTCGCCGATGTCGAGGCCTTGCGCGAGCGCCTGAAGGCCAATCCGATGATCGCGGAGGCGAGCGTGCGCAAGCTTTACCCGCATGCGCTCGCCATCTCCATTACCGAGCGCCAGCCCTTCGCCTTGTGGCAGAAGGATGGCGAGGTCTACCTCGTGGCGGCGGACGGCACGCCGATCGATCAACTGCGTGACGAGCGCTATGTCGATCTGCCTCTTGTGGTCGGGGAGGGCGCGAACGAGAAGGTGAAGGCCTTCGCGGCCCTCATCGATGGGCAACCGAGCCTCAGGCCCCTACTCAGGGCGGGAAGCTGGGTGGGGCAGCGGCACTGGGAGCTGCAACTGAAGGGCGGCCTCACCGTGGAGCTGCCGGAAGCCGATCCCGCCGCCGCGCTTGGCCTCTTCGCTTCGCTGATGCGCGACTACAAGCTCACCGAAAAGGCCCTGATCCTCGTCGACTTGAGGCTCCCTGACCGCATCGTCTTCCGCCTCACCGAGGAAGCGGCCGCCCAGCGCAGCGACGAGATGAAGAAGCGCCTGCCTCCGTTCAAGGGAGAGGCCGGATGAGCCTGCGCCACGGGCTCACGCCGCGCGTCAAGCCGGTCGGGCCGCGAAAGAGCTCGATCGTCTCAGTGCTCGACATCGGCACGAACAAGGTCGTTTGCCTGGTCGCCCGCCTCGATCCCATGGAGGCGAACGCTTCGCTGCGCGGGCGCACCCATATGGGCCAGATCCTCGGCATCGGTCACCAGCGATCGCAAGGGCTGAAGGCCGGCGTGATCAACGATCTCGACCTCGCCGAGGAGACCATCCGCCAGACCGTGCATGCCGCCGAGCGCATGGCCAAGGTGCAGGTGAAGGCGACCATCGTCAATATCTCGGGCGGCCGCATCTCCTCGGAAGCGCTCGAGGGTCGCGCCGATGTGCGCGGCCGCCCCGTCACCGACGCCGATGTGCGGCTCGCTCTGTCGCGCGCCAGCGCCAGCGCCGCCAGGCCCGGCCGCGCCATCATGCACGCCTTGCCGACCACCTTCACGCTCGACGGCGTCATCGGCGTGCACGACCCGCGCGGCATGGTCGGGGAGATGCTGTGCGTCGGCATGACCGTCGCCTCCGCCGACGTGACCTCGGTGCGCAATCTGATGCTCGCCGTCGAGCGCTGCCATATCGAGGTCGAGGGCGTGGTGGCCTCGCCCTTCGCCTGCGGCCTCTCGACCCTCGTCGACGACGAGGCGGAGATGGGCGCGGTCGTCGTGGATCTCGGTGCCGGCACGACGACGCTCGGGGTCTTCGCCGGCGGCAGGTTGGTGCATGCCGATGGCGTCGCGGTCGGCGGCAACCATGTGACGCTCGATGTGGCGCGCGGTCTCTCGACGCGCCTTTCCGCCGCTGAGCGGCTGAAGACGCTCTACGGCTCGACCATCGCGACCGCCTCGGACGAGCGCGAGACGATCGCGGTGCCATCGGTCGAATCCCCCGACACCGTCGAGGAAGCCCATATTCCGCGCGCCCAGCTGGTGCGCATCATCAGGCCGCGCGTCGAGGAAATCCTGGAGCTGGTCCGCGATCGCCTGAAGAAGGCGGGCCTCGCCCCGGAGGGGCGCCGTTACGTGCTCACCGGCGGCGCGAGCCAGCTTACCGGGCTTGCCGATGCGGCGAGCGCCATCTTGTCGAAGCAGGTCCGCATCGGCCGGCCGCTCGGCGTGAAGGGGTTGCCGGAGGCCGCCAAGGGGCCGGCTTTCGCCGCCGCCATCGGCCTCCTGATCTATCCGCAGATCGCCGATGTCGAGCATTTCGAGCCACGCGGCGAGAGCGGCATGCTCGCCGCTGGCGGCGACGGCTACTTCGCCCGGGTGGGGCGATGGATCAAGGAGAGTTTCTGAACGAGCCTGATCCGCCGGCTAGGGTCGCCGGCGGGCACGATCTGGAGCGTGAGGAGAGGCTGGAACAGGCGTCCGGGTCGGACGCCCAGAAGATGAGGCCAAGGCTATGACGATCAATCTCAAGGCCCCGGACATCCGGGAACTGAAGCCCAGGATCACCGTCTTCGGCGTCGGTGGCGCTGGCGGCAACGCGGTCAACAACATGATCGAAAGCGGCCTGCAAGGGGTCGAGTTCGTGGTCATGAACACGGACGCGCAGGCGCTCCTGATGTCGAAGGCCGAAAGGGTGATCCAAGCGGGCCTCGTGGTGACACAAGGGTTGGGCGCAGGATCCCATCCCGAGGTCGGGCGAGCCGCCGCCGAAGAGGTGGTCGAGGAAATCCGCGACCACCTCGTCGGCGCGCATATGACCTTCGTCACCGCCGGCATGGGCGGCGGCACCGGCACGGGGGCTGCTCCCATCGTCGCCAAGGTGGCGCGCGAGATGGGCATCCTCACGGTCGGCGTGGTGACCAAGCCCTTCCAATTCGAAGGCCAGCGCCGGATGCGCGTCGCCGAGCAGGGGATCGCGGATCTCCAGGCGACGGTCGACACGCTGATCGTGATCCCGAACCAGAACCTGTTCCGCGTGGCGAACGAGAAGACGACCTTCGCGGATGCCTTCGCCATGGCCGATCAGGTGCTCTATTCGGGTGTCGCCTGCATCACCGACCTCATGGTCAAGGAAGGGCTCATCAATCTCGATTTCGCCGATGTTCGCGCCGTGATGCGCGAGATGGGCAAGGCGATGATGGGGACTGGGGAATCCTCCGGTGAGAAGCGCGCCTTGCAGGCCGCCGAAGCTGCGATCGCCAACCCGTTGCTCGACGAGACCTCGATGCGAGGCGCGCGTGGGCTCTTGATCTCGATCTCGGGCGGCAACGATATGACCCTCTACGAGGTCGATGAAGCCGCGACCCGCATCCGCGAGGAAGTCGACCAGGACGCCAATATCATCGTCGGCGCTACCTTCGATCAGGCGCTGGAAGGCGTGGTGCGCGTCTCGGTGGTGGCAACCGGCATCGACCAAGCCTCCATGCCCCAAATCGAGGCGAGCCCGCTCATGCCGCAGGCGGCCGTGCAACGCATCTCGGTCGCCACCGAGCGCTTGCGTCAGGAAGCGCGGACGACCGTGGGCGAGAGTGCTGCGACACCGGCTCAGCCGGTGCAGTCGCAGATTGCGGGCGAGGTCGAAACCGTCCATCCGATAGCCGCCGAAGCGGCCGCGACCGGCCCGCGTTTCGCCGAGCCGCTCCCCGAGGATATGCACCCCGCCGCCGAAGCGGCGGAGAGCTTCATTCCGCCGCAGGTCGAGCGGCCGATGCTGCGCGCGCCGCGCATGCCGCGCGTCGAGGATCTGCCCTTGCCCGCGCAAAACCAGCTGCGCGCCGCGAACGGCGTCGCCCGTTCGGGCCCGCCACCGGCCGAGGCCAAGCGCATGACGCTGTTGCAGCGGCTGGCGGCGGTGGGGCTCGGCAGGCGCGAGGAGCCGCATGAGGCTCATGCGGAGTCGGCTGCCGCCGCGGCTCCGCAGCCTCAGCAAACGGCGCAGCGGCAGATCGCGGCGCCGGCCACGGCACCGCCGACCGCAGGCCATGGACGCCGCGTGCCCGCTCCGCCGTTGGTGCCGCGCGCCCCGCAAGGACTGGACCAGCATGGCCGACCGGTGCAGCAGCGGACTTTCGAGGATGAGCAGCTTGAAATTCCAGCCTTCTTGCGCCGCCAGTCGAACTGAGGCGGGGACGAATCGCGCCGCGCCGGGTCGGCCCTGTTTCGGCCAGGTTTGCTCCGCAATTGACGGCCCGCGCCCGGCGCGAGCCGTGTGTCCCTAAATGACTATGAACAAATGATAAATCTCTGTAACACATGGTAAGAAAGCGTGACTTGGCGCTTGCCGGTGCGCCGTCTATGGTTCGCGAACAAGACATGATTTCGACGTGATGGTGGCGGTGCAAGTGTCGCGTGGCGATGCTGGTTCCGCGAAACGCCGGAAGGAGAGCCCGCTCGATCGAGTTGGCCAGCCGGCTTCGGACCAGAGATGACTTGATGCCACATGATGTCCAGCATACGCTCGAGCGGCCGATTACCATCGAGGGGATCGGGGTTCATACTGGCAAGCCCGCGACCCTCACCATTCGTCCGGCGGGAGCAGGCGTCGGCATCAAGTTTATCCGGAGCGATCTGGAGCCCGGCATATCGATCCCGGCTCGCTATGATTCGGTCTGCGCCACCGATCTGTGCACGGCGATCGGCGACGGATCGGGTCCGAGCGTCTCGACCATCGAGCATCTGATGTCGGCCTTCGCCGGGCTCGGCGTCGATAACGCGATCGTCGAGGTCGATGGCGCCGAAACCCCGATCATGGATGGCTCGTCCTCATTTTTCGTCGACGCGGTCGAGGAAGCGGGCCTGGCCGAGCTGCCGGCGCGCCGGCGCTTCATCAAGGTCCTCAAGAAAGTGCGGGTGGAGAGCGGTTCCTGCTTCGCCGAGTTGTCTCCCAATGCCAAAGGACTGAGGCTCGATGTCGAGGTGGACTTCGAGTGCTCGGTGATCGGACGTCAGCGGTTGCGCTTCGACCTTTCGCGCGACGCCTACTGCCGGGAGCTGTCGCGGGCACGCACCTTCGGTTTCATCAAGGATGTCGAGCGGCTGTGGAAGGCCGGCATGGCGCTCGGCGCCTCGCTCGACAACACGGTCGCGATCGGCGATGAGCGCGTCCTGAACCCGGAAGGCTTGCGCTATCGCGACGAGTTCGCGCGCCACAAGACGCTCGACGCCATCGGCGATCTGGCGCTCGCCGGCTTGCCGATCATCGGTGCTTTCCGCTCCTATCGTGGCGGTCACCGGTTGAATATCGGCGTCCTCGAAGCCTTGTTCGCTGATGAAGCCGCTTACCGGCTCGTCGAGTCGACCGTTCCGGTGGCGAGCCCGCGGCGTGGCGACTTCGCTCCGGCAGCAGTCGCGGCTTTCGCGCCCGACATGAGCTGACCGCCGCTGGCGGGCATCGCTGGCGCCTCGGGACGGGCCCGAGGCAGGCTATATGCATGAGGGCTGCGCAAGCTCTTGAATCCATGGATCGATTTGGCTAGCCGATGATCGGCGCTCCTCGCCGGAAAACGATCCAATGGGAGGCAGGCCTCCGCATTGCCGCCGCATTGCCCAGGCATCGGTTATCGCAGAGGCGATAACCCTCGGCCGAGCGGGCCTCGTTGGCCGGCGACGGCCAAGAGTGGATGACGAACGGCTTCGACTTGTGTAAAAGGCTCTCGGCGCGGGCCGAGCTCCTGAAACGGATAGACGATATGGTCACGGCAAGGCGGCGATTTTGCATGAGGACAGCGTTCGTGACGCGCGCGGCCCTGGCCGTGGCGACCGCGATGACGCTCGCCGGCTGCGATACAGTGACCAACTCGATCGAGAGTTTCAATCCGTTCAGCGACAAGAAGCCCTATAAGCCCGAGGTCCTCAGGGACGTTCCCGCCGAGCAGATCTACAATGATGGCTTGGGGCGCATGGCCAACTCGGATTATGTCGGCGCCTCGAAGAAATTCGCTCAGATCGATAAGCAATATCCTTACACCGATATGGCTCGCAAGGGCTTGCTGATGGCGGCCTATACCAAATATCAGGGCCGCGATTACGACGAAGCGGTAACGAACGCCAAGCGCTATATTGAGCAAAACCCGACGAGCGAAGACGCGGCCTATGCGCAATACATCATGGCCATGTCCTATTATAATCAGATCTCGGATGTGTCCCGTGACCAGGACCGCACGCAGAAGGCCGCACAGGCGCTGACGGACCTGATCCAGAAATATCCGAATTCGGAATACGTAGCCGATGCGCGCTACAAGCTGCAGGTGGCGATGGACAATCTCGCCGGGCGCGAAATGTTCGTCGGCCGCTTTTATCTCGGCAAGCGGCAATATTCGCCGGCCATCAATCGCTTTCGTACCGTCGTCGGGCGCTACCAGACGACGCGTCAGGTCGAGGAAGCGCTGGAGAGGCTGACGGAGGCCTATTTCGCACTCGGGATAACCAGCGAGGCGCAGACCGCCGCCGCCGTGCTCGGGCATAATTTCCCCGACAGCCCCTGGTATCAGGACGCCTACAAGCTCCTCCAGTCGAACGGACTCGAGCCGCGCGAGGACACCGGTTCCTGGCTCAGCAAGGCGATGAAGGGCTTCAAGCAGATCGCTAATTTCTAGTTGCAGCCGGTGCGCCCATGCTGGTCCGCCTGTCGGTTCGCGATATCGTCCTGATCGACCGGCTGGACATCGACTTCTCTGTCGGATTGTCGGCGCTGACCGGCGAGACGGGCGCCGGAAAGTCCATCCTCCTCGATGCTTTCGCGCTGGCGCTCGGTGCGCGTGGCGATGGTTCGCTCGTGCGGCACGGCGCCGAGCAGGGTCAGGTGACCGCGGTCTTCGAGCTCGCGCGCGATCATCCGGCGCTGCGTCTTGCGCAACAAGCCGATATCGCGACCGATGACGGGCTCATCCTGCGGCGCGTTCAATATGCCGACGGGCGCACCCGCGCCCTGGTCAACGATCAGCCGGTGGGGGTGCAGACCCTGCGGGCGCTGGGCAACGCCATCGTCGAGATCCACGGCCAGCATGACGAGCGCGCCCTCCTCGACAGCGCCACGCATCGCGCGCTCCTCGACGCGTTCGGTGATCTCGGTTCCGCGATCGAGGGGACCGCAGGCGCGCATGCGGCGCTCGCGGAGGCGGCCGTCGCGGCGGATAAGGAGCGCGAGCTTGTCGCGAACGCCCGGCGCGACGCCGATTATCTGCGCCACGCCCATGAGGAGCTGGCGCGGCTCGCGCCGGAAGCCGGCGAGGAGGAACTGCTCTCGCAACGCCGGACCGCGATGCAGCAGGCCGAGAAGATCGCCGGCGACCTTGCCGAGGCCCATGAGGCGTTGGCGGGACAAAGCTCGCCATCGCCGGCCTTGTCGGCGCTGCTGCGGCGTCTCGAGCGGCGGACGGATCAGGCGAGGGAGCTCGTCGAGCCGATCGTGCGGCCGCTCGGTCAGGCGCTCGATCTCCTCGAGGAGACAGGCGCGGCGCTCGAAGCGGCGCTCGCCGCGACCAACTTCGATCAGCGCGAGTTGGATCGCATCGAGGAGCGGCTGTTCGCCCTGCGCGCCGCCTCGCGCAAATACGGCGTCCCCGTCGACATGCTGCCGGCGCAGGCGGCTGAATTCGCGGCGAAGCTCGCCGCCATCGATGCCGGCGAGGAGAGGCTCGCCACGCTCGATCGCGAGGTCGAGGCCACCTCGGCTGCCTATCAGACGGCCGCTTCAGGCCTGTCGTCGCAGCGCGTCGCGGCGGCGCACAGGTTCGACCGGGCGGTCACCGCCGAATTGGCGCCGCTGAAACTCGAGCAAGCCCGTTTCATGACGAAGGTCGAGACCGATCGTGCGGTGCGGTCTGCAATGGGATTCGATCGCATCGAGTTTCATGTCCAGACCAACCCCGGCACGCGGCCGGGGCCGTTGATGAAGGTCGCGTCGGGTGGCGAGTTGTCGCGCTTCCTGCTGGCGCTCAAGGTGGTGGCGGCCGATCGCGGCTCGGCGCCGACGCTCGTCTTCGACGAGATCGACGCCGGCGCCGGCGGCGCGGTGGCGGATGCCATCGGCCAGCGGCTGGCCCGTCTCGCCGAGCGCGTGCAGGTGATCGGCGTTACCCACGCGCCGCAAGTCGCGGCGCGCGCCCAGCGCCACTATCTCATCGTCAAGGCGTCGGCGGAAGGCGGAACGCGGGTGGCGACGCGCGTCGAGGCGCTCGGCGCGTCCGAGCGGCGGGAGGAGATCGCCCGCATGCTGGCGGGCGAGACCATCACGCAGGAGGCGCGCGCCGCCGCCGAGCGTCTGCTCGCATTGCCCTCCGCGTCGCGCCGCAGGAACGTCAAGCCCGTTCCCGCAGCCGCGAGCTGAGCTCGACCTTTGCACGCATGAGCGCGGTCAAGCCTCGCGCCAAATCCCTGGACCGGCTCTCGGAAGCCGAGGCCGCCGCGGAGCACGCGGCGCTCGGCCGCGAGATCGCCGAGCACGACCTTCGCTACCATCAAGAGGACAGCCCCATCATTTCGGATGCGGACTATGACGCGCTGCGTCGCCGCTACGAGGAGATCGAGGCGCGTTTTCCGCAGTTGCGCGCGGCGGACGGCCAGTCGCGCCGGGTCGGTGCCGCCCCGTCCGAGAAGTTCGCCAAGATCCGTCACCGGGTGCCGATGCTCTCGCTCGGCAACGCCTTCGCGGATGCCGAGGTCACCGAGTTCGTGGCGCGAATCTGCCGCTTCCTTGATCTCGATGCGGCGAACCCGCCGGCCTTCACCGCCGAGCCGAAGATCGACGGGCTTTCCTGCGCCATCCGTTACGAAGGCGGCGAATTGACCCAGGCCGCGACGCGCGGCGACGGCGAAGAGGGCGAGGATGTGACGGCGAATGTGCGCACCATTCGCGCCATTCCGCAGACGCTGCGCGGCGACGACGTGCCAGAGGTGCTCGAGGTGCGCGGCGAGATCTATCTGCGCCATGCCGATTTCACGGCGATCAATGCGCGGCAGGTGGAGCAAGGCAAGCCCGTCTTCGCCAATCCTCGCAACTCCGCGGCGGGCTCGCTGCGCCAGCTCGATCCCTCGGTCACGGCGCGCCGGCCGCTGCAATTCTTCGCCTATGCCTGGGGCGAGGTCTCGGCGCTGCCGGCCAAGACCCAGTCGGGCGTGGTCAAGGCGTTCGCGCGCTTCGGCCTGCCGACCAACAAGCTGATGGTCGTTTGCCGCTCGCCGGAGGAGATGCTGGCGCGTTACCGCCAGATCGAGGCGCAGCGTTCGAGCCTCGGCTACGATATCGACGGCGTCGTCTACAAGGTCGACGACCTCGGCTTGCAGCGCAGGCTCGGCTTCGTGTCGCGCTCGCCGCGCTGGGCGCTGGCCCATAAGTTCCCGGCCGAGAAGGCGACGACCGTGATCGAGGCGATCGAGATCCAGGTCGGGCGCACCGGCGCGCTCACCCCGGTCGCCAAGCTTCACCCGGTGACCGTCGGCGGCGTCGTGGTCTCGAACGCGACGCTGCACAACGAGGACGAGATCGTCCGCAAGGACATCCGCGTCGGCGATACGGTAACGGTGCAGCGCGCCGGCGACGTCATCCCGCAGGTGCTGGGCTTCATCCCCGAAAAGCGCCCGAAGCATGCGGTGCCTTACGAATTCCCGAAGCTATGCCCCGCCTGCGGCAGCCATGCCGTGCGCGAGATCAACCCGCGCACCGGCAAGGAGGACGCCATACGCCGCTGCACCGGCGGGCTCATCTGCCCGGCGCAGGCCGTCGAACGCCTGAAGCACTTCGTCTCGCGCAACGCCTTCGACATCGAAGGGCTGGGCTCCGAGCGCATCGAGCTGTTCTACAAGGAAGGGCTGATCGCGCGGCCGCAGGATATCTTCACTCTGGAGGAGCGTGACCGGCGCTCGTCGCACCGGCTGGAGGAGCGCGAGGGCTTCGGTGAAACGAGCGCGGGTAACCTGTTCGCCGCCATCGCGGCGCGCCGCATCATTCCGCTCAACCGCTTCATCTACGCGCTCGGCATCCGCCATGTCGGCGAGGCGACGGCAAAGGAGCTCGCCAGGCATTTCGGCTCCGCCGAGGCTTTGCTGCAGGCGGCGATCGCGGCGCAAGACCGCGCTTCCGAGGCTTGGAGCGAACTGACCTCGATCGAGGGCATCGGCGAGGTCGTAGCCGAGGCGGTGGCCGATTTCTTCGGCGAGCCGCATAATCAGGAGATCGTCACGCAGCTCTTGGAGCAAGTCGCGGTGACCCCGCTCGAAGCCGCGGCCTCGAGCTCGCCGGTCGCCGGCAAGACGGTCGTGTTCACCGGCTCGCTCGAGAAGATCACTCGCGAGGAGGCGAAGGCGATGGCCGAGCGCCTCGGCGCCAAGGTCGCCGGCTCCGTGTCGAAGAAGACCGATCTCGTGGTCGCGGGCGCCAATGCCGGCTCGAAGCTCGCCAAGGCGCGCGTGCTCGGCGTCGAGACCATCGATGAAGAAGCTTGGCTGAAGATAGCGAATAGCGAATAGTCAAAAGCGAATAGTGAGTACATGTAGTGCGTGGTGAGCAGGATATTGAAGTGCCACTCCAATTTTGATAACTACTCGCTACTCGCCCCCGCACTGCTCACCGTGGCACAGCATGCGCATCATCCATGACGAAGAGGTCCTCAGCGAGGGCCTGAAGGCGCTGCCGCGTCTCGACAGGCGCTGGCGTGCCGTGATCAAGGGTTGCGATCGGCCACCCTTGCGCCGGCGGGAGGGCGGCTTCGCAGGCCTTTGCGCCATCATCGTCTCGCAGCAGCTGTCGGTCGCGAGCGCCAACGCCATCTGGGCGAAGTTCGCGGCGCGGATCACGCCGCTGACGCCGCAGGTTCTACTCGCCGCGACCGACGACGATCTGCGCCTGGCAGGCCTGTCGCGACCCAAGCAGCGCACTTTGCGGGCGCTCGCCGCGGCGCTCGTCGACGGTTCGCTCGCGCTCGATCCGCTGCACCGCGCGGCGCCGGAGGAGGTGCATGCGGCGCTGACCGCGGTGAGCGGCATCGGGCCCTGGACGGCCGACATCTATCTCATGGCCTGCGTCGGCCACGCCGATGCCTTCGCCGCCGGCGACCTCGCCTTGCAGGAGGCGGCGCGCCATGCCTTCGGTCTCGAGGCACGGCCGACGCAGAAGGAACTGACGGCGCTCGCTGAAGCCTGGCGACCCTGGCGGGGCGTCGCGGCCCGCGTGTTGTGGAGCTATTATCGGGCGGTCAAGCAGCGTGAGGGAGTGACGGGGTAAGCAGTCAGTATTCGGTAGTATCTTTAATTTCCAGGCAGTATTTACCACTCACTATTCACTACTCGCTCCTCGCTCCCATCACAACTCCGTCCGCAGCCGCCACAGCTCCGGGAACAGCACTACGTCGAGCATCTTGCGCAAATAGCCGACGCCCGAGGTGCCGCCTGTGCCGCGCTTGAAGCCGATGATGCGCTCGACCGTGGTGACGTGCCGGAAGCGCCAGAGGCGAAAAGCGTCCTCGAGATCGACCAGCTCCTCGGCGAGCTCGTAGAGGTCCCAGTTGGTCTGCGGGTCGCGATAGACGGAGGTCCAGGCCGCCTGGACGCCATCGTTCGGCGGGAGCTTCTCGCTGAAGTCGCGATGCAGCAGAGCAGGCTCGATCGGGAAGCCGCGCCGGGCGAGCGTCGCGATCGCCTCGTCATAGAGCGAAGGCGCCTCGAGCGCCGCCGTCAGCTCGGCCGTGATGGCGGGGCTCCCCGCATGCGGGCCGAGCATCGCGCGGTTCTTGTTGCCGAGCCTGAACTCGACCTTGCGATACTGGTAGGACTGGAAGCCCGACGAGGTGCCGAGGAAAGGCCGCAAGGTCGTGTATTCGCTCGGCGTCATGGTGGCGAGCACGCTCCAGGCCTGCACCAGCTGTTCCATGATGCGCGAGACGCGGGCGAGCATCTTGAACGCAGGCGGAAGCTGGTCGGCCCGCAAGCTCTCGATCGCTCCGTCGAGCTCGTGCAGCATCAGCTTCATCCACAGCTCGCTCGTCTGGTGCTGGATGATGAACAGCAGCTCGTTGCGGTCGGGCGAGAGGGTCGTCTGTGCGTCGAGGATGCGGTCGAGGTGCAGATAATCCGAATACGACATGCCGCGTTGCGTCATGCTCGCGGCCACTTCCTCGGGCTCCGCCTGCTTGCCTGGCCCTTCGCTCATGTCACGGCCTGGCGTGCCGAGAGCGCCTCGTCCTTGAAGGCGCCGCTCTCGAGAATATCGATGATCGCCATGGCCGCATCATGCACGTCGACGAAGCGTACATAGAGTGGCCCGAAGCCGAAGCGCATCACATCGGGTGCGCGGAAATCGCCGATGACCCCTCGGCGGATCAGGGCCTGCATGATGGCATAACCCGCCTCATGCGTGAAGGAGACATGGTTGCCGCGCCGCGCCGCGTCGCGCAAGGTCGCCAAGCCGCAGCCGAGCGATCGCAGGCGCTCGTCATAGAGGGCGATCATCAACTCGCCCAGCGCGCGGCCCTTGCGCTCGACTTCGGTCATCGAGACGCCCGCGAAGGCGTCGAGCGCTTTCTCGAATGCGGCGAGCGACAGCATCTGCGGCGTCGAGCACAGCATATGGCGGATGCCTTCGGCGCGCCGATAGCCGTCAGCGAAGCGGAACGGCTCGGCATGGCCGAACCAGCCGGTGAGCGGCTGGTCGAGCGAGCCGAGATGCCGCTCGGCGACGAAGATATGGGATGGCGCGCCCGGCCCGCCGTTCAGGAATTTGTAGCCGCATCCGACCGCGAAATCGGCGCGCGTCCGATCGAGCTGCACGTCGACGGCGCCGGAGGAATGCGCCAGGTCCCAGACGATCAACGCGCCCTTCGCATGGGCGGCGGCGGTCACCGCCGCCATGTCCTGTACCTCGGCCGTGCGGTAATTGACATGGGAGAGGGTGGCGACGCCGGTATCGGCGTCGATCGCCGCCGCGATCTCGCCCGCAGGCACGAAACGCGCCTTCAAGCCGAGCAACCGGGCGACGCTGTCGACGATGTGGTTGTCGGAGGGGAAATTGCCGTGCTCGGCGAGGATCACCTTGCGATCCGGCCGCATGCGGGCCGCGGCGACCAACAGCTTGAACAGGTTGATGGATATCGATTCCGTCACCGTCACTTCGTCGGGCCGCGCTCCGAGCAGCGGCGCGAGCTTGGCGCCGACACGGGCCGGCGCGGAGTACCAACCGGCCTCGTTCCAGGAGCGGATCAGACCCTTGCCCCATTCCTCCTCGACGACTCGCTCGACGTGCTCGGCGACGCCGTAGGGCAGGGCCCCGAGCGAGTTGCCGTCGAGATAGATCACCCCTTGCTCCAGTTTGAAGCGCGCACGACAGGCGCGCAGCGGGTCGGAGGCATCGAGTGCCAGACAATCGTCTCGCGTGATCGGCATGGTCGGGGCTCGTGATCCTGAGCGGCGGCGGAAGCGGTGCACCGCGTGTCCGTGCAAAATACTTTAGGCTTGAAACAATAAGGCGCAAGTGCCTGGCCGGGCGCCCGTGCCGGTCAGTCGCTTCTGCTTCGTGAGGCGCTTCCTGGTTCAGCTTGGGTCCTGCAAAAGGGAAGTAGAGCGGCTGAAGCGGGAGGAGCGCCTGTTTCGCGAGCGCATCACTGCTTTCCGGGCTTCCGACCGGCTCATCCGCGACGATGTTTACGGGCGCCACGAATGGATCAGTGTCATGACGGAAGCTGCTAAGCGGACGCGCGCCGTCCGGGCCTCTGGACAGGAATGAGCCCCAGCCCCAAGTGAAAGTGTCAATTGCGCCGAGCGCCAAGCTTGAGGCGGACGGGAATGTCGTCATGCCCCAGCTGCGCCGCCCTGCCATGCGCTCGCGGCATTGAATGGCAGGCGCGAAATGTGCATATGCGCTGATCAATGTGGATATGCACCTAAATGGCCGCGCAACCCTCCCGCTTCACCTATTGCAGTGCCGCGGCGCTGCGCATGGCCGCGCGCCGCGTCTCGCAATTCTACGACGCCTATCTCGCGCCGGAAGGGCTGAAGGTCTCGCAGTATTCGGTCCTTTCGACGGCGGCCCGGCACAAGGACAAGGCGCCGACCGTCAACGAGCTTGCCGTCGAGCTCGGCATGGATCGCTCGACGCTCGGCCATAATCTGCGGCCGCTCGAAAGGGACGGGCTGGTCGTTCTGGAAGCCGACGCGGACGATAAGCGCGTCCGGCGGGTCGCGGTCACCGATCTCGGTCGCGCCAAGCGCCGCGCCTGCCGTGAATTATGGGCGGTCGCGCAGGGACGTTTCGAGGAGGTCTTCGGGGCCGGCCGTGCCGCCGAGCTCGGAAGCCTGCTCGCCTTCATCGCGCGCGATCTCGATCTCGGCGTGCCAGGCCCGTCTTCAGAAGAGAGTTCCGATCATGTTCGCTAGCTCGCTCTCCGCTGCGCTCGCCAAGCGGGGCATCCATTATGGCTGGGTGGTCGCGGCGGTGACCTTCGTCATGTTGCTGACGACGGCAGGCGCGATGGGCTTGCCCGGCGCCCTCATCTTGCCGCTCGACGCCGAGTTCGGCTGGGGCACCGCGGCCATTTCATCGGCGCTTGCGGTTCGCATCATGCTCTTCGGGCTGATGGGCCCCTTCGCGGCTGCCCTGATGAACCGCTACGGCCTGCGCAATGTCGCCGTGGCCTCGACGCTCCTCATTTGCCTGGCGTTTGTCGGCGCCACCTTGATGCGCGAGTTCTGGCAGATGATGGTGCTCTGGGGCCTTGTCGTCGGGCTGGCGACCGGTTTGACCGCCATGGTGTTCGGGGCGACCGTCGCCAATCGCTGGTTCGTCAGGCGTCGCGGCTTCCTGGTGGGCCTCCTTTCCGCCAGCACCGCCACTGGCCAGCTCGTCCTCCTGCCGCTCGGCGCGTGGCTCGTCACCCATGTCGGGTGGCGATGGGCGTTGCTGCCCGCCGGAGTCGGTGTTTTCATCGCGGGGGTGCTCGCCATCTTATTCCTGGTCGATAGGCCCGCCGATGTTGGGTTAGCCGCCTATGGCGAGGAAGGATTGGTCGCCCCGCCCGCGGCACCCGCGACTGGCAATGCGGTCAGAGCCGCTTTCGCGATGCTGGCCGAGGCGTCGAAGCAGCGAGCCTTCTGGGCGTTGTTCGCGACCTTCTTCATCTGCGGATTGTCCACAAACGGTCTCGTGCAGACGCATTTCATCGCCTTCTGCAGCGATTTCGGCATGCCGGCGGTGGATTCGGCCTCAGTGCTCGCCGTCATCGGCGTGTTCGATTTTTTCGGTACCGTGGCTTCGGGCTGGCTCTCGGATCGCTATGACTGCCGCTGGCTGCTGTTTTGGTATTACGGCCTGCGCGGGCTCTCTCTGCTGTGGCTGCCATCCTCCACCTTCAGCATCTTCGGCCTGTCGATCTTCGCCATGTTCTACGGGCTCGACTGGGTAGCGACCGTGCCGCCGACGGTGCGTATCTCGGCCAGCGTTTTCGGCCGCGAGAAGGGAGGCCTCGTCTTCGGCTGGGTGTTCATGGCCCATCAACTCGGCGCGGCCGTTGCCGCCTTCGCCGCCGGCCTGTCGCGCAGCGAATTGTCGACCTACCTGCCGGCCTTCTATGCGGCAGGCGCCGCCTGCGTGCTCGCCGCGCTGATCTCGCTCGCCGCGAGGCCTGGACGGTCGGAGCGGGTGCTGGCCGAGGCTTCGGTCCCGCAGCCTGCCTGACCGACGAATCCTTCGAAAGGAGGTCTTGATGCAACGCCTTTTTCTCGAGGACCTCGCCATCGGGCAGCGCTTCGAGTCGCGAACGCAAATCGTCGATGCCCAAGCGATCAAGGCCTATGCGCGCGAATTCGATCCGCAGCCCTTCCATCTCGACGATGAGGCGGCGAAAGAGACATTGTTCGGAGGCCTTGCGGCCAGCGGCTGGCACACGGCGAGCCTCACCATGCGCCTGATCGTCGAGAGCGTGCCGCTCGCCGGTGGCGTGATCGGTTCAGGCGGCGAGCTCTCCTGGCCGCGCCCCACCAAGGCCGGCGATACGCTGCGCGTCGTCACCGAGGTCTTGGCCATCGCGCCGTCGAAATCGCGGCCCGACCGCGGCATGATCACCATGCGTTCGACCACGCTCAACCAGAACGGCGAGCCGGTACAGGTCTTCACGCCGAAAGTGGTGGTGCGAAGGCGTGCAGCACCGCCTTGAGTCGCAGCGAGACGCCGTTCACAGCACGAAGCGGCTCGCATCCGAGTCCCTGGCGAGATCGGCGACGCGCTCACGCACATAGTCCGCATCGATCGTGAAGGTCTCGCCGGAATGGTCGGGCGCCGCGAAGGAGATGTCGTCGAGCACCCGCTCGATGATGGTCTGCAGGCGCCTTGCGCCGATATTCTCGACCGAGGCGTTCACCTCGAAGGCGAGGCGGGCGATCGCAGGGATCGAATCGGTCGAGAAGACGAGATTCACGCCCTCGGTCGCCATGAGCGCCACCGACTGCTTGATCAGGCTTGCTTCCGTCTCGGTCAGGATGCGCACGAAATCGGCCTCTTCGAGCGGCGACAGCTCGACCCGGATCGGCAGGCGCCCTTGTAGCTCGGGCAAGAGATCGGAGGGCTTCGAGACGTGGAAGGCGCCCGATGCGATGAACAGGATATGGTCCGTCTTGACCGTGCCGTGCTTGGTCGCGACCGTGGTGCCCTCGATCAGCGGCAGGAGGTCGCGCTGCACGCCTTCGCGGCTGACATCGGCTCCCGCGCGTCCGTCGCGGGCACAGATCTTGTCGATCTCGTCGAGGAAGACGATGCCGTTGTTCTCGACCTCGCGCAGCGCCTCCTGCACCACGGCGTCGTTGTCGAGGAGCTTGTCGCTCTCGTCGGCGATCATCAGGCCGCGGCCTTCCTTCACCTGGACGCGGCGCGTCTTGCTGCGCTGGCCGAAGGCCTTGCCGAACATGTCGCCGATCGAGATCGCCCCGACCGAGGCGCCCGGCATGCCCGGCAGCTCGAACATCGGCATGCCGGTCGAACCCGCGCTCACCTCGAGCTCGACCTCCTTGTCGTCGAGCTCGCCGTCGCGTAGCCGCTTGCGGAAGGCGTCGCGGGTCGTGGCGCTCGCATTCTTGCCCACCAGGGCGTCGAGCAGGCGCTCTTCGGCCGCAAGCTCGGCCTTGGCCGTGACCCCGCGACGCTTCTCCTCGCGCACCAGCGAAATGCCGATCTCGACGAGGTCGCGCACGATCTGCTCGACATCGCGGCCCACATAGCCGACCTCGGTGAACTTGGTGGCCTCGACCTTGAGGAAGGGAGCGCCCGCCAGCCGCGCCAGGCGGCGCGAGATCTCGGTCTTGCCGCAACCCGTCGGCCCGATCATCAGGATATTCTTGGGCAGCACCTCCTCGCGCATCGCGCCCTCGAGCTGCTGGCGCCGCCAGCGGTTGCGCAGCGCGATGGCGACGGCGCGCTTCGCGGCGTTCTGTCCGACGATGAAGCGATCAAGCTCGGAGACGATCTCGCGGGGAGAGAAGGTGGTCATTGATCAAGACGCTTGAGGCCAGTCTCGGGCGCCGTGGAGTAACAGACGATTCTCACTCCGGCGAGCCGTGCTTGTTCATGAAGACGGCGGTCATATGATGCTCCTCATGCGAATGAACCTGCGCGCCGCATGTGGCATGGCCAGCCAAGCTGCGACCTGCGATGGATCATTTCTCATACGACGAAATTCACAAGCATGACAGCCCGTGGCGCCCATCGCCGATCACAGGCGCAGCCACGCTTGGCCGAGGGTCAGCTTCAGCGCCCCGAATAGAGCGTAGAGCGCCGCCGGCAGCGCGATGACCAAGCTGAACGGCGCATGATAGCGGGCCCGATGCGCCAGTGCGCCGATCGAGGCGCAGACGGCCCCCGCCGTCAGCGGCGCGAAGAATTGGCGCGTCAGATCGGGCGCCCGGTCGAAAGCGGCGATCGATACCACCGCGAGTTGACCGAGAACAAAGCAGGCGATCGCCGCGACGAGCGCGAGCACGAAGCCCGTAAGCCTGAAGCCTTGGCGTCCAGCCATCAGCTCCGACAGGATGAAGCCGAAGATCAAGAGCGCAAGGCCGGCGATGGCCACGTCGTAGCCCAAGCCGAGATAGAGGATCGCAGCTGAAGCAAGCACGACCGCGACCGCCGCCGCGATGTCGATCAGCATGCGAGGCTCTCGACGACGAGATTCGCATTGGTGTAGACGCAGATCTCGGCCGCGATATTGAGCGCCTTGCGCACGATCGCCTCGGCATCGGGCTCGACATCGATCAGGGCACGGGCGGCGGCGAGCGCGTAATTGCCGCCGGAACCGATGCCCATCATCTGGCCTTCCGGCTCCAGCACATCGCCGGTGCCGCTGAGCAACAGCCCGACCTCCTTGTCGGCGACCAGCATCATGGCTTCGAGCCTGCGCAGATAACGGTCGGTGCGCCAGTCCTTGGCCAGCTCGACGCAGGCGCGCATGAGCTGCCCCGGATATTGCTCGAGCCTTCCCTCCAGCCGATCGAACAGCGTAAAGGCGTCGGCCGTCGCCCCGGCGAAGCCGCCGATCACTTGTCCCTTGCCGAGCCTGCGCACCTTGCGGGCATTGGCCTTGATGATGGTCTGGCCGAGGCTGACTTGGCCGTCTCCGCCGATGACCACGCGCGAGCCCTTGCGCACCATCAAGATGGTGGTCGCGCGCATACGTTCGCCCTTGGATTCGCTCGGTGCCTTCATCGATCGCGGCGCTCCGGTGCTGAGCCGCTCATGCGGCCGCGCCCATTTAGGACGGGAAGGGGCCACTCTCCAAGCGCGTCATGCAAGCACCGATCACGCCGTCCGCCGCGCCCGCTTCGCCGCTTCGATCGCGGTCCAGACGCGCAGCGGCGTCGTCGGCATGTCGATCTCCCTGATGCCGAGATCGGCGAGCGCGTCCAGGACCGCGCTCACTGCGGCCGGTATGGAGCCCGAGCATCCGGCTTCGCCGCAGCCCTTGGCGCCGACCGCATTGGTGCGCGTCGGCACCGGGTGGTGGAGAACGTCGAAATCCGGCGTGTCGGCGGCGCGCGGCATGGCGTAGTCCATGAAGGAGCCGGTCTGCAATTGCCCGTCGGCGTCGTAGAGCGCATCCTCCATCAGCGCTTGGCCGATGCCTTGCATCACCCCGCCATGGATTTGACCCTCGACCAGCATGGGATTCACCACCGTGCCGAAATCATTGACCGAGAGGTAGCGGTCGAAGCGCGCGACGCCGGTCTGCGGATCGATCTCGACCTCGGCGATGTGGCAGCCATTGGGATAGACCCCCGGGACGGGGTCGCTCATGGCCGCGTAATCGAGCGTTTGTGGGATATCGGCGCCGAGGCTTGGCCCGTTGCGCAGCTTCGCCGCGAGGTCGACGATGCCGATCGAACGGTCGGTGCCGGCGACGGTGAAGCGTCCGCGCGAAAATTCGATATCCTGCACGCCTGCTTCCAGGATGGCTGAGGCCGCGAGCTTGCCGCGCTCGATCACCTTGTCCGCCGAAGCCATGAGCGCCGTGCCGCCCACCATGATCGAGCGCGAGCCGCCGGTGCCGCCGCCGCCCGGGAGCTGGTCGCTGTCGCTCTGATCGAGCCGGATGCGCTCGAAGGGAATGCCGAGCTTATCCACGATCACCTGGGCGAAGGCCGTGCCATGGCCTTGGCCGTGATCATGGGTGCCGCTGAGAAGGGTCACACCGCCATCCGCGTCGAAGCGGATGCCGCCGAGCTCGGAACCCATGGCGGCCGTCATCTCGAGATAGGTCGAGATGCCGCGGCCCCGCAGCAGGCCGCGCTTGCGGCTCGCGCGCTTGCGGGCCGCGAAACCCTTCCAGTCGGCGGCATCCAGCGCTTGATCCATCAGCCGCTCGAAATCGCCGCAATCATAGGTCTGGCCGGACGCCGCCACGAAGGGGAAGTCCTTGGGCCTGATGAAATTGCGCCGGCGCAGGGCCACGCGATCGATGCCCGTCTCCATGGCCGCGTGGTCGATGAGTCGCTCCATGAAGTATTGGGCCTCCGGCCGCCCGGCGCCGCGATAGGCGCCGACCGGCACCGTGTTGGTGAACACGCATTTCGTCTGCACCTCGATGAGCGGGGTGCGATAGGGGCCGACCCCGTTCTTGACCCAGTTGATGCTCGGGATGAACGGCCCGAAGCGCGTGAGGTAAGCACCCATATCGCCGAAGCCCGTGAACCGCACCGCGAGGATGCGGCCGCGTGCGTCGAGCGCCAGCTCGCCCACCGCTTCCTGGGCGCGGCCATGATGGTCGGAGAGGAAGCTGCCGGAGCGGTCATTCGCCCATTTGACCGGCCGGCCGAGAAGCCGCGCGGCGTGCAGCATCGCCACATATTCCGGATAGACTGAGCCCTTCATGCCGAACGAGCCGCCGACATTCTTCGAGACGATCCGCACCTTCTCGGGCGGCACATGCAGCACTTCCTTGGCAAGCTGGTTGCGCATCCCCATCACGCCCTGGCTGCAAGTGGTGAGGGTCCAGCGGTCGGCCTTGGCGTCGTGGGCGGCGATGGCGGCGCGCGGCTCCATGGCGGCTACCACCACGCGGTTATGCACGATCCGCAGCTTCGTCACATGGGCCGCCTTGGCGAACGCGGCTTTCGTCTTCTCGGCATCGCCATAGTGGAAGTCGAGCGCCACGTTGCGCGGAATATCCTCATGCAGGCGCGGTGCGCCGTCGGCCTCGGCCGCATGGACATCGATGACCACGGGAAGCGGCTCGATGTCGACCGCGATGGCTTCCGCCGCGTCGCGCGCCTGCACCGCCGTCTCGGCGATCACGCAGGCGATGGGCTCGCCGACGAAGCGCACCCGATCGACGGCGAGCGCGGGGCGCGGCGTCTTGCGCAGCGGCGTGCCGTCGCGGCTATTGGCGGCGAAGCCGCAATCGAGCGTGCCATAGCCCGCCTGTCGCAGATCCTCGCCGGTGACGATCATGGCGACGCCGGGCATCTGCTTCGCGGCTTCGACGTCGAGGCCGCGGATCAGGCCATGGGCGTGACGGCTGAGCGCCATCGCGGCATAGAGCTGCCCCGGCACGCTGATATCGTCGGTGAAGCAGCCCTCGCCGCGCACCAGCACCGGATCCTCGGCGCGGCGCACCGGCTGGCCGACGCCGAACTTCATGGCGGCAAGCTGATCGGCGTCATGTACGGTCATGGGAAAATCCTGCTGGATCGATGCATTGCGCTCGGCGCGCCGGACGCTCCGCCGATGCTAAAGCATGGGCACGCACGCTTCCACGGCGCGTGCCTGCGGGCTTCCATGCCGAAAACGCAGAGGGGCCATACGGATGGCGCGACATGCTCGCGGGGTCGAGGGTGCTGTGCGTGAGCGTCCTCAGCCGGCCATGGGTTGGCGCAGCATCGTCAGGAACTTCATCTGCTCGGCCGGATCGTCCCGGAAGACGCCGGTGAACTGGGTGGTGACGGTGGAGGCCCCGGCCTTTTGCACGCCGCGCATCGTCATGCACAGATGCTCCGCCTCAAGCATCAGAGCGACGCCACGTGGCTTCAATGTCTCCTCGATCGCCTGGACGATCTCGGCCGACATCGTCTCCTGCGTCTGCAGGCGGCGCGCGAACACGTCGATGACGCGGGCGAGCTTCGACAAGCCGACCACGCCACTCGACGAATAATAGCCGACATGCGCCTTGCCGAAGAACGGCACCATATGGTGTTCGCAATGCGAGAAGAAAGGGATGTCGCGCACGAGGACGAGGTCGTCATAGCCCCCGATATCCTCGAAGATGCGCTCCAGCGCATGGGAGGGGTCCTTGGCGTAGCCCTCGAAGAGCTGCTCATAGGCCTTGACCACGCGCCGCGGCGTCTCGACCAGGCCTTCGCGCGTCGGGTCGTCGCCGGCCCAGCGGATCAGCGTGCGCACCGCCGCTTCCGCTTCCTCGCGGCTGGGGCGGTGCGGTGCGGCGGTATCGTTATCCGCCTGAATCGAGCGGATGGGTAAGGTCTTAACCGTGGAATCCATGCGGAGCCTTCCTGATTTGGCGCCTTCTCATACCCCGCATCGCCCGTTGGGGCCAGCCTGGGGTATGATCTCGCCTCTTGTCGCCGGCGGCGAGACCTCGGAGAGTTTAACCTGTCCCGCGCCACGTCTATATAGGGAGGGGTGGCATCATTCCTACCCCTTGGGGCCGACACCCTTGGGGCCGACGAACCGGGTTTTTCGATGCTGAACGAG
>JBIOEJ010000096.1:0-23263 GCA_044445965.1 Hyphomicrobiales bacterium
TGGGGGGGGTTTGGGCTCCCACCGTTGGTCGACTTGCGTCCCCCTTACCCGCTTCGATTGGGTCTCGGCACCTTCTCCCGCGAGGGGAGAGGGTAAGCGCCGGCGCTTGGAAATGCGTGCAAGCGTAACCCTCGAAGGTGACCAGCATGGCTGAGCTTCCACAACGCGCCGAGGCGGTGATCATCGGCGGCGGCATCGTCGGATGCAGCCTCGCCTATCATCTCACGCTGAGGGGGATGACCGATGTCGTCCTGCTCGAGCGTAAGCAGCTCACCTGCGGCACGACCTGGCATGCGGCGGGGCTCATCGGGCAGCTCAGAGCCACCCATAACCTCACCCGTCTCGCCCAGTATACCGCCGAGCTCTACGCCTCGCTCGAGCGCGAGACCGGCCAGGCGACGGGCTTTCGCCGCATCGGCTCGCTCGCCCTCGCCACCAATGCCGAGCGCTTCGAGGAGCTGAAGCGGGGGGCCTCGATGGCGAGGTGCTTCGGGCTCGAGGTCGATGTCCTGACGCCGGGGCAGGCGGGCGAGTACTGGCCGCTGATGACGACCGAGGATCTGGTCGGCGCCGTCTATTTGCCGAAGGACGGCCAGACGAACCCGGTCGACACCGCCCAGGCGCTCGCCAAGGGCGCGAGGAGCCGGGGCGCGCGCATCTTCGAGAACGTGAAGGTCGAGGCCATCATGCTCGAGGACGGGCGAGCCAAGGGCGTGCGCTCGTCGAGCGGGGAGATCGCGGCAAAGGTCGTGGTCAATTGCGCCGGGATGTGGGCCCGCGACCTCGGCGCCTCGGCCGGAGCCGCGATCCCGCTGCATGCGGCCGAGCATTTCTACATCGTCACCGAAGCGATAGCCGGCCTGCCGCCGCATCTGCCGGTGCTGCGCGACGCCGACGCTTGCACCTATTTCAAGGAGGATGCCGGCAAACTGCTGGTCGGCTGGTTCGAGCCGGTGGCCAAGCCCTGGGGGATGGACGCCATCCCCGACAGCTTCTCCTTCGATCAGCTCCCCGAGGACCTCGCCCATATCGAGCCGCTGCTCGGCGCGGCCATCCGCCGCGTGCCGGCGCTCGGCGAAGCCGGCATCAAGCTGTTCTTCAACGGCCCCGAGAGCTTCACGCCCGATGACCGTTACCTGATCGGGGAGACCCCCGAGGTCCGGGGCCTGTTCGTCGCCGCCGGCTTCAACTCGATCGGCATCCAGTCGGCGGGCGGGGCCGGCAAGGTGCTCGCCGACTGGATCGTCGACGGGCATCCGCCCATGGATCTGTGGGACGTGGATATCCGCCGCGCCATGCCGTTCCAGCGCAACCGCCGTTATCTGAAGGACCGCACGGTCGAGACGCTAGGCCTCCTCTACGCCATGCACTGGCCCTTCCGTCAGCCGGAGAGCGCGCGCGGCGTGCGCCGCTCGGCGCTCCATGACCGCCTGGCCGGGCGCGGCGCCTGCTTCGGGGAGGCCGCGGGCTGGGAGCGCCCGAACTGGTATGCGCCGCCAGGCGTCGAGCCCGAATACCGCTACGGCTATGGGCGCCAGAACTGGTTTCCCTATTCGGGCGAGGAGCATCGGGCGGTGCGCCAAGGGGTCGGGCTGTTCGACCAATCCTCCTTCGGCAAATATCTCCTCGAAGGCGCGGATGCCGAAGCGGTGCTCAACCGCATCTGCGCCAATGACGTCGCCGTGCCGGTCGGGCGGATCGTCTACACCCAGTGGCTCAACGAGCGGGGCGGCATCGAGGCGGATCTCACCGTCACGCGCGAGGCGCAAGACCGCTTCCTGATCGTGACCGCGGCCGCATCCCAGACGCGCGATCTCGCTTGGCTGCGCCGTCACATCCCAGCCGGCGCGCGGGCCGTCGCCTTCGACGCGAGCTCAGCCTATGTGGTGCTCGGCCTGATGGGGCCGAGATCGCGCGAGCTGCTGTCGCGTCTCACCGACGCGGACCTGGCGAACGGCGCCTTCCCGTTCGCTGCCTCGCAGACGATCGATCTTAGCTATGCGCGGGTGCGGGCGAGCCGCATCACCTATGTGGGCGAGCTCGGATGGGAGCTCCATATCCCGACCGAATTCGCCCAAGGCGTGTTCGACGCGATCATGGGGGAGGGCGAGGCCGTGGGACTGCGCCTTGCGGGCTACCATGCGCTGGACTCGCTCAGGATGGAGAAGGCCTATCGGCATTGGGGCCACGACATCACCGAGGAGGATACGCCGCTCGAAGCGGGCCTCGGCTTCGCGGTCGCCTGGTCGAAGCCGGGCGGCTTCATCGGCCGCGATGCGCTGTCGCGGCAGAAGGGGGAGGGGCCAAGGCGCCGGTTGGTGCAATTCGCCTTGCAGGACGAGAGCCGGCTCGTCTACCATAACGAGCCGATCTGGCGCGACGACGTGCTGGTCGGGCGGATCACCTCCGGCATGTTCGGACACACGATCGGCAAGCCGCTCGGCATGGGCTATGTCGCCGCTGGAGGCCGGACGGTCGATAGCGACTTCATCGACGGCGGCCGCTACGAGATCGAGATCGCCGGCGAACGCTTTCCCGCGAGCGCCTCGCTGCGTCCCTTCTATGACCCGTCGAATAGCCGCGTCAGGGATACCGTGTCGGCGCCGAGGAAAGACCCCCCACCCGTACCCTGACCCGTACCCTCCCCGCCACTCGCTTTGCTTGCAGGCGGTTCTCCCGAGAGTTGAGCCGGTAGCTCGTGGGAAAGGGACGCGCGCGACCGCGAGGTCTCGACCCGCGCCTCGCTCGATCGCACCGCCTCTTTGACAAGAACGCGATTGCAACCGAAACTCCAAAGCAGCGGCGCGGAAAGGCGCAGCGTCAATCATGCCTTGGGAGGAAGAAATGATGAGGCTGCCTTCGCGGATATGGGTGTCGTCGCTGGCGATCGGGCTCGCCCTCGCGGCTTGCGCAAGCGCTGCCTCGGCGCAGGATGTGAAGCGCTATCGCTTCGCCTATGACCAGCCCCACAATACCGGCTACGGGGTCGCCGGCGATGTGTTCGCGGCGAAGCTCGCGGCGCTCAGCAAGAATACCATGATCATCGATCAGTTCCCGGGCGCCCAGCTCGGCCAGGAGCCGCAGATACTGCAACTGATCAAATCGGGCGATATCGATTTCGCCATCACCTCGTCGGCCAATACCGCGACCGTGTCGCCGCAGGCCGGCGTCATGTCGCTGCATTTCCTGTTCCGCTCGCAAGATCACCTCGTCAAGGCGATCGCCGACCCGCAAGTCGCGAAGGAAGTGCACGACATGATCGAGGACACCGTCCAGGGCGCCCATGTGCTGGCGCTGGCGACGCTCGGCCTGCGCTCCATGTACGGCAAGAAGGAGATCCACAAGGTCGAGGATCTGAAGGGCCTGAAGGTGCGCGTGCAGGCGACCGCGACCGAGGACGCCACTTTCCCGGCCTATGGCGCCCAGACCGTGCATATGCCCTTCGGCAGCGTCTATACCTCGCTGCAGACGGGCGTCGTCGATTTCGCCGAGAACGGCATCAACGTCTATCTGATCAACAAGCATTACGAGGTCGCCCCGGTCCTCTCGATCACCGAGCACGAGGCGAACAACAGCCTCGTCTGGGTGAGCGACAAGGTGTGGCAGGGCCTGAGCGCGGAGCAGAAGCAATGGGTGCAGGCGGCCGCCGACGAGGTGGCCCGCGTCGAGCCGCAGAAGGCGCTCGAACTGGAGAAGGAATCGCAGGCGAAGCTGCAATCGATCGGCGTCAAGGTGGTCACCGATGTCGACAAATCGGGCTTCTCCAAGCTGGCGGGGCCACTCCTCGACCAGCTCTCGGCGGGGCTCGGGCCGCATGCGGTCAAGCTCGTCAAGCTGATCCAGGCGGTGCAGTAGGGCTGAGGCCCGAGATCGCCTCTCGGGCGGCCTGACGCGTTCATGGCCGGGCTGGTGCTCGAACGCCAGCGCCATCTCAAATGGCGGGCGCTCGACCCGCTCGAGCGGGTGCTGATGGTGCTGTGCGGCCTGACGCTGTTCGGCTTCACGACCTCGGTCGGTTGCGACATCGTCACCCGCACCATCGGCCATCCCTGGCTGTGGCTGCAGGAGGTCACCTCGACCTTCTTCGTCTATGGTGTGTTCATCGGCGCGGCGGCCGCGGCGCGCCGCAACGATCATCTCTACCTCGCCGCCTTGTCCGAAGCGCTGCACGGGCGGCTGCGGCTCGCGGTGGAGACGCTGATCAGGCTGGTCATGCTCGCGGTCGCGGCCTGCATGGTCGTCTTCGGCTATGTCAATTTCCTGCGCGGCTTCGGCAGCTTCCGCATGCCGTCGATGACGCCGATCGCCTCGCTCTACGCCATCATCCCGATCTCGGGCGCGCTCATCGCCCTGTTCACCATCGAGCAGCTCGTCAATGGCTGGCGCAACGGCTTCGAGGATCCCGAAGGACGCAAGGCCGAGGACGAGGCAGCCTTGATCATCGCCGGGCCGATCGGAGGCGCCGGGTGAGCGCGCCGTTGATCCTCGCCGTGATGACCTTCCTGTTCCTGTTCTTCGGCTATCTCGGCGTGCCCGTCGCCTTCTCGCTGATGGCCGGCGTGATCGTCGGCACGCTGTTCACCGATGTGACGCTCGCCGCCATCGTGCAGAAAATGTTCGACGGGGTCGATTCCGAGGCGCTGCTCGCCGTGCCCTTCTTTCTCCTCGTCGGCGAGCTGATGAGCTCGGCCAATGTGGTGGTGAGGGTGGCCAATCTCTCGCTCGCGCTCGTGGGGCATATGCGGGGCGGCCTGTCGCAGGTCGTCACCGTGTTCAGCATGTTCTTCTCCGAGATGTCGGGCTCGACCACCGCCGATGTCGCGGTCATGAGCCGCGCGCTCGGCGGCCCGATGCGCAAGGAGGGCTACGAGCCGGCCTTCATCGCCGCCCTGATCGCCGCGGCCTCGACCATCGCGGCCCTGGTGCCGCCGAGCATCACGGCCGTCGTCTACGGCGCCGTCGGCAATGTCTCGATCGCGGGCCTGTTCATGGCCGGCGTCGTGCCAGGCTTCATGATCGGCTTCGGCCTGATGATCTATTGCTATTTCTTCGGACCGGTGGGCGTCAGGCGCCGCCGCGCCACGTTCGGCGAATTCGGCCAGGCCGCCCGCGAGGCCTCCTTGCCCTTGATGATCCCCGTCATCCTGCTCGGCGGCATCCTCACGGGCTGGTTCACGCCGACGGAAGCCGGCGCGGTCGCCGTGGTCTGGATCCTCGCGGTGGTCATCCCGTCGCTCAATCGGGCCCATATCAAGAGGCTGCCGCAGGATTTCTGCCAGGCCGGGCTCATCTACTCGCTGCCGCTGATCACCATCGCGGCGGCATCGGCTTTCGGCTGGATGCTCGCTTATCTGCGCGGCGCGATGGTGATCGCCGATGGGATCACCAGCATAGCCGGGAACGATCCCCACCTCATCATGCTGCTGCTCGTCGCGCTGTTCACCATCATCGGCGATTTCATCGAGCCGGTGCCGACCATCATCATCTTCATGCCGCTCGTCTATACGCTGACGCAGGTGGGCGACATCAACCCGGTGCATATGGGTGTCGTGCTCATCGCCACGCTCGCTTTCGGGCTGATCACGCCGCCCTATGGGCTGGTGCTGCTGATGGCCTCGAAATTCGTGGGCGTGCGCTTCTCGCATGCCCTGCGCGCCGCGCTGCCGATCTATGTCGTCTTCCTCGTGACGATCGGCTTCATCATCTATTTCCCCAAGGTCGTGCTCTTCCTGCCGAAGCTCGTCATCCCCGAATCCGTCGGCTGCTTCAAGCCGCCGGGCGCTGCCGCCTATATCTGTCCGTGACCGATCCCAGCGCCGTGCCCGCCGGCCTGCGCCGGACGATGCGCATCGCCGCGGGCCTCACCGTACTCGGCTGCGTCATATCCTTCGCGATCCGCACCGCCGTGATCCCTTCGCATTTCGGCACGCCGACGTCGGTGTGGCTCGCCTCGCTCTTGTTCCGCACCCAGGATGGGGCCTGGCTCGTCGCCGGCGCCCTCCTGCTCTTGGTGCTTTCGGCTCTCCGCATCCCGGCGGCGTTCTCCGGTTGGGACCGGCTGCATCCCCGTCCATGGCTGACGACCTCGGTCCTCGCCGGGCTGACGCTTGCCGCGACGCTTGCCGGCACCTTCCTCGTCTTCGGGAATTTTCACTTCAGCCGCGACGAGTTCCTCGCCGACTTCGATTCCGTCATCTTCCGCTCTGGGCGCCTGATCGCCGACCTGCCCACCGAGTGGCGACCCTTCGCCCGTGCGCTCGGCCCGGATTTCATGCTGCCCATCCCGGGCAATGCCGGCTGGATCTCGGCCTACCTGCCCGTCAATGCCGCGTTTCGGGCACTCATCGGCCTGATCCTCGATCCGGCCTTCGCGAGCCCGGTCCTCGCCTGCATCGCGGTGATTGCGCTCTTCGGTATCGCGCGGCGTCTATGGCCCGGGCGCTTGGACGCGGCCTTCGTCGCGGTGACGCTGCTCGTCACCTCATCGCAATTCCTCGTCACCGCCATGACGAGCTACGCGATGACGGCGCATCTTGCCTTCAATCTCCTCTGGCTATGGCTCTATCTGCGCGACGATCGCCTCTCCCATGCGGGTGCGATCGGGGTCGGGTTCCTCGCCACCGGACTGCACCAATTGCTGTTCCACCCGCTCTTCGCTGCGCCATTCATCGCAAGGCTGTGGTGGATCGGGCGCCGCCGCCCGGCGCTCCTCTACATCGTCGCCTACGCCGCCATTTGCATTTTCTGGATGCTCTATTGGCAGCTCGTGCTCAGCGTCCATGGCGTGGCGCCGGACGATGCGGAAACCACCGGACCGGCCCTGTTCATCGTGCGCGCCATGCGCTTCCTGCGCGACTTCAGCTGGGACGGTACGGGGCTGATGCTGAAGAATGTGCTGCGCTTCATCGCCTGGCAGAACCTCATCGCGTTGCCGCTGGCGCTCGCGGCCTGGACAGCGATACGCCGCGGCGAGGGTCTGGCGCGGCCCCTTATCGGAGGGCTGTTGCTGACCATCGCGGCGATGTTCATCATCCTGCCTTATCAGGGGCATGGCTGGGGCTATCGCTACCTGCACGGTCTGCTTGGAAGCTTCTGCCTGCTCGCGGGCTATGGCTGGATGGCCGTGACTGCTCGGGCCTCCCACCGCGAAATCGCGGCGGGGCGCGCCAGCCTGGCGATGACGAGCGCCATCGCGGTCGCCATCATGCTGCCGCTGCACGCCTTCCAGGCGGGCGGCCTCGTCGCGCCCTACCGCAAGGCGGTCGCGGCGATCGAAGGCGCCCCGGTCGGGATCGTGATCGTCGATCGCTCCGGCCTGCTCTTCGCCGGCGATCTGGTGCGCAACGACCCTTTCCTGCGCAACCAGCCGAAAATGCTCGATCTGACCTATCTCGACGAGAATAGGGTCGCCGATATCTGCAAGCGCTTCACGGTCGCGGTCTTCGACCGGCGGCAGGCCGTTGCGCTCGGCATTCCGCAGGACGATACGCTGCCCAAGCTCGACGAGGAGGCGCGCGCAAGATTGCGCGCCTATATGGCCGGATTGTCCTGCGGCACCGATCTCGTCATCGCCCCGGCGAGCGCTCCCGCCTCCTGACCGCCGGCCGGCGCATCGGCCGGCGCCGTTCCGGCTCTGGAAGCAAAGGCCAGAACGCCGCCGGCGCCTCCGATCAGCAGCGAGGCGGCGGCAACCAGCACCCGGTTCATCAGCGCCCATTGCGTCGCCACCTCGAAATCGGCGCCGAAGGCGGTCAGGGCGGCAGCGAAGCTCCATTCGTTGACCCCGATCCCGGCCGGCGTCAGCGCCAGCGCCGTCGCCAGCACGACGAGCGGAAGGGCAGCCGCAAGGCGCAGAGTGGGCATGTCGAGGCCCGCCGCCTGCGTCGTCGCGGCGGCCATCAGGCAGAGCACGATGAATCGCACGATCGAAAGCGCGAAGAGGCGCCGCACCAACCCCGGCTCGAAGAGCCCGGATCGCGCCAATGCGCCGGCCAGGCGACCGATGCCGCCGTGCCCGCCTAGCTTCGCCGTCGCGAGCCGGCTGGCGCCGGCGGCCGCGACCTTGACGGCGGGGGCCGCCAGCAGCCAGCCGAGCATGGCGGCCAAGGCCGCGCCGGCTGGCCATCGCGCCAGATCGCCCGCCGAGAGGCAGTAGATCGAGGCGAGGCCGCAAAAGCCGATGGCGAGCACGTCGAAAGCCTGCTCGAAGAGGGTGGCGAGGGCGCTGCGGACCGCTCCCGCGCCGGTGAGGAAGCGCGAGCCCATGGAACGCGTCAGCGCGGTCGCGACCTGCATGGGCAGAAACTGACCGGCCGCCGTTCCGAGCGCCGTGAACGCAAAGCACAGCCGGCGTGACAATTGAGCGCCGCCCGTCAGGCGCTCCTCGACCAGTCGCCATTTCTCGCCGGCGAGCAGCACATGCAGGCTGGTCGCCAGGACAAGTCCGAGGAAAGGCAGGAGCCTGACTTCGGTCAGCTTGCGCAAGAGGCTCGCCAGGTCGACATGGCCACTGATGATGAGCGCCGCGAGCAGACCGAGCGCCAGCGCCGTCGATGCGATCGTCGTGACGAGCGAGCGCTTCTTCACCTCTCACTCCCGTTTTGCAGCGACGGGCTGCGCGCCGAGGGAGATGCCGGCATCGGATCTTCGCTCGGAGGCTGCAGGCGCCGCAGAATGGCGGCATGGCTGGCGGCGGCCCGCGGCCAGGAATAGCGTCGCGCCGCCCACTCGGCGCGCGACAACCTCGCGTCCTCGGCGCACCTTTCGCGAAGGCATGAGACGAGGGCAGTCTCGAACAGGGCGGCGGTGCGATCCGGGTTTCCCGCATCGATCGCCACGGGGACCAGCATGGAGGAGGCGCTGGCGTCGGCGCCCGCCGTCTCCTGCCCGCAGATGACGGGCAGGCCGCAAGCGAGCGCCTCTTGAATGACGAGCGGGAAGCCCTCTCCGGTGCTGGGCAGGAGGAAGACATCGCAGGCTCGATAAAGCTCGGCGAGCGCGGCGCCTGAGAGCTTGTCGAACACCCGTAGATTGGCGAGATTCCAGGAGCGAGGGTCGAGCGGCCCCCAGCCGGCGAAGGCGAAGACGATGTCGCTGCGCTTGCGAGCTAGGCGCTCCATGACCGCCAGCCCCTTCTTCTCGACGAAGCGTCCGACGAAAAGCGCAATCTCACCCGTATCCGGCAAGCCGAGATGGCGGCGCGCGATGGCGATGTCCTCGGGACAGGTCGGGGACCAGAAGACCGCGGCATCGACCCCGTTGAAGATCAGTTCGGGCTTTCGCCTGAAGCTGAGGTCCGCGAAATATCGCGCGGTGGCTTCGCTGATGAACACCACCTGGTCGGCGCGCGCCAGAATGGGGCGCGTGATGATGCGGTTGGCGATCGCCATCAAGGAGCGAAGCAAGGGGTTCTTGTAGGGGATCGCTCCGATATGCTGCACGACGACCACCGGCTTGCCGGAGAGGCGGGCGGCGAGGAAGGCGGCGATGCCGGTCAAGTACAGCCCGTCATGGACGAGAACGACGTCGCTTTCTCGCGCTTCGCGCAGGATACGCCGAAAGGCGGAAGGCGCGGGCAGAGGGTAGGGGAGGCCCGTCGACCGTTCGGTGATGTTGCTGGCCGCAAGCGGAACGGCACGAAGCCCAGCCTCGTCATCGATTGCCGGCGGCGCGGACGCATCCGTTGCGGCCCACGCGACCTCGATGCCGAGTCGCGCGAATTCGCGGGCCAGGCGGCCGGCCACGATTTCGACGCCGCCACGATGGCTGTCGAAGAAATGCGTCACCATCAAGAGCCTCAGCTTCGGCATGGCGAATACGCGTTCTCGCTTCGATCGATGACGGCATGCTGCAGCTTGAGGACCGATAGCGCGCTCTCCGGGCCGATCGGCTCGAGCGCCGCGACCTCGCCCGCGATGGCCCGCGCGAAGCGCTCGAACACCTGGTCATTGCCGTAGACCAGCCGGCCGGCGAGGTGGGGGATGCCGCGCGTGACGTTTTGGATCCAATGCTGGGCGGTGGCGACGAGGCTCGTGCGCACCACGCTCGCCGCGTCATGGGCGCCGTCATTGGGCAGCGAGAGATAGATGTCCCGGAAGATATCCACGATGGCGAGCCGTCTTTCGCCTTGGACCAGCAGATACCATTCGCTCACCGGGCTTTCGAAATTGCAGCTCAAGGCGATCGGGTAATCATCCGTCTGCGCCTTGAACCAGGCGGCGATCCGCGCCGGGGTCGCAAGGCCGCGCCGGCTCGGCACCATGATGGCGCGCTCAAGCGCGATGGGCCCTGCGATGGCGCGCATCAGGTAGAGGAGATGGGGGCTCTCATCGTAGAACAGCCCGAACGGCAGCTCATCGTACCAGCTCGGCAGTCGGCGGGCCGGATTGCCGAATTGCACCGCGTCGATCCCGGTGATCGCGCCGAGCCTGCCGGAGGCGATCTCGGCCTTCAGGCGCAAGGTCGATCGCGCGAACTGGAAATTATGGACGATCGCCATTTGCCGCCCGGATCGCTTGGCGGCCGCGACCAGCTCTTCTCCCTCCTCGACCGTCATGGTGAAGGGCTTCTCCGTCAGCACATGCTTGCCGCCTGCGAGCGCCTCCTTGACGAGCCCGTGATGCGCCATCGGCGCGGTCGCGACCGTCACGGCGTCGACCTCGTCGAGCCAGGCGACCGATGCCAGGCTGGTCGCGCAGGCATGCAGCCGATAGCCGCGCCGCTTGGCGATGCTCTCGGCCCGTCCGGGGGCGCGGTCGACCACACCCACCACCTCGAACCTTCGGCTACGGTCCATCACCGGCAGGTGACGGTTCAGCGCGACCCAGCCCAGGCCGACGGCCGCGACCCTAATGCCTTGCGCCATCGGCGGTCCGCCGCGGCGGCGCTATGGTCTGCGGCATCTCGGCGCGCGGCACGACCCCTTTCAGGAACTCGGCTTCATTGCCGCTGAGTATGGCGAGCAGAAAGCCCCCTAGCGCGTTCTGGGCGCCGATGACGATCAGGGTCGTGCCGATCACCGCCGGCAGCACATTGTCGATGCGGCCGAAGCGCCTCGAGGACCAATAGGCGGCGATGCCGAACAGTACGGCGAGGCCGATGAGGAAACAGGCGAGGCCGAAGATCAGCATCGTCTCGAGCGAAACCCAGCGCGCCAGGCGCTTGGTCCAGCTTCTCGGCCGGCGATATCCTTCCCGCACCCCGTAGAGATGGGTCGCGGCAGCGAGCAGCCCCGATACTTGGCTCACCCCGAGCATGGCGCCGGCGAGGATCACCCAGTAATTGCCGATCGGCGTCGTGGCGCCGACGCTATTCCAGGCGTCGAGACCCGCGACGAACAGGATGGCGAGCGACAAGAGGCCGACGATCATGGCCGGCACGGCGAACACCCAGGTCGGGCTGAGCATCAGGAGGTAGCGCAGATGCCGCCAACCGTCCCGCCATGGCCGCAGATGCGGCGCCCGCAGGCGCTGGTCCGGCGAGAGGGTCGCTGGAACCTCGGCGATCGCGACACCCTTCAGCGCCGCCTTGATGATCATCTCGCTCGCGAATTCCATGCCGTTGCCGGCGAGCCCCAGCCGCTCGAAGCAGGATTTGGTCAAGGCCCGCAGGCCGCAATGGGCATCGCTCACGCCTGCCTTGAACAAGAGGTTCAAGATGAAGGTCAGCGCGGGGTTGCCGATATAGCGGTTCTTCCAGGGCATGGCGCCAGGCTTGATCTCGCCCTTGAAGCGCGAGCCGAGGCAGAGGTCCGCCCCGTTCATCAGGGCGCGCACCATCTCGACCGCTTCGCAGAAATCATAGGAGCCGTCCGCGTCGCCCATGACCAGGAAGCGGCCTCGCGCCGCCCCGGCGCCGCCGATCAAGGCCGCTCCATAGCCGCGCCGGGACACCTCGACGACCCGAGCGCCGCAGGCACGCGCCAGCTCCCGGCTGCCATCGGTGCTGCCATTATCGGCGACGACGATCTCGCCCACGAGGTCGAGACGGCGCCGCATGCGCTCGAGAGCGGAGCGGGCATTGGCGATGCAGGCCATCAGCGAGTTCGCCTCGTTGAGGCAGGGCATGACGATCGACACGTCGATGCCGGATGACGCGCTTTCCGAAATCGCTTCACGGCTTTCCATCGGCGTCTCGGATGTCGTCCCGATCATTCGCGTGGAGGAAATATTCGCTTCGAGCAGACCTGCCGGAAAATGGTTGAGACATCGTTAGGGCGACCGTTGAAAGACGATGTTCCAGCAACGCTATGTGCTAGGTTCGCGCCTCTCGACAGGAATAGAAGGTGAGATCGATGCCGGTCATTCTGCAAGTCTCTTTCTCATGGGACGACGAGGAGGAGACGGTTCGCGCGGCGAGCCTGGCGCAAGCTCTCGAGCTTGCCGCGCGAACCGAATTTGCCTGGAAGATGATCCTGCGCGATCCGCCCACCAAGACCTCGGGCGCGGTCTACATGTTCGCCGACCGGGCAAAGGCCGAGGCGTGGCGCGCCGAGCTCTTCGAGCGACGCGGTCGGGGCATCGAGGCGCGGATCTTCGAGATCGATGCGGAGGCTTCGCGATTGACGCGTGCGCCGATCGGGGACGCTGCGGAGGGCGGCGCGGCGGCCTCTGCTCTGCCGATCGAGCAGCTCAACGCCTCGAATGATGAATGATCGGGAAAAATCCTTTCCCGATCGGCGGCGCATTCGACAGATTCCTTCTCTTGAGGCTAAGCCGACATTGCGTGCCGGCGCAGCGATGCCCAGGTATCTGCGGGCGGGCCGCGGCGCAGGCGCGATCCGGCGCAGGCGAGCATGCTCGGAGCGGGAGAGAGGTTGTCATGGCGAGGTCGCGGCAATTGCGCCTAGGAGCCTTCATGCGGCCGGCGAGCATCCATACCGGCGCCTGGCGTTATCCGGGCGCCTATCCGGATGCCAATTTCAACTTCGCGCATTTGAAGCGCTTTGCTCAAACGCTGGAGCGCGGCCGGTTCGACGCCTTCTTCATGGCCGATCATCTCGCCGTGCTCAACATGCCGATCGACGCCCTGAAGCGAAGCCACACCGTGACCTCCTTCGAGCCGTTCACGCTGCTCGCGGCGCTGGCCGGGGCGACGGAGCATATCGGTCTCGTCGCGACCGCCTCCACCACCTTCGACGAGCCCTTCCACATCGCCCGCAGATTCGCCTCGCTCGACCATATCAGCGGCGGACGCGCGGGATGGAACATCGTCACCACCTCCAATCCCGATGCGGCTCTGAACTTCGGGCTCACCGAACATGTGGAGCACGACGAGCGCTATCGCCGCGCGCGCGAGTTCTACGATGTGGTGACGGGCCTGTGGGATAGCTTCGCGGACGACGCCTTCATCCGCGATGTCGCGAGCGGCATCTATTTCGATCCCGACAGGATGCATGTGCTCGATCACAAGGGAGAGCATTTGTCGGTGCGCGGCCCGCTCAACATCGCCCGGCCTGTTCAGGGCTGGCCGGTCATCGTGCAGGCAGGGTCCTCGGAGGCTGGCCGCCAGCTCGCCGCCGAGACCGCGGAAGCGGTCTTCGGCGCCCAGTCGACGCTCGAAGGCGGGCAGCGCTTCTACGCCGACGTGAAGGGCCGCATGAAGAAGCTCGGGCGCAATCCCGACCATCTGAAGATCCTGCCGGGCGCTTTCGTCGTGGTGGGCGAGACGCTCGATGACGCGCGCGCCAAGAGGGCAAGACTCGACAGCCTCGTGCATTACGATAGCGCGCTCGCATCCTTGTCGATGGCGCTCGGCTACGATGCGTCGAAGTTCGATCCCGACGGTCCGCTGCCCGATATCCCCGAAACCAATGCGAGCCGGAGCGGGCGCGAGAGGGTGGTCGAGCTGTCGAGGCGGGAGAAGCTGACCGTGCGGCAGCTCGCCCAGCGGCTCGGCGGCTATGCGGGCCTTGCCTTCGTCGGCACGCCGGCGATGATCGCCGATAAGATGCAGGAATGGCTCTTCGGCGATGCCTGCGACGGCTTCAACGTCATGTTCCCCTATCTGCCGGGCGGGCTCGACGATTTCGTCGACAAGGTGGTGCCGGAACTGCAGCAACGCGGTATCTTCCGGCGCGAATATGAAGGCCGCACGTTGCGCGAGAATCTCGGCCTGCCGCGTCCGGCTAACCGCTTTTTCTCATCCGAAGCAGGCGACAGCAACAGGAGAGCCGCCAATGCTTGACGTCCACTATTGGCCGACGCCGAACGGCAAGAAGGTCACGATCCTGCTCGAGGAGCTCGGAGCCGAGTACAAGATCGTCCCGTGCGACATCGGCAAGGGAGATCAGTTCACGGGCACGTTCCTGAAGATGAACCCGAACCATCGCATGCCGGTCCTCGTGGATCATGACCCCAAAGGCGGCGGCGAGCCGATCGTCGTGTTCGAGTCCGGCGCCATCATGTTCTACCTCGCCGAGAAGTTCGGCCGATTTTGGCCGCAGGACCTGCGCGGCAAATACGAGGTGACCCAATGGGTGATCTGGCAAATGGCGAACCAGGGACCAAAGCTCGGAGAATGCGGCCATTTCCGGCGCCTCGGCGACAAGCAAGGCGACCAGTCCTATGCGGTGCGCAGGTTCACCGATGAGGCCAATCGCCTCTATGGCGTTCTCAACAACCGCCTTTACGACCGCCCTTATCTCGCGGGCGAGGAGTACACGATCGCCGACATGATCTCCTATCCTTGGACGGTGAACTGGAAGGGACAGGGGCAGGATATCGCCGAGTTCAAATATTTCGCGCGCTGGTTCGAGCGCGTCGGCGCGAGGCCGGCTGTGCAGCGGGGCCTCGCGGTCGGCGCCGATCTGCCGCCGGACCCTGCTTCGATCACGCCGCAGGAGCAGGAGCGCCGGAACAAGCTGCTCTACAATCAAAGGGCGCGACCGGCGCCGGCCGCGTAGCGAGGGGACGAGTCCTGCGCCGGGCGCCAAGCGCCCATTGGTGATCTTGCGGTGCGTGCCTGCGCGTGTCGCTGTTGAGTGATTTTGACGCTCCAGGCGCCCTGTGATTGAACGAACTCATTCGAGTTGGTGCGGTCGAAGAGGAGCTGGGTCGGTGGCGGGTGTGAGATTGCTGACGCCCCCCCGCCACAGCGACGAGCGGGGCTGGTTCAGCGAGACCTTCAATGCGCGCTCGCTCGCCGAAGCGGGCATCGATATTGCCTTCGTCCAGGACAATCAGGCGCTGTCGCACGCCGTCGGAACGTTGAGGGGGCTGCATTTCCAGGCCCCGCCGCACGCGCAAGCCAAGCTGGTGCACTGCCTGCGCGGCGGTATTTTCGACGTGGTCGTCGATCTCCGCAAAGGATCGCCGACCTATGGCCGATGGGTCTCGGCGGAGCTCTCCGCCCAGAATGGGCGACAGCTCTTCGTGCCCGTCGGCTTCGCCCATGGCTATGTCACGCTCGAAGCTGAAACCGAGATATTCTACAAGGTCTCCGATTACTATGCCCCCGGTTGCGAGGGCGGCATCCGCTTCGATGATGCGCAAATCGCCATAAGCTGGCCGCTGCCGGCATCGGGCGCGGTGCTTTCGCCGAAGGACCGCGACCTCCGGGCGCTCCGTGACTTTGAGAGCCCTTTTGCGTATGACGGCGCACCGCTGCAGCCGCTCGGCACCTGACGGCTCGGCACGATCGTCGCGTCGAGAAGAGATATGCGCATCCTCGTCACCGGCGGCGCCGGCTTCATCGGCTCGGCGCTGGTCCGCCATCTCATCGCCGAGAGCGAGCACGAGGTCCTCGTGTTCGACAAGCTCACCTATGCGGCGACCTTGTCGTCGCTCAGCCCTGCCGCGGGCTCGGCCCGGTATCGCTTCGTCAAGGGCGATATCTGCGACAGACCGGCGGTCGGACGCATCTTCGAGGAGTTTTCGCCGGACATCGTCGCCCATCTCGCCGCCGAGACCCATGTCGATCGCTCGATCGACGGACCTTTTGCCTTCGTCGAGACCAATGTCGCCGGCACCTGCGTGATGCTGCAGGCAGCGCTCGGCCATTGGCGTGCCCAGTCCGGCGAGCGGCAGCGGAATTTCCGGTTTCACCACATCTCCACCGACGAGGTGTTCGGATCGAAGGAGGAAGGGCTGTTCGACGAGGCGACGGCCTATGATCCGCATTCGCCGTATTCGGCATCGAAGGCCGGCGCCGATCATCTCGTGCGCGCCTTCCATCGCACCTATGGGCTTCCGACCCTCATTACCAACTGCTCGAACAATTATGGCCCTTATCAATTCCCCGAAAAGCTGATCCCCTTGATGATCATCAAGGCGCTCGCGGGCGACACGCTTCCGGTCTATGGCCAAGGCGCCAATATCCGCGATTGGCTACATGTGGAGGACCATGTGCGGGCCTTGCGCCAGGTGTTCGAGCGCGGCCGGCCGGGCGAAACCTACAATATCGGCGCCCGCTCGGAACGCCGCAATCTCGCGGTGGTCGAGAGACTGTGCGCCATCCTCGACGAGCTGGCTCCGCGCGCTGACGGTGGCCGCCATGCGGAGCAGATCGGCTTCGTCGCCGATCGTCCCGGTCACGACCTGCGCTACGCCATCGACGCCTCGAAGATCGAGCGCGAGCTCGGCTGGAAGCCTCGCGAGACCTTCGAGACCGGCCTTGCGAAGACGGTGCGGTGGTATCTCGACAATGAGCCCTGGTGGCGCGAGATCGAGACCTCTGCCTATGCGGGAAATAGGCTCGGCCTCAAGATCGCCGGCTGAATGCTTGTCATGGACATCCTCGTCACCGGTGGCACTGGGCAGCTGGGCCTCGAGCTGCAGCGCCTGGCCTGGCCACGGGGGGTCAAGGCCCATTTTCCGAAGCGCGACGTGCTCGATCTCGCGAATATCGGTGAGATCGCGCGGGTCGTGGCCTCGCGACCTTGGGCGGCGGTGATCAACGCGGCGGCTTACACGGCGGTCGACAGAGCCCAGCAAGAAGTCGCCGAGGCCTGGAGCCTCAATGCGCTTGCGCCTGCCATTCTCGCGGCCGAGACGGCGAAGGCGAACATCCCGCTCGTGCACGTCTCGACCGATTACGTCTTCTCCGGCGAGAAGACCGAACCTTATGTCGAGGACGATCGGATCGGGCCGCTCGGCGTCTATGGCGCCAGCAAGGAAGGCGGCGAGCAGGGGGTGCGCAGCGGCAATCCCCGCCATGCCATCATCCGCACGGCTTGGCTGGTGAGCGAGCACCGTTCAAACTTCCTCAGGACCGTCCTGCGATTGGCGGATGAAGGCTCGCCGTTGCGCATCGTCGCCGATCAGCATGGCTCGCCGACCTCGGCGCGCCACCTCGCCTCGGCGTTGGCGAGCGTCGTGCTCAGGCTCATGGCCGATCGCTCGGCGCCGACCGGCACTTTCCACGTGACCAATGCCGGCGAGACCAGTCGGCACGGCTTCGCCGTCGAGATCCTGCGGCTCGCTTTCGAGGAGCGGGGCGGCGCGCCCGAGGTCGAGGCGATCTCGACCGCCGATTATCCGACGCCGGCGAGGCGGCCGGCGAATTCGGGGCTCGCCTGCGGCAAGTTCGCGCAAGCCTACGGCATCAGCCTGCCGTCCTGGCAGGAGGCCGCGGCCGAGATCGTCGCCGCGCTCAGAGGCGCGGAAAGCGCGCGCCAGGGCAGGAGGAGGGCGCAATGAAGGGCATCATCCTCGCCGGCGGCACGGGCACGAGGCTTCACCCCGCGACCATCGCCGTCAACAAGCAGCTGCTGCCCGTCTACGACAAGCCGATGATCTATTATCCGATGTCGGTTCTGATGCTCGCCGGCATCAGGGACATCTTGATCATCTCAGGCCCGGAATTCATCGATAATTTCAAGCGGCTGTTCGCCGACGGCTCGGCCTGGGGGTTGCGCCTGGCCTATGCGGTCCAGAAGGCGCCGGAAGGCCTCGCCCAAGCCTTCACCATCGGCAGGGAATTCATCGGCAAGGATCGCGTGGCGCTGGTGCTCGGCGACAATATCTTCTTCGGACATGGCATGAGCGAGGTGCTTCGGCGCGCGCGGGAGCGCAGCAGCGGCGCCACTGTCTTCGCCTACCATGTCGAGGATCCCCAGCGTTACGGCGTCGTCGCCTTTGATGCCGAGGGCCGCGCCAGCGACATCATCGAGAAGCCCGCCCATCCGCGATCGCATTGGGCGGTCACCGGCCTCTATTTCTACGACAACCGCGTCATCGATATCGCCTCCTCGCTCGAGCCGTCGGCGCGCGGCGAATACGAGATCACCGATGTCAACCGCGCCTATCTCGCCATGGGCGAGCTCGTGGTCGAGCAGCTCGGGCGCGGCTATGCTTGGCTCGACACCGGCACGCATGACGCCCTGCTCGAAGCAGCGCAGTTCGTGCATGTCATGCAAAAACGGCAGGGCACGCAGATCGCCTGTCTGGAGGAGATCGCCTACCGCAACGGTTTCATCGGCGAAGAGGAGCTGCGCCGTCATGGCCGCGCTCTCGAGAAAACGGCCTATGGCCGCTACATCCTGGCGATCTTGGAAGGCAAGGCGTGACATCTGTCACATGCCGCCGGATGCACGATCGTGTGGCGGGCTCGCATGATGGCAAATACGCCAAGATGCGGTAGGAAAGGCTCCAATTGCCCGCCCGGAGGACTCGATCGACCATGATGATCTTGCGCACCGGCGCCGCCTCCCCGTTCGGCCGCAAGGTCAGGATCGCGGCCGCTGTCCTTGGCCTAGCCGACCGCATCGAGGTGGTGCCGGCCGATGCGAGCAGCTCCGAGGACCCGCTACGCAAGGACAATCCGCTCGGGAAAATCCCCGTGCTCGTCCTCGACACCGGGACGGCGATCTATGATTCGCGCGTCATCGTCGACTATCTCGACATGCTCGCCGGGGGCGGCAAGACAGTACCTCTCGGTGCGCGGCGCTTCGAGGCGCTGACGCTGCAGGCGCTGGCCGACGGCATTCTCGACGCCTCGATCTTGCGGGTCTACGAAGTGCGTCACCGCAGGGAGGAGAAGCGCGAGCCGAGCTGGGTCGCCTATCAGGCCGATAAGGTCGCCCGTGCTCTCGCGAGGCTCGAAAGCGATCCGCCCGAGCTTCCGGGCGCCATCCCCGATGTGGGGCAGATCACGGTTGCCTGCGCGCTCGGCTACCAGGACCTTCGCTTCGAGGGAAAATGGCGCGCGGACCATCCGAAGCTCGTCGCCTGGCTCGATGCTTTCGCCAAGGCGGTCCCGGCTTTCGAGGAGACGCGCTTCAAGGGGTGACAGAGGACAGAGGACAGGGGACAGAGGACAGGGGACAGAGGACGGATTATCTGTCGTGCGTCCTCCGCTACAGCTCGAGCCTCGCGATGCGCGGAGCGAGCCGTCGGATCGTCGCCGTATCCGCATTGGCGAATGCGAAGCGCAGGAACGGCTCCTGGCCTTTGCCGAAATATTCGCCCGGCAGGCACAGGATGCCGGCGCGCTTGGCAAGGGCCTCGGCGACCTGTGCCGAGGATGCATCGGGAAAAGGGTGGCGGACATAGGCGAAA
Organism: Hyphomicrobiales bacterium; assembly: GCA_044445965.1. Lineage (GTDB taxonomy): Bacteria > Pseudomonadota > Alphaproteobacteria > Rhizobiales > Beijerinckiaceae > GAS188. The sequence goes on from JBIOEJ010000096.1 coordinate 19,497, forward strand.
TAAGCGCCCATAGCCTCCACCTTCCATTTGGGCACGGCGCTCATCACCTCGCGCAGCGTGTCTGCGCGGGCTTCGATCTCCAGCCTGTTGGCGTTGCGCCAGTCGCCGAGCGCCGGTAAGGCGCGGGCCACCGCGGACTGGGCCGCGCGCGGTGCACAAATCTGCAAATTGTCCATGATTTTCGCGACTTGCCCGACAACGGCCTCGCCCGCGACGATGGCGCCGACACGGTGTCCCGGAATGCAGAAGGCCTTGGAGAAGCTGTAGAGCTGAATGAGCGTATCTTGCCATCCCGGCAGCGCGAAGAGACCATGCGGCGCCTCTCCGGCCAGGGGCAGAAAATCGCGATAGGTCTCATCGAGAATGAGCCAGCTGCCGTTGCGGCGGCAGAGCTCGTAGGTCTCGCGTAACAGATCGGGCGGATACACGGCGCCAGTCGGGTTGTTGGGCGTCACCAGCGCGAGGCCGCGCACACCGGGCTTTAGCGCCTCGGCGATCCTTGCGAGGCCGGGCAGAAAGGATTCGCGCGGTTCGCATTTCACGGAGGGCATGCCGATGCCGAGCATCGCCAAGGTCGCCTCATGATTGAAATAGCACGGATTGGTCAGTGCGATGGCGTCTCCCGCGCCGGCAATCGCCAAGGCGGCGCACACGAAGGCCTGGTTGCAGCCGGCGGTGATATGAATATTGGACCTCGACACGGCCGCGCCATAGAGGCTCGAGACATGGGCCGCATAGGCCTCGCGCAAGGCGGCCTCGCCTTCGATCGGGCCATAGCCCGCATAGCCCCTCGCCCCGGCCGCTTCGCCGAGCCAGCGCAACATGTCGGGATGCGGCGGATAGCCCGGAACCGCTTGGGAGAGGTCGATCGTCGCGCCATGCTCGCCGGAATAGGATTTGGCCCAGCCCTGCACGGCAGGAATGGGAGGCGGCGATAAGCTCGACACTGAGGCATTGAAGGCTGGAGCAGGCATCGGCGTCAGAGCCTTTCTCTATCCGTTCGGATCGGATCGGGATAGCAGGACGGAAGGATGGGTCGGCACGCGCGCCTCGTATCTTGTCGCGGGTGCGCCGGGCGATTTCCGCAACCGCAGTTCGAAACGGATTTCGAATGCGTCTGGTCGCTGGTGCTGCGGGGCCTCGGCGGCGCGTCCCAATAAGCGCCTTGTTCACCCTCCCTTTTCAGGGGAGGGATCGCCGAGCGCCACCGTTCAATGCCGATGCGGCGTGCCGGCCGCGAAGCCGGCCTTCTGCGCCGGCGTCGCCTCCTTCTGATAGCGCGCCCGCCATTCCTCGTAGGGCATGCCGTAGATGAGAGAGCGGCTCTCCTCCTTCGAAAGCGGGCGGCCCGCGGCATCGGCCGCATCCTTGAGCCAGTTCGACAGGCAATTGCGGCAGAAGCCCGCGAGGTTCATCAGATCGATGTTCTGCACGTCGGTGCGTTCGCGCAGATGCGCGACGAGGCGGCGGAAGGCAGCGGCTTCGAGCGCCGTCATGGCGTCGGCCGCCTCGGGCGTTTCGGTCTTCGATTGCGTCATGGCGATCCCATTCTCTTGTCAACGCTTCAACATGGGCATGATCGCCATGAAAACAAAGCGCAACATCGCCGCGCTCCCCGCGGGGACCGTTACTACTGCGGCGGCAAGCCGTTCTCGAAGCAGTAATACAGCGTCGAGAAGGAGCGCCGCAGCGCCACGGCTTCGGGGCGCAAACGCTCGGGCTCCTCGCCCGCGACCAGAATGCGCGCGACGAGGCCGGCGATCGTCTCCATCTCGGCTTCCCCCATGCCGTAGCGCGTGACCTCGATGGTGCCGATGCGGATGCCGCCGGGGTAGTCCCAATCCTCCTTGCGGTCGCGCGGCAGGAGGTTCTTGTTGACGATGATATTGGCGCGCTCCAGCATCTGTGCCGCCTTCAACCCGCGCCCGAAGCCCGTCACATCGGCGATCGCCTGATGCGTCCTCGTGAACCCCTTATGCGCGCCGAGCATCGGGATGCCGCGCTCCTGCAGCGCCCGCGCCAGGCTTTGAGCGTTCCTGACGATCTCCGCCTGAAGCTTGTCGCCGAAGGCGATGGCCTCCGCGGTCGCGAGCGCCAGCGCCGCCACGCGGTTGACCTGATGGGTCGCCGCCCAAACGGGAAAGACCGCCGTCGTGACCGCTTCGGTGATCTCGGGATCGTCCCAAACGATGATGCCCGATTGCGGCCCCGAGAAAGTCTTGCCGGCCGAGCCCGTCACGATGTCGGCGCCTTCGCGTAGCGGGTCCTGAAATTGCCGCCCGCCGATCAGCCCCAGCTGATGCGCGGCGTCGAAGAACAATCGGCCTTCCCACTCGGCGATGACTTCCTTCATCGCCGCGAGCGGCTGCGGGAACAAGGTCATGGACAGGCCGAGCGCCACGAGCTTCGGCCGGACCAAGGGCGCGGCCCTGCGGAACAGGTCGATATCGACGACGAGCTCTTCGGCGTCGAAGGGAATGTCGACGACCCTTCGCCCCATGGCGCCTGCCGGACCGTCGACGCGGTTCGAGGAATGGCCGCCGACCGGCTGCGCCGCCGACATGATGACGTCGCCAGGCGCCGACAGCGCCGTGAAGACGACGGCGTTGCCGATCATCGAGGCGCATAGGCGGTGATCGGCATAAGCGCAGCGGAAATGCTTCTTGAGGAGCTCGACGCAGAGCGCCTCGACCTCGTCGATATGGCGCGTGCCGGCGAACCAGCGATTGACGGCGCCGATATGGCCCTCCGCCGCGCGCGTGCCGATCTCGGCGGCCAACAGGGCGCGGACCGAAGGGCTGGTCGGCGCTTCGGGCGCGAGCAGGTTGATGCACTCCTCGCCGCGCCAGGCGGCGTTGCGCGCCACCGCCTCGCGCACCTTGTCGCCCATCTCGCGCGCATCGGCGCAGGCGTCGATGAGGCTGCGCGCGACGGCGAGCGCGTCCGCGTCATGGACCTCGATGCGGTTGGGGCGGTGCCGGCGATCCATCGATCTCACTCCTCCCGATGACAGACCCATCCTACGGCAATTCTGGCTCGGCGAAATTTCTTATTGACCGTCCATTCATTCCGTTCGATTGCTTCCATCTGCCAAGCGAGAGAAATAAATGAAAACTACCAGCCGTCGCGACCGCTCGGCTCGACGCTCCGCGTTGCTCCTCGACGCGATCGATCGTCGCATTCTCGATGTGCTCCAGACCGACAACCAGATCACCAATCTGGCGCTTGCCGACAGGATCGGCCTGTCCCCGCCGGCCTGCCTAAAGCGCGTTCGCCGGTTGCGCGCCGACAAGGTGATCGTCAGGGACGTGTCCGTGCTCGACCCCGACAGCGTCGGGCGCTCGATCGTCGCCTTCGTCGGGGTCGAGCTCGACCGCCAGCGCGAGGATGTGCTGGCCGCCTTCGAGCGCAAGATCGGGTCCGAGCCCGAGGTGCAGCAATGCAACTTCGTGTCCGGTGAGATCGATTATCTGCTCACCGTCGTCTGCCGCGACATGGAGGCCTATAACGATTTCGCCCGCCGGGTGCTCGCCAATGAGCACAATATCAAGCGCTTCCGCACGAGCTTCAGCCTGTCCCGGGTCAAATACGAGACCCGCATTCCACTTGACTAGGGCCTGTGGACGTTCACCTCAATGCGATGACGGAGCTAGCGAGATAGATCATGGCGGCGAAGCTTTCGTCGGTTTTTTCGTAGCGGGTGGCGATGCGTCTAAAGTGTTTCAGTCTGCAGAAGAAGTTCTCAATGAGATGGCGCCACTTGTACA
>JBIOEJ010000097.1:0-23103 GCA_044445965.1 Hyphomicrobiales bacterium
ACCTCGAACTGCACCTCGGGCGCGATCACGCCGATTGCCGATGCTACGGTGCGTCAATCCGCCCAGGCGGGCAAGGTTCGAGGAACGGCATCCCGATCAATCCCACGTGAGGGATGAGCCAGTGGGCAGGTCCGCCATCGCGCATGCGCGGTGCACCTCACGCCGGCGGCGGCAGGAACATCACCTCGTGCTTCGCCGATAGCGCCACGACCTCCTCGGGCTTCTGCTCCTTCATGGAGTGGATGCCCCAGAACAGGTCGTAGAGCTTGCGCGTCGGCGTCACCCAGAACAGGCATTTGATCGTCTGGTCGGCCTTGTTGAACAGCCCGTGGGGCACCCCCATGGGCAGGCGGATCAGGTCGCCCGTGGTCGCCACATAATCCTTGCCGTCGAGGACGACATCCATGCGGCCTTCGAGCATGTAGATGAACTCTTCCTGTGTCGGATGGATATGGGGCGGCACGAAGGTGCCTGGCGGCAAGGTCGCGTGCCAGGCGAAGGAGCCCTCAGAGAGCTGCTTTGGCACATAGGTCTGGCCCAATATGTTCCAGGAGATGCCGTCGATGCCGGTATTCGCCTTGGTGATGCCGCCAGTCTCCGCCTTCATATGCCGTCTCCGGGTCATGACGTTGTGGCGAGGGAGAATGGACAGGCGCCCCGCAATGCGCAAGCGAGAAGGCGGATTAGGCTTAAGCTTAGCAAATGTCGCTACCGGCCTACCTCCTTCAGGGCTAGCGTGAGAAGGACATCTATTGGACGCTCGGGCAATACGACATCGTTGCCATCGTCGAAGCGGCTGACGACAGGGCGCTCACGGCGCTTGGGCTGCCTTGGGCAAATCGGGCAATGTGCGGACACAGAGTCTGAGAGCCTTCTCGCAGGCCGATGAACGCAATCCCGAGCAAGGTCGCCTGAGCGGGGACGGCATGGTTGGCGAGGCCGGCCGTTGGGCGCTTCACCTCTCCCGCAAGGGGCCCGCAAGGGGGAGAGGTGGCGGGTCACGATCCGCGCTGTCGCCATACTGACGCGGTGTGAAAGAGGGGCACCTTCACAAACGCGATCTTTCAAGCCTAAACTATCTGCGAAAAGCGACAGCCCGATCGAGGCTGATCGGCAAAGGAGCGTTAGGAGGGCCATGCTCATGAAACGAATTGTCGGCCTTTGGGTACTGGCGGCCGCAATGGCGTTCGCCTTCCAGGCGCAGGCGCAGGACAAGCTGAAAATTGGCATCATGCTCACCTTTTCGGGCCCGCCAGCGGTGCTCGGGAAGCATTCGCTGGACGGCTTCCAGCTCGCCTTGAAGGCACTCGGCGGCAAGCTCGGAGGGCGCGAGACCGAACTGGTGATCGTCGACGACGAGCTGAAGCCCGATCTCGCCGTCACCAAGGCGCAGGCGCTCATCGATCGCGACAAGGTCGAATTCGTGGTGGGGCCGATCTTCTCGAACGTGCTCGCGGCCATCATGAAGCCGGTGACGGATTCGAAGACCTTCCTGATCAGCCCGAATGCCGGACCGTCGAGCTTCGCGGGCAAGGCGTGCAACCCCTATTTCTTCGTCACGTCCTACGAGAACGACCGCATCCACGCCGTCAGCGGCACCTATGCCACGCAGAAGGGCTATAAGCGCGTCTTCCTGCTCGCTCCGAACTACCAGGCCGGCAAGGACGCGGTCGAAGGCTTCAAGAGCGCTTTCAAGGGCGAGATCGTCGACGAGGTCTACACGCCGCTGACGCAGCTCGACTTTTCGGCCGAGCTCGCCAAGATCGCGGCGGCGAAGCCCGATGCCCTCTATGTCTTCATGCCGGGCGGCCTCGGCGTGAGCCTCGTCAAGCAATACCGCCAGGCGGGACTCGGCGACATTCCCTTCCTCTCGGCCTTCACGGTCGATGAATCGACGCTGCCCGCGCAGCAAGACGCCGCGGTCGGCTTCTATGGCGGCTCGAACTGGGCGCCGAATCTCGACACGCCGCAGAACAAGGCCTTCGTCGCCGAATTCGAGAAGACCTATGGTTACGTGCCTGGCTCCTTCGCCTTCGAGGCCTATGACGCGGCGCTCTTGATCGATTCCGCCCTCAAGGCGACGGGTGGCAAGACCACCGACAAGGAAGCGCTTCGCGCTGCCTTGAAGAAGGCGGACTTCCAGTCGCTGCGCGGCGGCTTCAAGTTCAACAATAACGGGTATCCCATCCAGAACCTCTACCTCACCAAGGTAGTGAAGCGCCCGGACGGCAAGTTCCAAACCGAGATCGTCCAGACCGTGTTCAAGGATGATGTGGATCCGCATGGTAAGGAATGCCCGCTGAAATAGGGTCAGCGACCTGCTAGCGAGACGGGGCGAACCGTTTTGCCCGACCGTAGCGCTCATGGACTAGATTTGAGCGTCGCTGCCCTGAGCCCTTGCCGGGGCTAGAGCTTTTCCCATTCCGATCGAACCGGACCGGGGCTCTAGTTGATTGTTTTTGCCGCATTTTCTGCAGCGAACCGGAGTCCAGCCCGGCTTCGCGAGGGCATCCCTCGCTAAGAAAATGCTCAGTCCTTCGGATGCAACTCGATCGGCTTGTCGGTCGCAGGTTCGGCGCTGGCCGGCGTGTCGGCGGGGGCAGGCGGTGAAGGCACGACGATCGGGGGCGGCAGAGGCGCGAGCTGGGCCGGCTTCGTAGGCGCCGTTGCGGGTGCGGGCGCGCCGAGGGTGAAGAGCGCGTCGATCGCATGCCTCACAGGACCGATCCGCGAGAGCACGAAGGCCGCGACGACGACGAGGATGACCCGCCTGCGCCAAGCCTTCCACCTCGGCCTCGGCGCCTCTGTAGCGGGAGCGGTGGCCGGCACGGGGGTGCTGGGAGAGGGGTCTGATCGCTTGGGCAGCGCCGTCGCCGGGATCGTCCCCATGGCCTCGCGCCCGATGGCGAAGACCCGCAGCGGCCGGGCGATATTCTTGACGCTCTGCTCGCCGAGATCGGCGAAGCGGAAGGCGAGCTTGTCGCGCACCTGCTCATGCACGGCGCGCGAAACGGCGAGGCCGCCGGGTTCGCAGAGCGATTCGAGTCGCGCTGCGATGTTCACGCCATCCCCGAAGATATCGGATCCGTCGATGATGATGTCGCCGATATTGACGCCGATGCGCAGTTGCAGCGGGGCATCGACCCGGGTCTCGCAGGCAAGCGAGCCCATGCCGTGCTGGACGGCGACGGCGCAAGCGACGGCATCGACGACGCTGGCGAACTCGACCAGAAGCCCATCGCCCGTCGTCTTGACGATGCGGCCGCGATAGCGAGCGATCATCGGGTCGAGGATCTCGGCGCGCATCGCCTTCAGCGCGCGCAGCGTGCCGATCTCGTCGGCTCCCATCAGGCGGCTATAGCCGACCACATCGGCGGCGAGGATCGCGGCGAGCCGCCGCTCGGTGGGCATCGTGTCCAAGGCGATGTTCCCGGTTGATCCTCGGTTAGATCATCGAGGGCAGCACGCGGTCGGGCGGCGTGTGGCCGTCGATGAAGGTCTTGATATTGACGATGACCCGCTCGCCCATGTCGACGCGGCCCTCATTGGTCGCCGAGCCCATATGCGGCAGGAGCGTCACCTTGCCGGCTTTCGCAAGCCGGGCAAGCCTGGGCGGCACCGACGGCTCATGCTCGAAGACGTCGAGGCCGGCACCGGCGATCTCGCCGGCCTCCAGCATCTTGATGAGTGCCGCCTCGTCTATGATCTCGCCCCGCGCCGTATTCACGATGATGGCCGCGGGCTTCAGAAGCTTCAGCCGCCGAGCCGAGAGCAGATGGAAGGTCGCGGGCGTGTGCGGGCAATTGACGGAGACGATGTCGACGCGCGCCAGCATCTGATCGAGGCTTTCCCAATAGGTCGCCTCGAGCGCGTCCTCGATGCGCAGGTCGACGCGCCTGCGGTTGTGGTAATGCACCGCGAGCCCGAAGGCACGGGCGCGCCGCGCCAGCGCCTGGCCGATGCGGCCCATGCCGACGATGCCCAGCCTCTTGCCGGTGATCCGGTGGCCGAGCATCCAGGTGGGCGACCAGCCGTGCCAATTGCCGTCCGCGATGACGCGCGCGCCTTCGACCACCCGGCGTGCGACCGCGAGCACGAGCGCCATGGTCATATCGGCCGTATCGTCGGTCAGGACGCCCGGCGTGTTGGTGACGATGATGCCGCGTGCCGTCGCCGCGGGCACGTCGATATTGTCGACGCCATTGCCGAAATTGGCGATCAGCTTGAATGAGGGGCCGGCGGAGGCCAGGAGATCGGCGTCGATTGCGTCGGTGACCGTGGGTACCAGCACCTCGGCGCCTGCCATGGCCTCGGCGAGCGCTTCGCGCGACATGGGCTGGTCGTCCGCGTTCAGCTTCGCGTCGAAGAGTTCGCGAAGCCGCGTCTCGACGACGCTCGGCAACCGGCGGGTCACGATGACGACGGGTCGCTTCTTCTGCATGGCGGCTACCTGCTCCCTGCGGCTTTACGGGCTATTAAGCCTGCCGTCCCATTGCTTAGGCCCGTGACCCATGTGGTGTAGCAGAGCGGCCGCGCCCGGTGAATGTCCGAGCCGCGATGAGCAAGCGATTGCCGTCGTTTCGGCAAGTTTCAGCGGCAATGGTCGCGCGAGACGAGGAGCTTCGCGTGAAACGCACTCTGAAGCCGATGCGCCTGGCCGCCCTCTTTGCCGGCTTGTTGACCTTGGCAAGGCCGGCGAGCGCCGCCAATGACGCAGGCATCGGGCCGGTGAGCAAGCTGCCCATGCCGCGCTTCGTCAGCCTGAAGGCCGACAGCGTCAATCTGCGCGAGGGGCCGAACCGCGATCACCCGGTGAAATGGATCTTCAAGCGGGCGGGGCTTCCCGTCGAGGTCACGGCCGAGTTCGAGCAATGGTTCCGCATCAGGGATTCGGAGGGCACGGAAGGATGGGTCCTGCGGAACCTTTTGTCCGGTCGTCGCACCGCCCTCATCGCTCCGTGGTCGAAGGAGGATGCGATCTTTCTCTTCGAGCATCCGGACATGGGCGCGGCGGTCGTCGCCAGGCTTCAGCCCCGCGTGCTCGCCGCGGTGCATGATTGCTCGCGCAACTGGTGCAGGCTGAGGAGCGACAAGTTCGACGGCTATATCCAGGAGGACAAGCTCTGGGGCGTCTATCCGGGTGAGACCGTGGAGTAGTGCCACTTGCCAACGGCCTCGGGTACGAAACGCCATTCAATTGAGCTTGACCGTCAATCCCCGCCGCACCCCCGGCCGCGCCGCAAGGGCCCCATACCAGCGCTCGACATGCGGAAACTCGGCAAGCGCGACCTGATGGCGCTCATGACGCCAAGCCCAGCCCAAGATGGCGAAATCCGCTACCGAGAGCGTGCCAGCCACGAACTCGACCCGCGCGAGGCGCCGATCCAAGACACCGTAAAGCCTGCGAGTCTCGCCTGAATACCGTTCCAGCCCATAGCGCCGGTCTTGCTCGTTCTTCAGGGCGAGAAAATGGTGGACCTGGCCCGGCATCGGGCCGAAACCGCCCATTTGCCACATCAGCCATTCCAGCACCGGTACGCGGTCGCGCAGACTCGCGGGAAGGAACTTGCCCGTCTTCTCGCCGAGATAGATCAGGATCGCGCCCGACTCGAAGACGCTGATCGGCGCATCTTCGGGCCCATTCGGGTCGATGATCGCGGGAATCTTGTTGTTCGGACTGATGCGCAGGAAGTCGGGTGCGAATTGCTGACCCTTGGCGATATCGACCGGATGGATGCGATATGGCAGCCCCATTTCTTCCAAGGCCACGCTGATCTTGCGGCCATTGGGCGTGTCCCAGGCATATAACTCGATCGCCATCGGGAAAGGGGGACGATCTACCCTTTCTTCCGTCGCAGCCTCACTACCACGTCGATACGAGCAACTTCGAAGCCCTCGGGGGCCGGCGGCACATCCCGCACCTCGACGGCGGAGGCCGGAATATCGATCACCCGCGCTTCGTCCTCGATGAAGAAATGGTGGTGCTCGTCGATATTGGTGTCGAAATAGGTGCGCGTGCCGTCGACTGCGATCTCGCGCAGAAGGCCGGCCTCCGTGAATTGGTTGAGCGTGTTGTACACGGTTGCCAGCGAGACCTGCAGGCGCGAGCGCGTTGCTTCCTCGAACAAGGCTTCCGCCGAGAGATGCCGGTGGCCCTTGGCGAAGATCAGCCAACCGAGGGACAGACGCTGCCTCGTGGGGCGCAGCCCCGCGCCTCTCAGCCGCTCGCGGAGATCGCGCACCACGCAGCTGCCGGTCATGGGGACGCGGCTCGGTTCCCGCAAGACAAAAGTGGGGTTGAGCGTCGTCATCGATGGTCCCAGTCGATCTTGAACACTGCCATGGCGCAATGACATAGGCGCTTGCGGCCCAGGCCGCAACATCCGTGCCGCGTGCGGGCAGCGCGCTTTCGCGAGGCGCCTCGCGCTTTCCATTTCGACCCCGATTGTGATACGAGGCAGCCGAAGCGAACCGGCATCGGGGCGCCATTATCCGCCACGATTGGCTTACAAGGAGCCGGACTACAGCGCATGTCTCGCCGCAACAGCTTCACCTATGAAGATCTGCTCACCTGCGCGCGGGGTGACCTGTTCGGCCCCGGCAACGCCCAATTGCCGCTTCCGCCGATGCTGATGTTCGACCGTATCGCCTCGATCGCCGAGAGCGGCGGCTCTTACGGAAAGGGCCATGTCGTCGCCGAGCTCGACGTGCGGCCCGATCTCTGGTTCTTCGATTGCCATTTCAAAGGCGATCCGGTCATGCCGGGCACGCTGGGGCTGGATGCCCTGTGGCAACTATGCGGCTTTTTTCTCGGTTGGCTGGGAGCGCCGGGGCGTGGACGAGCGATCGGCGTCGGCGAAGTCAAGTTCTCCGATCAAGTGCTGACGACGGTCAAGAAGGTCGTCTATGGCGTCGATCTCAAGCGCGTCTTCCGCGGTAAGCTCGTCCTCGGCGTAGCCGATGGCTGGCTCGAGGCCGATGGTCGTCGCATCCACCATGCGAAGGATTTGCGCGTCGGATTGTTCCAGCAGGCCAGCGCCAGCCCGGCGACGTGACTTCGATGAGCGGAGAGGTCAGAGCTATCGCCGCCTCGGCGGCGCGGAAAAATCATCCGGGATCCGGGGCGACGGTGATCGGAACAGAGGGAGGTCGGCTGATCGGGGGTCGGCCAATATCGCCGAGGTCGCGGCAAGCATCGGCGGGGAGTTCATTGACATGAGGCGTGTCGTCTTGACGGGGATGGGAATCGTCTCTGCGATCGGCAACAACACTCAGGAAGTGCTGGCGTCGCTGCGGGAAGCGAAGTCTGGAATCACTTTTCAGCGCGAATATGCCGAACGCGGCATGCGTTGCGCCGTGGCCGGCGCGCCGACGCTCAATGCCGAGGATTATGTCGACCGCCGCGCCATGCGCTTCCATGGCGGCGGCACGGCCTGGAACCATGTCGCGATGGATCAGGCGATCCGCGATTCCGGTCTTGAGCCGCACGAGGTCTCGAACGAGCGCACGGGTATCATCATGGGGTCCGGCGGCCCCTCGACGCGCACCATGATCGCCTCGATCGACAAGTTCCGGGAAACCCATTCGACGAAGCGTGTCGGTCCCTTCGCGGTACCCAAGACGATGAGCTCCACGGCGTCGGCGACGCTTGCGACCTGGTTCAAGATCAAGGGCATCAACTATTCGATATCCTCCGCTTGCGCGACTTCAGTCCACTGCGTGGGCAACGCCTACGAGAATATCCAGATGGGCAAGCAGGATATCGTGTTCGCCGGAGGCTGCGAGGAGCTCGACTGGACCCTTTCCGCCCTGTTCGACGCGATGGGCGCCATGTCCACGAAATACAACGACACGCCGGACCGGGCCTCGCGCGCCTTCGACAAGAACCGGGACGGGTTTGTGATCGCCGGCGGAGCCGGCGTCCTGGTGCTCGAGGAGCTTGAGCATGCCAAGGCCCGCGGCGCGCGCATCTACGGCGAGATCACCGGCTACGGCGCCAACTCCGACGGCTTCGACATGGTCCAGCCGTCGGGCGAGGGGGCGGTGCGCTGCATGCGCATGGCCTTGGCGACTGTCAAGGAGCCGATCGACTACATCAACCCGCACGCCACCTCCACCATGATCGGCGATCTCAGGGAGATCGAGGCGGTGCGCGAGGTGTTCGGGCGAGGGGATAAATGCCCGAGGATTTCCGCGACCAAGTCGCTCACCGGACATTCGCTTGGCGCGACCGGCGTGCAGGAAGCCATCTACTGCTTATTGATGATGAATAATCGTTTCATCTGCCAAAGCGCCCATATCGACGAGCTCGACCCGGAGTTCGCCGATATGCCGATCGTCGAAAGCCGCATCGACGACGCCAAGGTCGATTGCGTGATGTCGAATTCCTTCGGTTTCGGCGGCACCAACGCGACGATCATTTTGCAACGATATGACGGCTAAGTCTGCGTTGCGACGGCATGTCCTTTCGATATGGGTCAGCGACAAGGGCGGGCTTGAGGCATAGGGTTGGGCGATTTCTTGCGAACCGATGGGGCTTATCGGATCGCAAGCTGCGCTAGGGGAAGAAACGATCCTGGAATGGGATGGCGTTCCGACAAACGGGGATTTGCACCATGGATAGCGGCGAATTGCCGTCGGTCGTGCTGGCGCGCCGGAATGGCCCGACCATGAGCGCGACAGGTCCGCGCCCTGTGGCGGCAGCAAGGCATGGCGACGGGTTGATGCAGGGCAAGCGCGGCCTCATCATGGGTGTGGCGAATGATCATTCGATCGCCTGGGGCATCGCCAAGGCGTTGCACAGCCACGGCGCGACGCTCGCCTTCACCTATCAGGGCAGCGCCTTGGGCAAGAGGGTGTCGCCGCTGGCGGCTTCGCTCGGCTCCTCGATTCTCGCTCCCTGCGACGTCGAGGATGCGGCCTCAGTCGATGCGCTGTTCGCGCGCCTCGGCGCGGAATGGGGCGGTCTCGATTTCCTCGTCCATGCCATCGCGTTCTCCGACAAGAACGAGCTCAAGGGGCGCTATGCCGATACGACGCGCGAGAACTTCACGCGCACCCTATTGATCTCATGCTTCTCGTTCACCGAGATCGCGCGCCGGGCGGCCAAGCTCATGACGGCAGGCGGCTCGCTCGTTACACTCACTTATGACGGATCCAATCGGGTAATGCCGAACTACAATGTGATGGGTGTTGCCAAGGCCGCGCTCGAGGCCTCGGTGCGCTATCTGGCGGCCGATTTCGGTCCGGTCGGCATCCGTGTCAACGCCATTTCGGCAGGGCCAGTGCGGACGCTGGCCGGGGCGGGAATCACCGATGCGCGCCTGATGTTCAACTTTCAGAAGCGGCATGCGCCCTTACGCCGCGCGGTCTCGATCGAGGAGATCGGCAATGCCGGCCTCTATCTGCTCTCGGACCTTTCGAGCGGCGTCACTGGGGAGATACACTATGTGGATTCGGGCTATAATATCGTCTCGATGCCGCATCCCGAGGCCTTGAAGACCGTGGACGCGGCGGAAGCCGCCGCCGAATCCTCCGGCGAGCGCGCCGATTGACTGGAGCATGCGAGCCGCATGAATCTCGGAAAGGGATCGTTTCGGCTGCTTCTGGTGGTGTTCGTCGCCTGGAGCGTGTTTTGCGGCCTCAACGTCATTGCGCGAGAGGTGGCGCGCTCCGACCAGGCCTATGCAGCCGACTGCCAGATCCGCAAGCAGACGATCGCCCAGTTCGATCTGCAGAAATGCCTTGATGATCCTGAGGCGGCCATTCGCAAGCGCGAGCAGGTGCTCGAGGGCGCGAAGGCGTGGTTCGTCGACGGCGGCTATGTGTTCTGGCTCATCCCGCCATTCCTGATCACCGCTTTGGCGGTCATCCTCATCGCCGCCGGCGCCTTCGTCTATCGCGGCTTCGCTTCCGAGTAGTCGCGCTGTCCGGCCAGCATGCCGTCAGAACAACTTCAGACCCAAACGAGAAATCATTGGATCGAAGTCGCGATCGTCACGCAGTAGCGCGTGGCCCCTTTCCAGGCAGAACGTCGCGATGATCATGTCGATCGTCTTGCGGATCGTGACACCCTCGCGTCGCAGCGCGCGGTAATGACGCGCCGCTTTCACCGCGAGATCGTCATCGAACATGCGCTCGATTCTGAACTGCCGCAGATTTTGCTCGATCCGGGCGGCGTGCCTCTCATCGCGCGCACCCTGCAGCACTTCCAGAAGGATCAGATCGCCGACCATGATCTCGCCCGGGTCGTCGATGGACCTGAGCTTGCGCACGGCATCGATGTCGAGATCGCGCAGATTCGCAATCCAGACCGAGCTATCTACCACGATCATGAGTGGCGATCGGTTGTGCGCCCTTGCCGCGTGGCGCCGAGGTCTCCGTCCCAGCCGAGACCGGCCATGTCGGCAATCGCTCGCCGCCGCCGGTGCGCCAGAACGAGCCGGCGCAACGCTTCCTCCACGGTCGCCTTCTTCGTCGTCAGACCCGCAGCCGCCATGGCCTCGGCGAGCAAAGCGTCGTCGATTTCTATGTTCGTGCGCATGATGGCCGAGCCGGATGTGTATAAGATCGTAAACCCATACACACTATCGCGGTCGACGCAATGTCTCAACAGGCGGCCCCCGCGGGCAGCGATCGAGCCTACGTCATCAGGTCTCGACGTCGGTGACGAGCACGGTCACGGCGCGGCGGTTCTGCGACCAGCAGGATAGGTCGTCGCAGGATTTGACCTTGCGGGTCGGCTCGTTGCCGAAGGATTTCGCCTTGAGGCGGTTCGCCGGGAGGCCCTTCGAGGCGAGATAGGCGGCGACGGCATCGGCGCGCTTCTGCCCGAGCTGCATGTTGAACTGGGGGCTGCCCTTTTCGTCCGCGAAGCCTTCGACCTTGATCCTGTAGGAGGGGTAGGTCGACAGCCACTGCGCCTGATTGTCGAGCGTGGTTCTCGCCGTCTCGTCGAGCGTAGCCGAGTTCTCGGCGAAATAGACACGCCGCCCGACATTGACGATGAAATCCTCGTTCGAGCCGGGAGGCACGCTGATCCCGGCTCCGACGGTCGTATCGGGCCCCGACGCTTTCGGCGTCGACGGCGCCAAGTCCGAAGCACAGCCCGCGAGCGCCAATGCCGCCGCCAGCGCAGCCCAATGCCTGACTCCGCCGAAATTCAGTATCGAGCCGTCCATCTGCATCAACCCCTCTCAACGCCCAACTGACCAATCCGCGTGCTTGCCGGCATGTAGAGCATTTCCCGGCGAGGCGGTCTCCGATTCGCCGCAGACAATGCGACATGAAGCCAAGTGCCGCAGTCCCAGGGTGCGATTTCCCTCGGCCCGGCAGCGGCTCTAGACGAGATGTTCGAGCACCATCACCTTCGTGCCCACCGGCGTGCGCTGGAACAGGTCGATCACATGCTCCGGCAACAGGCGGATGCAGCCGCTCGACACGTCCGAGCCGATGCTCCAGGGTTCGACCGTGCCGTGCAGGCGGTAATCGAGGTCCCGCCCGTCGCGATAGAGATACATGGCGCGCGGGCCGAGCGGGTTATCCGGGCCGCCTCCCATGTGGCGCGGCAGTTCGGGCCGCCGTAGCAACATTTCCGGCGGCGGTGTCCAGCCCGGCCAGACGGCCTTGCGGTCGACCTCGGCGCGGCCGAACCATTTGAACCCCTCCTTGCCGACGCCGCAGCCATAGCGGAGCGCCGTGTTGTTTTCAAAGGCGACGTAGAGGAAATGGTTTTTCGTATCGACCACGATGGTGCCCGGCGGTTCGCTATGCACGTAGTTGACAAGCTGTTTGCGCCATAAGGGGTCGATCTTCGCCATATTGGTGCGGCGGTAGACATAGCCATTGTCTTGCGCCGTGCCGGCGAAATAGGCGGCCTCGTCGTCCTGGGCCAGAGCTTGCGATATCGGTACCACCATGCCGGCCGCCGGCATCAGGGCTACCATCTGTCTGCGCGTCAACGACATCCTCGACCCCTCTCGTCATGCGGCTGCGGACAAGACGCCGCGACCATCGTCATGTCAGTCCGTTTGCGGCGGGAATTTACCCGAAATGCAACTGAAAGAGTAGCGAATTTTACAGGTCGGGCGGCGCGTCGCCGATCCGCTCTCCGCCGACATCCTCTATTTCGCGACGAGCAGGCTCTCCGGCAACGTGACCTTCTCGAAATGGACCGCCTGTCCCTCGCAGGCGCAGAACGAGCCGGGCGCAGCCTTCTCGAGCGCTGCCTCGATATGCGCGAGCTTGGCGTCGTCATATTCCGGGTTGTGGTGGAAGGCCGCGAGCCGCTTGGCGCCTGAAGCGGCGCAGAGCGCAAGGCCGGCCTCGACCGTTGAATGGCCCCAACCCTTGCAGGGAGGATAGTCCTCGACCGTGTATGTCGTGTCGTAGATGACGAGATCGCAGCCGCGCACGAACTCGACCATCTCCCGCTCGGGCGTAGGGCCCGCATGCTCGAAATCGCTGACATAGGCGACGGCGCGACCCCCGCCATCGAATCGGTATCCGGTCGCGCCGTCGGGATGGCGCAGCGGGGCGGTGCGCACCGTCGATCCATCTTCGAAGCTCAGCGTTTCGCCCGCATGGAAGCCGACGAAGCTGATGTTCTTCGCCTTGTGATCGAGCTCGATCGGGAAGAGAGGCGGCGAGAACATCTTGCGCAGCGCGGCCTCCGGGGAACGGCCCCCGAGATTCCCGGCATAGATGCTGAAATGCCGCGACGGATCGTAAAACGGATTGAAGAAAGGCAGGCCGATGATGTGGTCGTGATGCAGATGGCTGAGTAGGATATCGTAAGACCGTTCGGGGCCGCCGGCCAGGGCGTCCCCGAGTGCCGAGATGCCGCTTCCCGCGTCGACGATGAACAATCGCCCGTTGACCCTGATCTCGACGCAGGCGGTGTTGCCGCCGTAAACGAGGGTCGAAGGCCCGGGGACCGGGATGGTACCCCGTACGCCCCAGAAGCGCACGCCGACGCCCGAGGCCGGGAGAGGTGGCATGTAGAGCCGGCGAGGCGTGCGCGCGTCCATCTTGGCCATGAGGCTCGCTCTATCTCGTGACCGCGAGAAGCTTGGCGTTGGTGGCGTCGACACGCCGGGCGAGCTCACGCATCACCGCGACCGACATCTGCGGGAATTGGCGCAGCATGTCGAAGAAGACCTCTCGGCCGATCTTGAGCGCGACAACATGGGACGCGGCCTCGATGGTCGCGCTACGCGGCTGGTCGCAAAGCACGCCGATCTCGCCGACGATGTTGCCCTCGCCGAGCTCGGCAACCTTGATGCGGTCGCGCGTCGCCTCGAGCCACACCTCGACCTTGCCCTCGACGATCACATAGGTCGAATCCGAGATCTCGTGCTGGCGGAACAGCACGTCGCCCTTGTCGTAGGACAGCCGGTCGCTGGTGAACGCCAGGAGCTTCAGCTTGGCCGGATCGATCTCGCGGAACATCGGGACCTGTCGCAGCGACTGCACTTCCGATTCGATCGTCATTCGGCCACCTGCGCGTGCACCGCGCCCTCATCCTGCCGCCCCTCATCGGGCGAGCGCTCCGGCCGGGTCGCGGAAGGCGCCGGCGCGTCTCGATTTGCCGGCGGCGCTTCCTCGCCTCGTTCGATGTGCGCCACGCGGCCCTTGTCGAAGGCGACTTTCAGGTCGATCCGCCCGATATCGTCCATGCCCGGGAGGGCGGTGATCAAGGTGCGGCCCTCGAACTCCTTGATCAGGCGTTTGAGGATCACCTTGGCCTCCATCCCCGGGAAGGCGCGCAGCGCGTCGTCGAGAATGAAGATCCTCGGGTTCTTGATGAGGCAGCGCGCGAGATCGACCGCGGCGCGCTGGCGCGGGAACAGCAGGCGGCCATGCGGCCCGACCTGATAGTCGAGACCGATCCGATAGACCGTGTCCAATAGGCCGCTATCTGCGAGCGCGGACTTGATCACGCCCGACACGGTTTCCTGCGCATTGGCGATGCCGTAGGCGATGCGGCCGAACAACAGATTGTCGCGCACCGGCGCGGCGCTGCAATAGCAGCTCGGGTCGTAGAACTCGACGGAGCCCGCCAGCGATTTCGGGATCATGGCGCGCAAGCTCGCCCGCGCCCGCACCACCGCGTCGCGGGTCGCGTCGTCGAGGAGCCCCAGACGATGGCGCGGCTCGACATAAGCGAAGGCGAGCGAGATCAGCTTATCGCGATCGGCCGTCGTTTCGTTGCGCCGGCGCGATTTCCAGCGGTTCACCACTTCCTGGAAGCCGGGCAGTTCGCTCGCCGCGAAGAAGGAGAAGCGCTCGTAGAGCGGGTTGCCGGGCTGCACGCCGGCGAAAATTTCGAGCATCATCTCGGCGAGCCTGACGCCGATTGCCGGCAAGGTCGTCGCCAGATCATCGGCTTCGATGACCTGGCGCATATAGGGGTTCGCGGCGAGGTTGTGCTCCGCGAATATGTCCCCGACCGGTACGCCGAACAACAGGTTCTCGCCGATCGTGGCGTTGGAGTTGAAGAGTTTCGGATCGAAGGGCTCGACCAGGCGCGATTTGCTCTCCTCGGCGAGCTTCTTCCAGATGGCCTCGCGCGCAGCCACGAAGCGTTGGCCGAGCTTGTCCTCGGCAGAGGCCCTGATCTTGCCCAACAGGCCGAGACGGTAGATATCCTCGTCGAAGCCGAGCAGCGCGAACAACTCGAGGATGCGCCGATCGAGATCGGCCGCGTCCTTGGCGCCGGCAGCCGCAAGGTCGAGCCAGGCATCGCCCGGAGCTTCGAGCGGATTGCCGCTGCGTCGCGCCTCGTGCAGGCGCGCCGCCTCCTTCTTGGACGAGGGAGGCCCGTCGACGGCTGGCGGGACGCGGCGCAGCGAGTAGACGACATTGTCGCGGATCGAGCTCGGGAGCAGGACGGGCTCCGGACCCGCATAGGCCATCACTCTCGCCAGCGCACCCGAGCGCAAATGCGAGATATCCTGGCCGTTCAAGCGGATCTCTCCCTTCCATTGCGTGATCTGGTGGGCGAGCGCGCGCGCCACGATTTCGCCGCCGCTTCCCGGCGGCCCGGCGAGCGCGACATGGCTGGGCCGGTCGATCGCGAAGGCTATGTTCTCGACGAGCGGCGTGCCGTGCTGATCGGTCACCGACAAGCCGTCGACCGCGATCTTGTCGCCGGTCGACGGGTCGGACGTCGGCGTCAGCTCCTCGCCCTCCCTCGGCTCGTCGACATCGAATTGCTGGATGATCTGCTCGTATTTGACGGACACGTCGTTGCGTTGCTGATCCCAGTCGATCAGCTCCTTCACCGGCGGCGGCAGATCGCGATAGGCGGCGATCACGGCGACGAGCTGGCCGACATCGAGCTGCTTCTGGAGCGCCAGATAACCGCCGACCGTGTAGAAGAAGAAGGGGGTGAGCTGGGCCAGGAGGTTGTTGAGAAACTTGACCGCGAATTTGCGGTTATAGAGATCGAGCCTGATGAAGAACAGGCCGGCGAGGCGGGAGCCGATCTCGGAGCGTTCATAGGGATCCGTGCCATGAGCGCGGATGGCGGACGAGCTCTCGACGATCTCGCCGATCCGCCCCGCGAGCTGCCGCGAGGCGAGCTGGCGCTGCTTGCCGAGCCTGATCTGCTCGCGCCTGAGTATCGGAATGATGATGCCCTGAACCCCCACGATGGCGCCTGCGGCGAGGCCGAGCCAGAAGCTCTGCACCAGGATATAGGTGAGCGCCGTGAGCGCCTGGGTGCCGAGGAAAGCCGGCTGCACGAAGGCGTCGCCGATGAAGACGCCGATCGGCTCGACCTCGTTGTTGATCATGCTGGCGGCCTCGGCCGGCTTGATGCCGCGGATCTCCTCGGGTGCGAACCAGGTGAGTTGGCGCACGAGATCGAAGCGCAAACGGCGCAGCATGCGTTCGCCCATCACGCCCTTCTGCAGGTTGATGAGCCATTTGAAGCCGCCATTGATCAGCACCAGCACGAGAAAGATCATGCTCAGCGCGAACAGATAGGCGGTACGGCTCATGTCGATGCCGCCGAACAGCTCGAATGACTGTCCGCCGAGGAAGCCCGGAAGCGAGAAGCTCAGCCTGAAGGCCGGGATCGTTTTGACCGTCTCCTCGCCCACCTTGAAGGCCTTGCCCACAATCGCGTCGTTGACGATCGATTTCGGCAAGTCGAGCGACCAGAAATACAAAGGCAGCGACGCCAGCACGATCAACAGGATGACGACCTGCTCGCGCCGACTGTTTCGCCAGACATAGCGAAAGAAGCTCTTGTCGATCTTCGCCACGCGACCGCCGCCCTTCCTCGCCTCGCCGTCCCCGGCCGATGGCATCGAGGCCTGCCTTGAAAATGCCCGCCTCCGCGGTAGGTCTCGCGGCAGGCCGCGCCATGCCCTTCCGGGCGGGCGCGAATACCTATATAATGCGTCAATTGGGCAAGACTGCCAAGCCGATGGGGTGCCCGACCCGGACGTGGGGTGAACGGCGGGTTGGCCAAGCGGGAAGTCGAGATGGGTTTGGCGAACGGGGCTGCGTCTCTCGGACAGCCTGGCAACGTGTCCCGCTCAGGCCGGCGTGCGCTGTTCTACAGCCATGACACCTTCGGCCTCGGGCATTTGCGACGCACGCGCGCCATCGCCAACGCGCTGGTCGGGGCACATCCCGGCCTGTCCGTGATCATCATCTCGGGCTCGCCCGTGATCGGGAGCTTCGAATATGGCAACGGCGTCGACTATGTGCGGGTGCCGGGCGTCGTCAAGCAGCCGGATGGCGACTATTCGACCATGAATCTGAAGGTCGATCTCGACGACGCGGTGCGGCTGCGCGAGGCGATCATCCGCGAGACCGCCTCGACCTTTTCGCCCGACCTCCTCATCGTCGACAAGGAGCCGGCCGGCTTCCGCGGCGAGCTTCTGCCGACGCTCGACATGCTGAAGCAACGCGGCGCGCGCATCGTGCTCGGCGTGCGCGATGTGATGGACGATCCCGTGCTGTTGCGCCCCGAATGGGAACGCAAGGGCGCCGCGGAGGCGCTGTTGCGCTATTATGACGATGTCGTCGTTTATGGGCTCGAAAGCGTTCATGAGCCGCTTGCCTGCCTCGGTTTGCCCCAATCCGTGCAGCAGCGCATCCGTTACACCGGCTATCTGCGGCGCGACCTGCCGCAGGAGCCCCATCTTGCCGAATACCCGCCGGTGGCGCGCGGCCAGTTCGTGCTGGTGACGACCGGCGGCGGCGGCGATGGTGACCATCTCATCGATTGGGTCCTGACGGCTTATGAGAGCGCGGCGCCGCCTTCCGTGCCGGCGCTGATCTGCTTCGGGCCGTTCATCTCGCGCGAGCAGCAGCGCAACTTCATGGAGCGCATCGCGCGGCTAGCGCATGTGGACGCCATCGCCTTCGACGCCAAGATCGAATATCTGATGAACCGCGCCAGCGCTATCGTGGCGATGGGGGGCTACAACACCTTCTGCGAGATCCTGTCGCTGGACAAGCCGGCCCTGATTGTGCCGCGGGCTCGTCCGCGCCTCGAGCAGACGATCCGCGCGCGGCGCGCGGCCGAGCTCGGTCTCGTCAAGGTATTGGAGGATCCGGAAGAGACCGGTGCCGGCCGCCGGGACCCTGCCGTGATGGCCAAGGCGATCGGCGATCTGCTGCGCAGCCCGCGTCCCTCGGAAGCCTATGTCGCGGGGCTCCTCGACGGCCTCGACACCATCGTCGAAGCCAGCGAAGAGTGGCTCACGCGTCGCCCGATGGCCGATGCGCCCGACCGGCGCTACGGGGAAGTGGTCGCCTGAACAACTCCGTGCAGCCTCGGGCTGCGACGCCGCCATCGAGCGCGCCGAAACGACTGGCCGTGATCGTCAAGGGCTATCCGCGCCTCTCCGAGACCTTCATCACGCAGGAATTGCTGGCACTCGAGCGGCACGGCTTCACGATCGACATCTGGGCGCTGCGCTATCCGGCCGATGGCGCCGTACATGCCCTCAACCGATTGGTGCGAGCCAAGCCCCATTATCTGCCGGAATATCTCTACCACGCGCCGCTGCGCGTCCTGCGCGGCTTCGTGCACGCGGTGCGGCTGCCGGGGTTCTGGCAGATGCTCGGCGTGTTCTTCCGCGACCTTGCGCGCGACTTCACCCCCGGTCGCGCACGTCGTCTCGGCCAGGCCTGGGTGCTCGCTCGGGAGATCGATCCCGCCATCCGCCATCTGCACGTCCATTACCTGCACACGCCGGCCTCGGTCGCGCGTTATGCCGCGATGCTCACCGGGCGGAGCCTTTCCTTCTCGGCGCATGCCAAGGACATCTGGACGACGCCGGATTGGGAAAAGCGCGAGAAGATCGCCGCTGCGCAATGGGGCGTGACCTGCACCCGCCAAGGCTTCGACGAGCTCGTGCGGGTCGCGGCGCCCGAGGATCGCGAGCGCCTGGCGCTCGTCTATCACGGCGTCGATCCCTCTCGCATGCCGCCTCCGCCCCTGACCCGCTCGTGGCGCGACGGCACGGATCCGGACGTTCCCGTCTTGCTGCTCTCGATCGGTCGCCTGGTGGCCAAGAAGGGCTTGGACACGCTGCTTCAGGCGGCGGCGGGCTTGCCTGCCCATTTGCATTGGCGCGCGACCGTCATCGGCACGGGCGAATTGAAGGACGAATTGCGCCGCCGCGCCGTCGCGCTCGGCATCGCCGACCGCGTCACTTTCGCCGGTGCGCTCACCCAAGATCAGGTGGTGGCGGCGCTGAGGGCAGCGGATCTGTTCGTCCTGCCTTGCCGGGAAGGCGAGAATGGGGATCGCGACGGTCTTCCCAATGTCATCCTCGAGGCTGCATCGCAGGCGATGGCGATCCTGTCGACGAATTACGCGGCCGTGCCGGAATTCATCGAGGATGGACATGAGGGTGTTCTGGTCGCGCCGGACGATCCGGCGGCGCTCGGCCGCGCCATGGCGGCGCTGCTGGGCGATCCGGCAAGGCGCAGCGAGCTCGGCCGGGCGGCGCGCGAAAAATTCGCGCGCGCCTTCTCCTTCGAGGCCGGCGTCGCGGCGATTGCCGAGCGGCTCGACCGATCGATAGAGGGGGCAAACGCGCCTTCATTTCTCCCCTTGCGGGAAAGGACCGTCGAGCCCTCGGGTCGTGCCTCCGGCACGCCCAAGGGTAAGTTCCACGTGACCGGGGGGTCGGCGCAAACCTCTGCCGACCCCTCGCCAGAGCTCGGCGTCGATCTCTCCCGCAAGGGGAGAGGCGGGGCCCTCACCCCTTGATCTCGAACGCCACGCTGCCCAGCCCGTCGATCTCCGCCGCGATGCGGCAGGCGCCCTCGAAATAGGGGCAGCCGCTCAGCGTGCCCGTGGTCACGACCTGGCCGGCCTTGAGACCCCCCAGCAGATCGCAGGGGCGGCTGGCATAGTCGATGACCGGAATGAGGGGATCGCCCTTGGCATGGCCGCCGACGCCCTCATGAACGACACGGCCGTCGACCGAGAGCCGGCAGCGCAGACGCTCGAGGTCGAGCTTTCGGAAATCCCGGATGTCCGGCCCGCAGATATAACCGCCATTGCTGATATTATCCGCGAGCAGGGTGAGGAAGGGCGGCTTCGGTGGACTCGGGAAGCGCGTCTCGACGATCTCGACGCCGGCCAGCATCGCCTGCGACGCGTCCAAAATCTCGGCGCGGCTATAGGGCCGGCCCGGACGCGGCGGTAGATCCCTGCCGAGACGCAGCGCGATCTCGACCTCGATGCCGCTCTTGCCGCTCGGCCCGAGGCGCGGCGCCGCGCCGTTGCGATAGACGGCATTGCCGAAGAGCGGGCCGGCGACCGGGACCTCCTCCGGCGTATAGCCGACTTTCCATCCGGCGACGGAGGCGCCGGTCGCCTCCGCGACCATCTCTTGCGCGCGCATGGCTTCGGCGACGCTCGCGGGCACCATCTCCGGCGCGAAGGTCGCGAGCCTGCCCAGCCGGCGCGCCTCGATCAGGGCCTGCGCCAGGGTTGCTGTATCGGCTGTCATGCGGTCGGTGTTCCTCTATGTTTATTAGGAGGCGAGGCGGCGGCTCGCCCGCGCGGGCACATAGCCGGACACCTCATTGCCGGCATCGCGCTCCAGGCGGAAATTCATCAGCACGGACGATCCCGTCAAGATGGCCACGAGCACGAAAGCGACGCTGAAGTCCCCGACATGGATCAGGTGATCTCCGCGGGCCGTCTGCATGCCTTGCAGCACCAGGGCCGAGAAGGCGATGCCGACCGATCCCGAAAGCTGCTGCGAGACGCTCGAGAAGCTCGAGGCCCGGCTCATCGCCTCGTGCGGCACATCCGCATAGGCGACAGCGTTGAGGCTGGTGAATTGCAGCGAGCGGAAGAACCCGCCGGTGAGCAGCACGGCGAAGATCGCGAGATGCGGCGTCGTCGCGGTGAACAGCGCCGAGGCGGCGAGGAACAAGGCGCTGATGATTGCATTCGACACCAGCACGCGCCGGAAGCCGAAGCGCCGCAGGATCGGGCCCGCGGTGAACTTCATGCACAGCGCGCCTGCCGCCGAGGCGAAGGTGAGCGAGCCCGATTCGAAGGGCGTCAGCCCGAAGCCGACTTGCAGCATCATCGGCAGGAGGAACGGGATCGCCCCGACGCCGGCGCGGAAGAAGAAGCCGCCGATCACGCTCGTCCGATAGGTGCGGAGCGCCAGGAGCTTGAGGTCGAGGATCGGCGCCTCGACGCGGCCCGCATGCCTCACATAGAGGCACATGAGGACGGCGCCCCCCACGATCAGTCCGGCATCCGGCAAGGCGGGCATGACCTGCCCGCCCGCCGCGGTGAGGCCGAAGACCAAGGTCGACAGCCCGAGCCCCGAGAGCGCGAAGCCGACGAGGTCGAGTGGAGGACGGCCGTCCTCCCGCAGCTGCGGGATGAAGCGCGTCGCGAGCGCGATGCCGACCATGCCGATCGGCACGTTGATCCAGAAGATCCAGCGCCAATGGAAATAGGTGGTGATGAAGCCGCCGAGCATCGGGCCGAACACCGGCCCGATCAGGGCCGGCATGGTCAGATAGGTGAGGGCGCGCACCAGGTCGCTCTTGGGCACGGTCCGCAGCAGGATCAGCCTGCCGACCGGGACCATCATGGCACCGCCCGCTCCCTGCAGCGCGCGCGCCGCCACGAAGCCGTAGAGCGTCGTGGTGAAACCGCAGGCGATGGAGCCGAGAGTGAAGACGCCGATCGCGGTGCGAAACACGGTGCGCGAGCCGAAGCGATCTGCGCACCAGCCGCTGATCGGGATCAGCACGGCGAGCGTCAGGAGATAGGAGGTGAAGGCGAGCTTCAGATTGATCGGGCTCACGTCGAGATCGGCGGCGATCGCGGGCAGCGAGGTCGCGATCACGGTGCCGTCGATGTTCTCCATCAGGAGAGCGCTGGCGATGACGAGTGGGAGAAAGAGCGGGCCTGAGGGCATGATGCCCTTGTCGCGCGATGATGGCGGTAATTCAAGGGTGGCGGCCGGGCGGCGTTCCGACCTCCACCGGAAACGCGGCGCGACAGGCGGCCTTGCCGTGGCCCATCAAAAAGGCGGCCTCGCGGGCCGCCTTTCGATCACGAAGGGAGCGTATCTCCCATTCCGTGGCCGGGTTTCCTCAGGCCGCCTGGTCCTGCGCTTCCTCGGCTTCCGCCTCGGCCGCTTTCGGCCCCCGGCGTGGTCCCTTTTGCAGGAAGGACCCCATGAGCTTGAGCGTCTCGTCATGGGAGGCGCGGTGCACCGCCGCGATCTCGCGCGCCAGGCGGTCGCTCGCTGCCTCGTAGAGCTGGCGCTCGCTGTAGGACTGCTCGGGTTGCGCGTCGCTGCGGTAGAGATCGCGCACCACCTCGGTGATCGAGACGAGGTCGCCGGAATTGATCTTCGCCTCGTATTCCTGGGCGCGCCGCGACCACATGGTGCGCTTGATGCGCGGGCGGCCTTTGAGCATCTCCAGCGCCCTGTCGACGGCGGCGCCCTCGGACAGTTTGCGCATGCCGACGCTCGTGGCCTTGGCCGTCGGAACGCGAAGCGTCATCTTCTCCTGGTCGAAGGTCACCACGAACAGCTCGAGCTTGAAGCCTGCGATCTCCTGTTCCTCGATGCTCATGATCTGCCCGACACCGTGCGCCGGATAGACCACATGCTCGCCGGTCTTGAAACCGTGCCTTTGAACCGCCTTTTTCGCAGACATAACTGTCGTTGCCTCCTGGGTGTGGCCGGGTGTCCCTGGCCGGGTGCCTTGATGGTGCGCACGGGCGAAAGCCGCCACTGCGGCACCGATCGGGCGCTTATGGTCAGGGTTCTCGTAGGGTCGCTCGAAATAACGATCCTGGCCGCGGTCAGACCAAAACTGGCGCGAGAGGGATCCCGCGCCGTTCATGGTTCCTTTCGAAACGATGTCGCAGAGCCGTCGCGGCCGACCAAAATCGTTACCTGGAAGTGAACATCTACCACATTCCAGGCCAAATTGCAAAAACTATCGCTAAAAACCCGGATATCCGGCCTCGAAGACCTTCCGCACGGGGGCGCCGAACGCTTTGCGCCGCCGGAATTACCGGCGAGACATGCCGATCAGCTGCCGCGAAAACGCATGCCAGGGTGGCGCGAGACACAACTGCCATCGCGCTACTTCGCCAATCGCCGGGCCGGTGCGGATCGGCGAGGGCCGGATTCCGGCCCGCTCAGGAAAGCCTTAGCTCAGGAGAGCCTTAGCTCAGGTAGACTTGGCGCTCAGGACGCCTTGGCCTTGAGCACCTGGCGGCCGCGATACATGCCCGTCTTCAGGTCGATATGGTGCGGGCGGCGCAATTCGCCCGAATCCTTGTCCTCCACATAGGTGGGGCGCGCCAGCGCGTCCGCCGAGCGGCGCTGGCCGCGCTTCATGGGGGAGGTCTTTCTTTTCGGAACGGCCATGACGAGCTCCAACAGCCATTGAGGGCCGGCCGCGGCACGGCGCTCCGCCGCGCGGCCCGGACGATCGGGAAATTCAGGAAGGCGCCCGATACACCAAATCCTGCGCGGATGAAAGCCCTGTGTCGGGAGGGCGGATGAAGGGGATGGAGGGACGGGGGATCGCGAATGGGGGATGATCAGGGATGAGGCGATGAGGGAG
>JBIOEJ010000098.1:0-23091 GCA_044445965.1 Hyphomicrobiales bacterium
GAGACGTAGACCCTCTGCCAGATTTGGGAGCTGATGTCGTCGATGTAGACGCCGGTGCCGAGCGTCCACTTCCAAGGAGCGAACCACTTGACGTAGGACAGCTTCGGCGAGGGGTGGTCCAGCGACGCACCAGGCTTGGCGAATAAATAATCGACGAACCCTTCGCCCTTCTCCGCAGCGAGCTTGTGCATCTCCAAGGTGTAGTATTTGCCGGTGGGGTCGACTGTCTTGGTTCCATCCAATCCTTCCCGATCGGGACGGGCACCGTTGACGATCGTTACGACATTGTCGCTTTGGACGAAGAAGTAATCGTCGATATTGTAGCGCACGGCGCGCACGGCGGCCTTGGCGCGCTCCTGCGCCTCGGCTTCGCCGATCTTGCCGTTCTTGAACTCCTGGTATTGCTGCTCGATGACCTTGTAGGCCACCTGCGACACGGTCTTGAGCTGGTCGCGGCGGGCGGTGAAGATCGCATCCGCCTCCATCCAAGTGAGCGCCGCCACGATGGCTACGAGCGCAATGGCGAACAGGGCGACCACGGCCGCGAGCCGGGCGCGGATCGTCTTGAACAGGCGCCGGCCGCCGGTCTTCATGTTGCTCGGTGTCATAGGACTACACTTCCCTCGCTTTTGGGGGTCCATCGATCATGGGAATCGGCACTTGCTCAGGGCGGCGCCAGGCGTCCTCGCATGCCAGCGTCGCCGAGCGCGCAGATTGAGGGGTGGGATGTGTGAGGATCGACCTCTGAGCTGCCGACTCGCGATAGCGGTATCACGGCCCTCCGGACGAGGACCAAGTCAGCTCATGTCTCGGCAATGCTCAGATGCTCGGCATGGAACTACCCCGGATACGCAGGAGGTCTTTAGGGACATCCGGGGTTCCACCCGTACGGCAGGACGGCATCATGCCTCTGGGTTTGCTGCCTATGCCGCAAGCCCAACCTGTCATGCGGACAATCTTCCACATTTCTGTTACCAAAAGCTTAGCCAACCCTGTGATTGGGCCAAGATTTTAATACAAATCGGCTGCTATTGGACCGCGCTGGTCGGGATACTTGGGATTCGCGGGTTCTTTGCCTAATTTCGCGTCACGGGACACCAAACGAGTCCGGGCCTCGCGATGCATCGGGCGAGGAGGGCCTCGATCCGAAGCTTCGTCGGATCTCCTCCCCGCCGGCGGCGGCTTGCGAATGATCAGCCTTTTCGATGGTCGCCGAGGAGCGGCGATGAGCGACGACCTTCAGGCCTGCCGGTAAAGCCGAATCGAGGCAACTCGAACTTGGAATCGGCTTGGGATCGGCGGCCATCTCGGGAATTCCGCATTATGAAGATTTTAGATAGTCTGTCGTAGACGGGTGCCATCGATGCCCTGCAATAGGGTGGCGTAGGTGGCAGACCATGTCGATATCGAAGCGGATTCTGATCCTTGTTCTGTTGCCGGTGATGGCGCTCACGGGGCTGGCAGGATGGATCGTCACCGACCGATGGGCGACCGCCGCACAGATGCGGCGTCTACTCGTCGGAAGTACGGTCATTCAAACCCTTACTGGACTGGTCGGCAGCCTTCAACTCGAACGCGGGCGTTCCGCTTTGTTCTTGGGCTCGAAGGGCGCTCAGTATGGTCAGGAGTTGGCAGTGCAGCGTCAGGATTCCGACGCCAAGCGGAAGCTTCTTGCCGCCTACTCCGATGATCGGCTCGTGGCTCAGTTGGGAAATAATGTCGCCGAGCAAGTGCAGGGCGCATTCGCCACTGTCGATGGCTTGGAGAAATTGCGGGCCTCCGTTTCGAGCCAGGCAGTTTCACCGATCGAATCGACAAAGCAATATACCGAGATCATTGGGCGTATTCTCGACGTGTCGCTCGTGATTATCCGCGAGGCTGATCATTCGGACGTAAAGAACTTCTCGCTCGCACTGAGCTACCTACAGGCAGCTGGTGAGAAGGCTGGCGTGAGCCGCGCAACCGGTGCGGCCGGGCTGTCCGCCGGCGCATTCAACGTTGAACTGCTCAACCGGCTCGCCGGCATGGCGGATGAGGAGCGCGAATTCGTCAAACTCTTCGAGATTTATGCACCCGCCGATATTCGAGACGACTATACGGCCAGGATGAAGGCCCAGGACGCTACCGAGGTCGATCGCTATCGGCAGGCCATCCTTGCGACCAGGCCTGGGGAAAGGGTCGCAGTCCTCGAAAGTGGAGCTTGGTTCAAGGCTGCTTCGGCCCGAGTCGATCTCCTGAAGGCGATTCAAGATCAATTGCTGCAAAGAGTCGTGCAGCGTGCCGAGACCGCGCTCGGTTCCGCAACCAACCAGTTGATCGTGGCGTCGACGATGACCACGCTTCT
The DNA here is from genome assembly GCA_044445965.1 of Hyphomicrobiales bacterium. GTDB lineage: Bacteria > Pseudomonadota > Alphaproteobacteria > Rhizobiales > Beijerinckiaceae > GAS188. Next base: position 2,345 of record JBIOEJ010000098.1, read on the forward strand.
GATTGCGGCCATTATCGCCCTTGGACTCATGACCATGCGGTCCATCTCTCGGCCGCTATCGGCGATGGTGGCGGCGATGGAACGTCTGGCCGCAGGCGACAATGCCGTGGAGGTCCCGGCAGTCGGCCGCAAGGACGAGATCGGATCGATGGCCGATGCGGTTCTCTCCTTCAAGCGAGCCGCGATCGAAAAGGTGCGATTGGAAGCCGATGCCGTCGAGCAGCGCCGTGTGGCGGAGGAGCAGCGGGCCGCGCGCGAGGCCGAGAAGGCCGATGAGGCTCGTCAGGACCAAATGGCGATCACGGCGCTAGGCGACGGTCTAGGGAGGTTCGCCGACGGCGACCTGGTGTACCGCATAGAAACGCCGTTCGCGCCCAAGACCGAGAAGCTGCGCCTCGACTTCAACATGTCGGTCGAGAAACTGCAGTCGACCATGCTGATCATTGCCTCCAATACGCAAGCCATCCATTCGGGAACGGACGAGATCAGAACTGCTGCTGACGATCTGTCACGCCGCACCGAGCAGCAGGCCGCGAGCCTGGAGGAAACGGCCGCCTCCCTCGACGAGATCACCGCGACGATAAAGCAGACCGCCGAGGGCACTGGCCATGCACGCGATGTCGTCTCCACCGCTCAGTCCGAGATGCAGCAGAGCGGCGACATCGTTCAGAGAGCGATCGCGGCGATGAACGGGATCGAGACATCCGCGAAGCAAATCACCCAGATCATCGGGGTGATCGACGAGATCGCCTTCCAGACCAATCTGCTGGCCTTGAACGCGGGGGTCGAGGCGGCACGTGCAGGCGAAGCTGGCCGCGGATTCGCGGTCGTCGCCACCGAGGTCCGCGCCTTGGCCCAGCGTTCGGCGCAGGCCGCCAAGGAGATCAAGGGATTGATCTCGACCTCGACCTCACAGGTCAAACAGGGCGTGGAGCTCGTCTCCGAAACCGGCGAAGCGCTGACGCGGCTCGTGTCAAATGTAGCGGAAATCAAGACGGTGGTGTCCAGCATCGCGACCGGCGCCCAAGAGCAATCCACGGGGCTGCAGCAGGTCAATACAGCCGTGAACCAGATGGATCAGATGACCCAGCAGAACGCGGCCATGGTCGAGCAATCGACCGCTGCGGTGCGTTCGCTGGCTCAGCAGGCGGAGGAATTGGCACGTCTCGTCGGCCGTTTCCGCATCGCCCGGGATGCAAAGGTCGAGCCGATCCGCCGCGTCCAGGCGAAACCTGCCTCCACCACCCGTTCGACCCTCGAGACTCTCGCCTCCTGAACTGATTGGCCGCTCTGCGCAAGTCGCCGATATCGGCGCGCCCAAAAAGCTGGATAGGGGTGTTGCCGGCCGCTTGAAACTCCTGCATCGAGGAGGTGAGCAAAGCGAGGACCTCCCATGACCAAGCGCCGCCTGATCTCGACCGGCTCGCCCTTCGAATTGAGCTATGGCTATTCGCGGGCGGTCGTCGACGGCGACTACGTCTTCGTCGCCGGCACCACCGGCTATGACTATGCCAGCATGCACATGCCGGAGGATGTCTCGGCGCAGGCGCAAAACTGCTTCGCTACGATCGCCAAGGTGCTCGCCGACGCCGGTTCGGGGATGGAGTCGATCGTGCGCGCCACCTATTACGTCACCCATACGAGCTACCAGGAGCCGGTGCTTCGGGTTTGCGGCGAGCATCTCCGCTCGATCCGGCCGGCCTCGACGATCATCGTCGTCGCCGCTCTGCTGAAGCCCGAGATGAAGGTCGAGATCGAGGTGACGGCCCGCCTGAAGGGCGAATAGCGAGTGGAGCGCACCGGCGCCGTCGCCCCTTCCCTCTGTTCGCTACTCGCTACTCGCCATTCGCCCCTCTGCCTTCTTCCATTCGCTATCCTCCACTCGCCCCCTCCAGGCGCCAATCTTGCATGGCGGTGACCTTTCCTCCCGGGTTGTGCCGAATATGGTCGAGGACCGTCCTGCTTTGCATCAAATCGAGTGGCGGCAAAGCATCGGCCGGACGGACGCGTTGGCGAGCGGCGCCCCGCGGACCGGTTCGGCTGGGCTCGGATCCGCCATGGCGGCGTTCACAGAAATTGGAAAGTATGTCGCAATCACGCCGCAACGCGGTCACTCGCTGTTCATAAAAGTCGTTGTAACAAATGAGAGAAACCGCTTAGGAGCGGGTGGCGATTTACGGGTGGGCCGTGGGGCTCCGCCCTGGGTCATGTTTTGACGGCGATGAACTTCGACGCTGCCCACAATGCGCGCTCGAATATCCAGGCGCGAGTCACCGCCGCGGGCCGCGCCATTTCGCGTGCGCCTGTCAGCTTGCGTCGCGCGCCAGAGTATCTGCGCGCCCTGGTGCGCACCAGCGAGGTTTGGCTCACTGCGCTCGCGGCCGTCGCCGGCGGCCTCGCCGGCGGCCTGGTCTGCGGCATGTCCTACATCGTCTCGGTGATCCATCGCATCGTCTTTCACGTCACCTGGCATACGGGCATCAGCGGCGCACCGAACATCCCGCTGCTACCCTCGTTGCTGGCGCCCGCCATCGGCGGCCTCGTCCTCGGCGCGGTCCTATGGGCCTATTCGCAATGGCGCGAACGCATTCCGGTCGACCCGATCGAGGCGAACGCGCTGCATGGCGGGCGGCTGTCGCTCACCGACAGCTTCGTCGTCGCCATCCAGAATGTGATCTCGAACGGCGCCGGCGCCTCGGTCGGGCTCGAGGCGGGCTACACCCAGATCGGGTCTGGCATCGCCTCGCGGCTCGGCCAGTTCTTCGGGTTGCGCCGCAACGATCTGCGCACACTGGTCGGTTGCGGCGCCGCAGGCGCCATCGCGGCGGCCTTCGACGCACCGCTCGCAGCCTCCGCCTACGCCTTCGAATTGATCATCGGCCTCTATACCATCGCGACGCTCGCGCCGGTCGCGGTCGCGGCCTTCATGGGCACGTTGGTCGCCCGCGTGCTTTGGCAACCGGCCTTCGTGGTGGCGATCCCGGTTCCGAGCATCGATTTCAACCATTACCCGCTGATGCTGATGCTCGGCGTCATCTGCGCCGGCACGGGCATCCTGATCATGCGGCTCGTCACCCTCGTCGAGCAGACGCTGCGCCAGGCCTGGATTCCCGTCTGGTTGCGCCCGGCGCTGGGAGGCTTGTTCCTGGGGGCTCTGGCCCAAGTGACGATCCAGGTGCTTTCGGCTGGGCACGGAGCGCTGCAGCTCGCCATCCGCGCCGACCAGACCTTGTCCTTCCTGGCGCTGCTCGTGGTGTTGAAATCGCTCGCCTCGGCCGTTTCGATCGGAGTGGGATTTCGCGGCGGCCTGTTTTTTGCCTCGTTGTTCCTGGGCATCGTGCTCGGCAAGCTCTATGGCGGCTTGCTGGTGCTCGGCGGCATCACCACCCCCGAGGCGGTCCCGCTATTCGCCGTCGCGGCGATGAGCGGCCTTGCGGCCGCGATCATCGGCGCGCCCCTGACGATGATCGTGCTGGCGCTCGAGGCGACCGGCGATTTCGGCATGGCCGGCGTGGTAATGCTGTGCGTGCTCGCCGCTTCGCTCACGGCGCGCGAGACCTTCGGCTATTCCTTCGCCACATGGCGCTTCCATCTGCGCGGCGAATCGATCCGCAGCGCCCACGACGTCGGCTGGATCAGGTCGCTCACGGTCGACAGCCTGATGCGGCGCGACGCGCCGATCGTGCGCAACAATATGAGCTTCGAGGCGTTCCGCGAGAATTTTCCGCTCGGCTCGGCCAAGACCGTGATCGCGGCCGACGAGGCCGGCCGCTATGCCGGTCTCGTCGAGGTCGCCACCGTGCATTCCCATGAGCTCGACACGCTGGGTTCCGCCGGGCTGATAGACGACCTCGCCTATCAGCGAGGCGACATGCTGTTGCCCTCCATGAACGCCAAGGATGCGGCCCGCGAGTTCGATCGCCTGGAATCCGAATCGATCGCGGTCGTCGACACGCGCGACGCGCGCCGCATCGTCGGCTTGCTCACGGAAGCCCATGTGCTGCGCCGCTACAGCGCCGAGCTCGACCGCCACCGCCGCGAGGCGCTGGGCGAGATCTAAGGCATTTCCGGGAAAAGACCCTCCGGTTCGCCGCGGACAGTGCGGAAAAACAAAGAGCGAGGGCGCTCGGTCTTAGCTGACGATATGACTTGCCTGCCGTGCCAGGAACTCACGGATTGCCGGATCCTCGCACAACCCGATGGCGCGGTTATAGGCAGCCAGAGCCTCATCGGTGCGCCGCATGCGCCTGAGGAGATGGGCGGCTAGCGCCCAGTAGGATTGGTAGCTGTCGACTGCCCCGGCCGGGATGGCCTCGAGCAGCGCCCATCCCGCCTCGGCGCCGCGTGCTTCAGCGACGGCTGCTACGCGGCCGACCAGCGCGCCGATGGCGGGCGCGATGCGAACCAGTCCCTCGTAAAGCAGCGCAAGGGCCTCCCAGTCGGTATCGCCGGTCACCGCGCGTCGCGCATGCACCGACTGGATCGCGGCTTCCAATTGGAAACGGCCGATGCGGTTGGCGTGATGGGCGGTGAGGAGCAAATGCTCGGCCTCATCGATCACGGGCCGCGACCAGCGCGCCGGATCCTGCTCGGAGAGCGGGATGTAGCGTCCCGTTTCGCTGCGTCGCGCGTCGCGTCTCGCCTCGCAATGCAGCATGAGCGCGACCAGCCCCCGCACTTCGGGTTCCGCCGGCATGAACCGCAGGAGCAGCCGGCCGAGATCGATCGCTTCCGCGGCCAATCCCTTGCGGCGCGGATCGGCGCCCGCGAAATCGTCCCAGCCGCTGCCATAGGCCGCATAGATCGCTTCCAGCACGGCGTCGAGGCGCGGTTGCAGTTCCTTCGCTTCCGGCACTTCGAAGCCAATGCCCGCATCGCGGATCTTGGTTTTGGCGCGGCCGAGCCTCCTGCCCATCGCGGAAGGCTGAACGAGAAATGCCGACGCAATCCGCGTCGCGTCCAACCCCAGCACGGTCTGCAGCATGAGGGCCGTGCGCGCGCTGGCCTCGATCGCTGGATGGGAGCAGATGAACATGAGCTTCAGCCGCTCGTCGGGGAACATGGTGTCGCTGTTCGGTCGCTGCGTTGCTTCCTCCGCCATCGCGAGCAAGGTCAGCGCGGCCTCGTCACGAACGCGGGCATGGCGGCCGCCATCGATCAGCCGCCGCCGCGCCGCAGTGACCAACCACGCCTCGGGCTTTTCCGGTACGCCGGTCAGCGGCCATGTTTCCAGCGCCGCGCGGAAGGCGTCGCCGAGCGCATCTTCGGCGGCCGCCACATCGCGCGTGCGCGCGGCGAGGAACGCCACCAGGCGGCCGTAGGAATCGCGCGCCGCCTGTTCGAGCGCGCGCCGCGCCTCCATGGCCAGCCTTTAGTCCATCGGCGGCAGATTGGGCCGGACCTCGACCCCGCCGCCGTCGGTCGGAAAGCGAGCCGCCCAATCGAGCGCAGTATCGAGGTCAGACACATCGATGACGATGAAGCCGCCGAGCTGTTCCTTGGTGTCGGCATACGGCCCGTCCCGGACATGCCGTTGGCCGTTGCGTTGCTTCACGGTGGTGGCGCCTTCCGGAGGCTGAAGGCCGGCACCGGCCACGACGACGCCCGCATCGGTGAGCGCTTTCATGTAGGGCCGAAAGCTCCCCAGGAAAGCTTGCCGCTTCTTCGGATCGGTGCGGGCCGCAAAATCGGCCGGGCTCTGATAGAGCAAAAGGGTGTAGTTCATGGCCATCCTCTCATTGGTCGAGAAGCGCGAAAGCGCGCCTCCTCGATGCATCGACGCGCCAGCGGGCAGGATTCGGACATCGCCGGCGATAATCTTTGTTCCTATTCCGGAGGACAAGCGTTCGACGCGCCGATGCCGCTCTGAAGCCTCCGGCGGCTCGTCCTCATCTTGCATTAACCGCTCCCGCCTATCTCAGGACCGCCAGAGGGTTCTTCGGATATGGCATCGATCGAGCTTTCGCGTTCGCCCCGGACACTCGGCTCGCCGCTCCCGACGGCGACGCTATGGGTATTCGCCTCATCCTTGTTCCTCTCCGCGCTCTTGCTGTTTTCGGCGGAACCGATGTTCACCAAGATGGTGCTGCCGCGGCTCGGCGGATCGCCGGGCGTCTGGTCGGTCGCCATGGTGTTCTTCCAGGCCATTCTGCTGCTCGGCTACGTCTACGCCCATCTCCTGATGCGCCATCTCCCCCTCAGGCTCGCGGTCGCGGTGCATGCCGCGGTGCTGGCGACCGCCTTCACCGCCATGCCCATCGCGGTTTCGCAGGGCTTCGGCCATCCGCCCGTGGACGGGGCTCCGATCTGGTTGATCGGCTTGTTCGGCGCCTCGGTCGGCCTGCCGCTATTCGCCGTCTCGGCGAACGGGCCATTGCTGCAATCCTGGTTCGCGCGAAGCGGTCATTCGCATGCCGATGATCCGTATTTCTTGTACGCGGCCTCGAATCTCGGCTCCTTCGCGGCGCTGTTGGCCTATCCGCTCATCCTCGAGCCCAGCCTCGCCTTGCGCGAGCAATCGCTCGCCTGGACGGGCGGCTATGTCGCCTTGGCGGCCGCGATCGCGCTATGCGCCGGGCTGGCGCTCAGTTTTGCGCCCCCGAACCGCATCGCCGCCCCGCAAGCCGCGATCGAGCCGGCCGACGAGGCCCCGAGCTGGCGCGACCGCTGCGCCTGGTGCGTCTTCGCCTTCATACCGTCGGCGCTCTTGGTCGCCGTGACGGTGCATATCTCGACCGACATCGCCTCGGCCCCGTTCTTGTGGGTGCTGCCGCTCGCCTTGTTCCTCCTGACTTTCGTGCTCGTCTTCAAGGAGCAGCCCCTTATCCCCCACGCGGCCTTGCTGCGCATCCAGCCGGCGGTGATCGCCATCCTCGCCTGCCTGTTCGCGATCTCGACGCGCCTGAACGTGTTCGTCGCCGCCGCCATCGATCTCGGCGGGTTCTTCGTCCTGGTGATGATTTGCCACGGAGAGCTCTACCGCCGGCGCCCGAGCGCTGCCCATCTCACGGGCTTTTACGTCTGGATGTCGTTTGGCGGCGTCCTCGGTGGCGGCTTCGCGGCACTCCTCGCACCGCATCTCTTCGTCACGGTATTCGAATATCCGCTGCTGATCGTCGCGACGCTGCTGGCGCGTCCGGCCTTGCTCTCGCAGCCGCCACACATCTGGGCGAGCGAAGGCCTGCCGGTCGTGCTCGCTGGATTCTTGCTGCTCGTTCCCGGTCTCGTCCTGCACATCGATATTCCACCACGGGCCGAGATCTCCCTCGGAGCCGTCACGGCGCTATTCGCCTGCCTGGCGATGCTGCAGCATGCGAGGCCCGTCCGGCTCCTGGCGCTGACTGTGCTGTTGCTCGCGTTGACGCAGGCCTATCAGCCAGGATCGGGCCAGTCGGTCTTCGCGCGCTCCTTCTTCGGAGTGATGAAAGCCATGCCCTATGGAGAGGGGGGCCGGTTCAGGGCGCTGATCCACGGCACCACCATCCATGGCGCGGAGCGCATCCTCGACGATGACGGGAGGCCCGTTTCCGGCCCTCTCGAGCCGCTGACCTATTATTATCCGGGCGGTCCGCTGGCGGAGGCGATCGCGGCGGCGCGCGGAGCCAAAGGCAGGCTTCCGCGCGTCGCCATCATCGGGCTCGGCGTCGGCACGCTCGCCTGCTACCGCCATGAGGGGGAGGATTGGCGCTTCTTCGAAATCGACCCGGAGGTCGTGCGGCTCGCGACCGATGCGTCGCTATTCCATTACCTCTCGTCCTGCGCGCCCGACGCCGCAATCCGCCTCGGCGACGCCCGCCTGACCATCGCCGAAGAGCGACCGGGCTATGACCTCGTCGTGATCGACGCGTTTTCTTCCGATGCGGTGCCGGCTCATCTCCTGACGAAGGAGGCGGTGGCGCTCTATGTGACCAAGCTCGCGCCGGATGGCGCCCTCATCTTCAATATCTCGAACCGCAATATCGAGCTCGGCTCCGTTCTCGCCGCCTCCGCCGAGGCGAACGGCCTCGTCATGCTCTGGAAACGCGATCAGTCGCCCGTCGATACCGAGAGAACGATGCATTCCCAGGCCGAGGTCGCCGTGCTCGCCCGCCAGCCGCAAGATACCGGAATTGCCCCGACGGCCGCAGGCTGGGCTTCGGCCTCCTCGGCAGGCACGCGCGTCTGGAGCGATGACTATTCGGACCTGGTCGGCGCCATCTGGCGCAGATATCGGCAGTGAGGGTCGCCATTCCACCTGCTGCGCCGAAGGGGCTTGCGCGTATGAGCCTTTTGCGCCGCGCCGGCTTGATGCTACGAAGACGTTGGGCTCAAGATGACTGGCGCCGGCGGGATCAGGAGGGTCGCAACCGATCATGTCGACGGCCCTCCTGGCGGTGCAGACCCTGAACGGCCTGCAGCTCGGCGTCCTGCTTTTCCTGATCGCGGCGGGGCTTACGCTTGTCTTCGGGGTGATGGACTTCATCAACTTGGCGCACGGCGTGCAATATATGCTCGGCGCCTATTTCGCCGTCGCCGCCTATGGGCTGACGCAGAACTTCCTGGTGTCGCTCGTGCTGGCGCTCGCCGCCGCGATGGCTTTCGGCCTCATGCTCGAGATCGCCGTCTTCCGCCATCTCTATGGGCGCGACCATCTCGATCAGGTGCTGGCGACCTTCGGCGTCATCCTTTTCCTGAACGAGGCCGTCAGGATGATCTGGGGCCCCACATCGCTGAGCCTGCCGATACCGGAGGCGCTCTCGGGCTCTATCCCGCTGATGCCGGGGCTCCTCTATCCAGTCTATCGGCTCGCCATCATCGCGGCCGGGATCGGCGTCGCCATCCTGCTCTATGGGGTCGTCAACCATACCCGCATCGGCATGCTGGTGCGCGCCGGCGCCTCGAACGCGCCCATGGTCTCGGCCCTCGGCGTCGATATCGGACGCTTGTTCACGGCCATCTTCGGCCTCGGGGCCATGCTCGCGGGGTTTGCGGGCGCGATGGTCGCGCCCATCCTCGCGGTCGAGCCCAATATGGGCGATAATCTGTTGATCCTCGCATTCGTCGTCATCGTCATCGGCGGCATCGGCTCGGTCCGCGGCGCCTTCATCGCCGCGCTGCTCGTCGGCCTCGTCGACACGCTCGGCCGTTCCTTCGCGAGCGACATCTTGCGGACGGTGCTGTCGTCCTCCGCGGCCAATCAGGCGGGGCCGGCGCTCGCCTCGATGCTGATCTACATATTGATGGCGGCGGTGCTGTTCTTCAGCCCCGCCGGCCTGTTCCCGACGCGGCGGTGAGGCTATGGGCGAACTGAGCGTGCAGACGCCCGCGGCGCGTCTTGCCCATGCGAGCCTCGCGCGGATCGCCGCGCCGGCGATCTTGTTCGCGCTCCTCGCCTTGGCGCCGCTTCTCGGCCTCATAGGCGCCGAGCGCTATGTGCTCGCCCTGTTCACGCGCTGCATGATCTTCGCCATCGCGGCAATCGGACTGGATTTCGTGCTGGGCTATGGCGGGCTGGTGAGCTTCGGCCACGCCGCCTTCATCGGCATCGGCGGCTATGCGGCAGGCATCCTCACGGCGAACGGCCTCGATGACGCCTTCACCGGGCTCGGGGTCGCGCTCGCCGCGAGCGGCCTGTTCGCGCTGGGCACCGGGGCGATCTCGCTGAAGACGCGCGGCGTGCATTTCATCATGATCACCCTCGCCTTCGGTCAGATGGCCTATTTCGTGGCGAATTCCCTCAAGGCCTATGGCGGCGATGACGGGCTGACCTTGACCAGCCGCGCCACGATCCTGGGGCGCGACCTGCTCGGCGACAATCTCGTCTTCTATTACGTGGTGCTGGCGCTGCTTCTGGCGGTCTACCTCTTCGCACGAACGGCCGTTCGATCGCGCTTCGGCCGGGTATTGCGCGGCGCCAAGGACAATGAGACGCGCATGGCGGCCATCGGCTTCGATGCCTACCCCTTCCGCCTCGCGGCCTACGCCATATCGGGAATGATGGCCGGGCTCGCCGGCTTTCTGCTGGCCGAGCAATCCGAGTTCGTCAGTCCAGCCTTCATGACCTGGCAGCGCTCCGGCGATCTCATCATCATGGTCATGCTGGGCGGCATGGCTTCGCTCGACGGCGCGATCCTCGGCGCTCTACTGCTGGTGCTGACCGAAGAGGTCCTGGCGGGCTTCACCGAGCATTGGCGGGTGATCTTCGGGCCCTGTCTCGTCCTCGTGGCCCTGTTTGCGCGCGACGGCCTCATCGGCGTGCTAAAGGGCCGCCGGCATGGCTGAGACGATCCTGTCCCTCGACCGCCTCTCCAAGAGCTTCGGCGCGCTGCGCGTCGCTGACGCCGTGACGCTCGAGATCGAGCGCGGCGAGCTGCACGCGCTCATCGGACCGAACGGTGCGGGCAAGACGAGCCTTATCCATCAGCTTTCCGGCGCGCTCGCGACCGATAGCGGCTCGATCGTCTTCGACGGCGAGGACGTAACCGCGCTGCCGATGCACGCGCGCGCGCGACGCGGCCTGGCGCGGACCTTCCAGATCACCTCCATCCTGCCGCGCTTCACCGTGCTCGAGAATGCCGCGCTCGCCGCGCAATCGCGCTCAGGGACGAGCTTCCGCCTATTCGGCGACGCAGCGGCGGAAGAGCCGCTCAACCGCGAAGCCATGGATATGCTCGCCGTCGTCGGCCTCGCCGACCGTGCCAATGTGATCGCCAACACGCTCTCGCATGGCGAGAAGCGCGGACTCGAGCTGGCGGTCGCGCTCGCGCTTCAGCCGAAGCTGCTGCTGCTCGACGAGCCGATGGCGGGCGCTGGAGCCCAGGAGAGCGCGCGGCTCGTCGAGACGCTGCTACGCCTGAAGCGGCGCTACACCATCCTGCTCGTGGAGCACGACATGCAGGCGGTGTTCGCCCTCGCCGACCGGATCAGCGTCCTCGTCAATGGCCGCCTGATCGCCACCGGCGATCCCGACGCGGTGCGCTCCGATGCCCGGGTGCGGGCAGCCTATCTCGGCGAGACCCAGCCACCGACGGGCCATATCCCGCAATGCTGACCGTCGAGAAGCTCGAGGCCGGCTACGACTCGGCGCGGGTGCTGTTCGGCGTCGATCTTATCGTGGAAAGCGGTGAGGTCGTCACCCTGATGGGCCGCAACGGCATGGGCAAGACCACCATGGTGAAAGCCATCATGGGTCTGTTGCGGCCGAGCGCCGGCGCCGTGACCTTCGAGGGGCGCAAGCTCGCCGGTTCCCCGCCATTTCGCGCGGCGCAAGCAGGAATTGGCCTCGTCCCCGAGGGCCGCCAGGTGTTCCCGACTCTCACGGTCGAAGAGAACCTGATCGCGACCGCGGCTTCCCGCTTCGGGGCGCCGCGCTGGACGCTGCGGAGGGTGGGGGCGCTGTTTCCGCAGTTGCGAGAACGCCGGAACCATCTCGGTTGGCAGCTCTCGGGGGGTGAGCAGCAAATGCTGGCGATCGGCCGAGCCCTGATGACGAACCCGAAGCTCCTCATCCTCGACGAGGCGACAGAGGGCCTCGCCCCGCTCGCCCGCGACGAGATCTGGGCGGCGCTCGCCAGCCTCAAGCGCGAAGGCCAGTCGATCCTCCTGATCGACAAGAACCTCGACGCCATGATGAGAATAGCCGATCGCCATGTCGTCCTGGAGAAGGGATGCGTGGTCTGGAGCGGCACGAGCGCAACGCTCGCCGCCGAGACTGAGGTCAGGGAGCGCTATCTCGCGGTGTGAATGTCGCGGTGCGGGTTCCCATCCGCCTCGCGAACAAAGCCGCAAGTTGCGGTTCTACTGATCCATCTTTGCCGCGACGCACTCGACTTCGACCTTGAACTGCGGCCGCGAGAAGCCGGAGACGATCATCAGGGTCGAGGCCGGCGGCGGATCGCCGACATGGCGGTCGCGCACCCGCATATAGTCGGCAAGGTAGGCGCGCTCGCTCACATAGGCGTTCAAGCGCACGATGTCCGACAAGCCCATGCCCGCCTCGGCCAGAATGGCGCTGATCGCCCGGAAGCAGAGCTCCGCCTGCGCTTCCGCGCCCTCGGGCGTTTCCCCGTTCGCATCGATGCCGAGTTGGCCGGAGACGAAGACGAGCCTCGCGCCCGCCGGCGCCTCGACCGCGGGGCTGTAGCGGGCGAGCGGCGCCGCCAGGTCCTTCGGGGATATCGGGCGTAGGCGGGACATGGCTCGGGGCTCCCGGGTCGGTGGTCGGTTGCAAGGCGCTGATCGGATCTTTTCCCCACGAAACGGGGAGAACGCAATGCGGCATCGCTCAATCCCGATCCTCGATCAATCCCCCGGAAGCCTGTTCCTCGCCCCGAAAACCCGTCGCCAGCAAGTAAAGCTCCGCGGAATCCGCCCGGCTCGCGGCGGGCTTCACATGCTTCACACGGGCGAAATCCCGCTTGAGCGAAGCGAGCAGCGCGCCCTCGGTTCCTCCCTGCAGCACCTTGGCCACGAAGGCGCCCCCCGGCGCCAGGACTTCGCGGGCGAACCCGGCGGCGGCCTCGGCGAGCCCCATGATGCGCAGATGGTCCGTCTTGCGATGGCCCGTGGTGTTCGCCGCCATGTCGGAGAGCACCAGATCCGCCTTGCCGCCGAGCGCCTCGATGATCCATCGGGGCGCCTCGGCCTCGAGGAAATCCAGCTTGGCGAACACGACGCCTTCGATCGGCTCGATATCGAGAAGGTCGAGCGCGACGACACGGCCCTGGCCCGAGCTTGCCCCGACGCGCTGGGCCGCGTATTGCGACCAGCCACCCGGCGCCGCGCCCAGATCCACGACCCGTGCGCCGCGCGACAAAAGCTTGTAGCGCTCATCCAGCTCCTTCAGCTTGTAGACCGCGCGCGAGCGCTGCCCCTCACGCTTGGCCAGCGCCACGTAAGGATCGTTGAGCTGGCGCGTCAGCCATTGGCGGGAGGAGGCCGATTTCTTGGCGGCCTTGCGTACCCTAATCGCCAGGCTGCGCGGCGGGAGGCCATCGCCTGATGCCACTGATCGCTGCTTTCCTTCGCCAACGCGAGATGCGAAGCCTTCGCGCTGGCATCCATCGACTAGCATGGCCGGCGGCCGGGCGCGAACCGCCTCGGCCGCCGTTAGCCATCATCGCGCATTGACGTTGACCGCCCGTTCAGGGCGCGCTTAAGATGTCGTTAATCTCTCGCGTTGGGGTCAGGAGTATTCAATGAATTTTGGGAGGAGAGGGCTTGTTTCTTCTTCGAACGACTCGGCGCGCGACAGCAAGGCGAAGCAACGTTTCACAGAAACGTCATCTTCGATTTCGCCGAATGGTTCTTCGCAAGACGCTCGTTCCCACTTGTCGTCTTGGTCGCCGGGGGCGCCGTCCTCCGGCCGATTTCTCTATCTGCTCTCCTGTCTCGAGCTCGGCCTGGTCCTCGGCGGCAGCGTCGGAGCCGTCGTGACGCCGCAACTCCTGCAGGCTGCGGACGATGCCGGGATTTATGACTTCATCCGCCAGAGCGCCGCCTTGCGGGCCGGGGCGGTGCCCAGGTCCGCTACGCTGCCGAAGAGTGCGGCGCTGCGTCAGATGCGTGCCTGGCCGAATATGATGCATGCGCGGTTGCCGGCGCCGGGACGACACCCCGTCGCGGCGGGAAAGCGGGTTGCCCCGGCTGAGCCCGAACAGGCCGTATGCAGGAGCTGCGATCAAGCGCGCTACACTTCGCCGCTCGAGGCCATACTCGCTGATATGACATTGCGGGCCGGCGACACGATCATCACGAAGGTCGGCGCCCGGGTGTTTCGCGGCGCCAAGCGCCCGCCCTACAGCGAGGCGGACTTCATGGATTTTCGCGAAAGTACCCTTTTGACCAAGGCCGAGCGCCGACAGATCGACAGCGCGCTCGGACTGACGCGAAGGGGCGAAGCCTTGCAAGCCTTCGAGGACAGGCTCGGTGCGCCGCAAGCTTCGTTGCGTCCGGGCAAAGCGCAAGGAACCCTCCTCTCCTCGCCCCAGCCTCTCACGCGGGCAATTCGTTAGGGCGGGAACGATTCCGATCCACTTGCGTCGGACCGGGGCTTTCCATCCTCGGCGAGCTGTGTCGGCGCAAGCAGGTCCGTTCGCGCATAAGGAAGGGCTCCAGCCTCGAGCGGCAGTTGCCCTCAACGAGGGGATGGCGGAAGCTGTCGGGGCCACGCCCCCGCGCGAGAACCGCCCATGCTCCGCTTCATCGCACGCCGTCTTCTCGTTCTCGCGGCCACCATGCTCGCCGTATCCTTCGTGGTGTTCGCCGCGCTCGAATTGAATATCGAGGATGTGGCGACCCATGTGCTGGGCCAATTCGCAACAGCGGATCAACGCCACCTCTGGCTCGCCGAGAACGGCTATTTCGATCCCTTCCTCTACCGTTATGTCCGCTGGCTGCTGCATTTCCTGATCGGCGACTGGGGCAAGTCGATCCACTACAAGGAGCAGGTCACCTCTCTCATCCCCTATTACCTGAAGAACACCGCGATCCTCGCCGGCATCTCGCTCGCGGTGATGACGCCGCTGGCGCTCACCCTCGGCGTACTCGCCGGTATGCGCGAAGGCTCGGCGCTCGATCGCATCATTTCCTTCTTCGCTGTCGCGACCACCTCCATCCCGCAATTCGCCAGTGCGGTGTTCTTGTCCGGCGTCTTCGTTTTCTGGCTGCGCCTGTTGCCGGGCGCGAGCCCCATGACCTCGGGCTTCGCCTGGCGCGAGCTCGTGATGCCGGTCACCGTCCTGGTACTCGCGGGCGCAGGCTACCTCGCGCGGATGACGCGCGCCTCGATGGTCGAGGTGATGTCCTCGGCCTATGTGCGCACGGCCCGCATGAAAGGGGCCTCCTTTGCGCGCGTCGTGCTGCGCCACGCCCTGCGCAACGCCATGGTGACGCCGGTAACAGTGGTGATGCTCTATGTCCCTTGGCTGTTGTCGAATGTGATCATCGTCGAGGTGTTCTTCGCCTATCGCGGCTTCGGCACGCTCCTTTATACGGCCTCGCTGCAGCACGATGTGTTCCTGATCGAAGGTTGCACCATGATCGCCGTCATCGCGGTCGTCGGTACGCAGCTCCTTTCCGATCTCGCTTACGTCTGGCTCAATCCGCGCGTCACCTTCGACGTCGCCTCCGAGAAGACGGCGGGCGCCGCCGCATGAGGCAGTTCCGCGCGCTTATCGGCTCGCCCGCGGCGCTGTTCGGCTCCATCGTGCTGGCGATCGGCCTGTTTACCGCGATCTTCGCGCCGCTGCTTGCCCCGCATGACCCGCTCACGACCATCCAGCCGCTCGCCTTGCCAGGCAGCGTGGCCCCCGACGGCTCGCATTTATGGCTAGGCGCGGACTTTCTCGGCCGCGATATCCTCTCGCGGTTGATCTATGGCACCCGCACCGTGCTGCTATGGTCGAGCCTGGCGACGGCCGCCTCCTTTATCGTGGGCGTATTCATGGGGCTGCTCGCCGGCTATTACGGCGGCAGGCTCGACACCGCCCTGTCCTTCATGGCGAACACGCTGCTCGCCTTCCCGGTGACGGTGCTCTACATCATCATCATCACCTCGTTCGGCGCGTCGGGCGCCAATATCGTTATCGCCGTCACCTTCGCGAGCGCGCCGGGCGTGTTTCGCATCACGCGCGCCATCGCGCTCGACCTCCGCAACCGCGATTTCGTCGCGGCCGCCATCACGCAAGGGGAACGCGGCGTCGCGGTCATGCTGCGCGAGATCCTGCCGAATGCGGTGACACCCCTTCTCGCCGATCTTTGCCTGCGGCTCGGTTATACGGCAATCACGGTCGGCGTCCTCGGCTTCCTCGGTCTCGGCTTGCCGCCGCCCACTCCGGATTGGGGCGGCATGGTGGCCGAAGGCAAGAACATGGCGATCGCCTTTCCCCATCTCGTGATCTTCCCCTGCATCGCCATCTCGCTCCTGATGCTGGCCTTGAGCCTCCTCTCCGATTCGCTGCAGCAGATGGCCAAGGGAGCATCTCGGAGATGAGCGAGGCTAGAGGTCCCATCCTCTCGGTGGCCGGGCTCAGCGTCGTGCTGCCCAAGGGGGCCGACCGGATCTTCGCCGTCGAGGATGCGAGCTTCGACCTCGCCGAAGGCGAAATCCTCTGCATTGTCGGCGAATCGGGCTCCGGCAAGTCGGTGCTCTCGAGCGCCATCATGGGGGCGCCGCCGGAAGGCCTCAGGGTCACCTCGGGTTCGATCCTGTTCCGCGGGGACGATGTGGTGCGGATGAGCGAGGCGAAGCTCCGCAAGCTGCGCGGCAACCGCATCGCCATGGTGTTCCAGGAGCCGGTGGCGGCGCTCAATCCGGCGATCAAGGTCGGCGAACAGGTCGAGGAGGTGTTCAAGCTGCATTCGGAGCTGGCGCCGAAGGCGCGCGGCGAGCGCGTGCTGGCCCTGCTTTCGGATACGCATCTGCCGGACCTGGAGCGCATCGCGGCCTCCTATCCCCATCAGCTTTCAGGAGGACAGTGCCAGCGCGTCGTCATCGCCATGGCGCTCGCCATGAGCCCGGCGCTGCTGATCGCCGACGAACCGACCTCGGCCCTCGACGTGACCACGCAGGCGCAGGTGCTGAAGCTCATGCGGGAGCTGCGCGACGAGCACCGGCACGGCGTGTTGTTCATCACTCACGATTTCGGCGTCGTCGCCGAGGTCGCCGACCGCATCGCGGTGATGCAACAAGGCCGCATCGTCGAGATGGGCGAGGCGCGCGCGATACTGAACGCGGCGCAGCACCCCTATACGCGCCAGCTGATCGCGGCGGTGCCGCGCGCCGAGCCGCGTCCGGCTTTCGGCGGCAAGCCGGATGCCCGCCCCTCCCTCGAAGTCGCCCATCTCGCCAAGACTTATCGGGCGGGCTCGCGCCGGATCGCCGCCCTCAAGGATGTCTCCTTCGCGCTCGACAAGGGGCGGACCCTCGGCATCGTCGGCGAATCAGGCTCTGGCAAGTCGACGCTCGCCAAGGTCGCGATCAGGCTCTCGCCCGCCGATAGCGGCTCGGTCCTGGTCGGCGGCGTCGACTTCGCGCGGCTTTCCGGCCGAGCGCTCGCCGCCGCGCGCCGCAAGGTGCAGATGATCTTCCAGGACCCTTACGGCTCGCTCAATCCGCGCCATCGGGTCGGCGCCATCATCGCCCGCGCGGCGCGGCTAGGCGGTCAGCCGAGCGGCGAGGCGCGCGCCAGCGCCGTCGAGCTCTTGCGCCTAGTCGGGATGAGGCCCGAAGCCTTCAACCGCAAGCCGCATGAATTCTCGGGCGGCCAGCGCCAACGCATCGGCATCGCGCGGGCGCTCGCCATGAATCCCGAAGTGGTGTTCGCGGATGAATGCGTGTCCGCGCTCGATGTGTCGGTGCAGAAGCAAGTCTTGCGCTTGATCGCCGATCTGCAGCGCAAGCTCGATCTCACCCTCGTCTTCATCACCCATGATTTGCGGGTCGCAGCGCAGGTATCGGACTATATCGCGGTGATGAAGAGCGGCGAGATCGTGGAATTCGGCGGTGCGGAAGATGTGCTGAAACGGCCGAGCCATCCCTATACGCGCGAGCTCATCGCCGCGGCGCCAGGGCACGACTGGACGCCGCCGGTGCTGGAGGAGCAAGCGTTGGAAGTGTAGCTAACGAAAGCGCATCAGATGTTCGCAGAGCTCGCTGCTCGACACCATCGCGGCACGCCAGGATTGCAGGGCAAAAATGCCAAATCCCTGCGACAGTAGATCGTTCTCATCGCCAGGTTCCGAGTTTCTGATCCGACCGCGAGGCATCGTGATGGTCGTCGTCGGCCCTGCCCTGCGCATGGCTCCATTCTCTCGCATCAAGCACGTCACCGGTGGCGACGGCGCAAAGCACATCGGGTCCGGCGTGCAAGAGCCGCTTCAACATGGATTCATCGCAGGAGTGCCCGATCGCCACCCGAGGCTCGCACGAGCGGATCAGCTCCAGCGATTCCGACCAGGTAGGATGGGTGGGGAGGCGGATCCAATCCGCCTTCCCCTGCTTCACGGCGACTTCAGCCGGGCTGTTCTTCGGAAGGTGCCCCGTCATCAGCATCGGCACGCCCTCGGCGATTGCTCTTGGGATCGCCAACGCACTTGGCCCTGCGATGCCCATGCCGTCGTCCGTCAGCAGGGGCGCGCTGGGGAACGGGTCCTCCTCCGACCAGTCGATCGCTCCATTCAGGACGGCCCGAAGGCGCTCGGGCATCGCGCGCCGAAGCCATGAGGCATTCCCGATCTGGCGCGCCAATGCGTCCCGCATGTCGCGATGGATAGCCAGCGCAGGGCCAAGCGCGGCAAGAAGCTCGAGCGAGCGACCGATCAGTGGCGTCGGCAGCAGGCAAGCGTCGCCCGCGTCCGCGACCCACCGCTGGATGTCTCTTACGCGCTGCGCCCTCGAGACCGGATCGTCTCCGTAGGAGGCATCGAAAACGAGGATCTCGCTCTTCGGCGGCTCGTCCATCGCCAGGACGGTGCTGTGTGGAACCGTGTCGCCGCAGTAGAGGATGGATGGGGAGTTCCGCTGCCGGACCCTAAACCAGACGCCTCCGACGGCATGCCCGGAACGACCCGTCTCCACCGTGAGATCCGCCAAGCACAGCGTCTTGCCAGGCGGGAAGGTCTCGATGGCGAGGCCGGCCGCCTTGGCGCGGTCCCCGGGCTCCGCATAGTCGGCAAGGCACGCGTCCATTTCGGCCCGCGACTCGGCCGTCATCAGCACCCGGCCTTTGAAGCCGTTGGAGGCACACCAGCCGAGCCCGCCGATATGATCCTCATGCGCGTGGGTGATCAGGATCGCGTCGGTCTTAGCCAGCGCCGCCTCAGAGATGGCGGGGTAATATTCACGGCCCGACGCGCTCGTGTTGATGCCGACATCGAGGAGGATCGATGCGGCCTCGCTCTCGACTCCCACACAAGTACGGCCCTTTTCGGAGAAGCCGCCAAAGAAATGGAGCTTCACGCCGCCTGGTCCTCGATGCGGGGGATGACCCAGCCGTCGCCGATCGCAACACGGATCGCTTCGCCTTTGGTCGGCTGAGCCGGCTCGCTCACATGCATGACAATGCGGGTCTGCGGAGCTGTCTCCGGGGCGACTTCTACGCGATAGTGACCTCCCTGGTAGATTGCCCGCAGAATCCGGCACGCGATACCGGGCTCGTCTCGGCGGCTCACCGTCAATGCGCTGGGATAAACGGCCAGCTTGACCGACTCGCCGGGCGGCCGCCGGGCGCCGCAGCGGGCCTTGAAATCGACCCCAAGCACGCGCACCACGCAGCGTCCCTCGCCGTCTCCCTCCCGCACCTCGCTGTCGAGAACCATGCCGCCGCCGATGAAACTCGCGATCATCTCCGTCGCGGGCCTGTTGTGAAGCTCCGCCGGAGTGGCGAGCTGCACAAGCCGGCCGTGATCCATGACGGCGATGCGGTCGGCGAGGGCCATAGCCTCGGCCTGGTCATGCGTGATGTAGACCATGGTGCTTCCGCTGCGGCGATGGAAATCAGCGAACTCGTTCATCATCGAGGCGCGAAGATGCACATCGAGATTGGCGAGAGGTTCGTCCAAGAACACCAGGTTCGGCGCCTGCACAAGGCAGCGCGCCAGGGCGACGCGCTGGCGTTGCCCCCCCGAGAGCTGAGCCGGCGCCCTGTTCTCGAACCCCGAAAGCCCGACGACGGCGAGCGCTTCAGTGACCTTCTTGCGGATCTCGGCAGCGGACGCGCCCGCTACCCGCATGGAATAGCCGGCGTTCTCCGCCACGTTCATGTGCGGCCACAGCGCGTACGACTGGAACACGATTCCGACCTGCCTGTCCTCAGGCGCAACATGCTTGTCGACGGACGAAACCGTGCGCCCGCCTATGTCGATATGACCACGCGAGACGCGTTCGAAGCCGGCGACGAGCCGAAGGAGAGTGGTCTTGCCGCATCCGGAAGGTCCGAGCACCGCGAGGAACTCTCCGTCGCGGACGCCGATCGAGACGTCCTCGAGCACCCAGACGTCCCCGTAGTTCTTGGAAACGGCGTTGACGGTCAGTCGCGCCATGGAAGGACCCCGGACGGAAGGCGGCGAGCGAAGACGGCGAGCGAGAGCAGAATGCCGAGCGTCACCAGCATGGTGAGGACGGATACCGCCGCCGCGTAGTTGCTCTCACCGCCCTGCTCCAAGGAGAACACCACCACCCCGAGGGTCTCCGTCTGGGAGGACCAGAGCAGCGCCGAGACGGTGAGCTCGTTGAAGGCGGTGAGGAAGATCAGGATCGCACCGGCTGCGGCCGCCGGAGCCACCAGCGGCACGATGACCGTTCGCAGGCGAAAGAGCAGCGACGCTCCCGCGACTTGCGCCGCCTCCTCGAGCGACTTGTCGAGCTGGTGAAAACCGCTCACGACGGGGCGCAGGCCCAGCACCAGGAATCGCGCCAGATAGGCGAAGAAGATGATCCAGATCGTGTTGTAGATGGAGACGCCCAGGATCGGGATCGGTTTCAAGAACAGAAGGATCGCAGCGATCGCCAGCACGACTCCCGGGAGCGCGTAGGGCACCTCGGCGACGAGGTTCAGAAAGCGCAGCAATCGCGTGCGCCGCCACACCACGAAATAGGCCAACGGCATGGCGACCAGCGCCAGGATCAGGGCGGCCCCGCCCGCCAGCATGAGGCTGTTGGCGAAGGCGCGCTTGGCGGCCTCGTGCTCGAAAAGCACGAAGGAGAAGTTCGCCGGCGTCATGGTACTGAAATTCAGCCGAACGCCGTAGGCCGGCACGAGGGCGGTCAA
>JBIOEJ010000099.1:0-22910 GCA_044445965.1 Hyphomicrobiales bacterium
CGAGACCATCGGCGGCCAAGCCGTCTACAACCCGCTCTACGTGCACGCCGCGGTCGGCCTCGGAAAGACGCATTTGTCCCAGGCGATGGCGCATGCCTGCGAATCCGAGGGGAAGCGTGCCCTCTATCTTACGGCGGATCGCTTCATGCATGGATTCGTGTCGGCGCTGCGCTCGCAGACCGCGATCCAGTTCAAGGATCAGATGCGCAACATCGATCTCTTGATCGTCGACGATGTGCAGTTCCTGCAGGGCAAGACGGTGCAGCAGGAATTCTGTCACATCATCAACGCGCTCGCCGATTCGCGCCGGCAGATGGTGGTCGCGGCTGATCGTCCGCCTGGCGATCTCGAAGGGCTCGACGAGCGGATCAAGTCCCGGCTCGCGGGCGGGCTGTGCGTCGAGATCGGCGCCTTCGATAAGGATTTGCGCCGACGCATCCTTGAGCGCCGCATCGCGGCGGCGAGCGAGCGCGATCCGTCATTCAAGGTGCCGCAGACGGTTATCGACTTCATCGCCTCGGTGATCACCAGCAATGGGCGCGACCTCGATGGCGCGGTGAACCGCCTGCTGGCGCATGCGAGCTTTGCGGGCGCGCATATGACAATGGAGTCGGCGGAAACCGCCATCCGCGACTTGATCCGCGCCCGCGAGCCGAAGCGCGTTCGCGTCGAGGAGATCCTCAAGCTGGTCTCGGCCCATTTCAATGTGACGCGCGCCGACCTTCTATCGTCACGGCGAACGGCGAGCGTGGTGCGCCCGCGTCAGATCGCCATGTATCTGTCCAAGACGCTCACCTTGCGCTCGCTTCCCGAGATCGGCCGGCGCTTCGGCGGGCGCGACCATACGACGGTGCTGCATGCAGTGCGCAAGATCGAAGGCTTGATCGGCGAAAACTCCGCTCTCAAGGAGGAGATCGGACTTCTCAAGCGCATGCTGACCGATTGAGGGCGCGAGCCGCTCATCCCGGCGCGGCCCGAATATAACCGATATAACCGCCGCGGTGCTTGCGTCGCGGCGCGGCCTCGTTCAAATTCGTCGACCTTCGCGGGTCGGCCGCATTTCGGCTGCCCGATCTCGCGCATTTCCGGTCGCCGAAGAGTGCCCAGCATGAAAATCACCCTTGAGCGGGCTTCGCTTTTGAAGTCCCTTGGCCATGTCCACCGCGTGGTGGAGCGGCGCAACACCATTCCGATCCTATCGAATGTGCTGATGCGCAGCGTCGATGGCGCCCTCACCTTCAAGGCGACCGATCTCGACATGGAGGTGAGCGAAACGGTGCCGGCCGAGATCGTCCAGGGTGGCGCGGTCACGGCCCCGGCCCATACGCTCTACGAGATCGTGCGCAAGCTGCCCGAGGGGAGCCAGGTGACGTTCGAGGCGACCGGCGAGGCCGGCCAGATGACGCTGCGCTCCGGCAGGTCGCGCTTCATGCTCTCGACCCTGCCCGAAACGGATTTCCCGGATATTTCGGTCGGGGACATGCCGCATCGTTTCGAGATCGGGGCAGCCGCGCTGAAACGGCTGTTCGACAAGACGCATTTCGCCATATCGACGGAGGAGACGCGCTATTATCTCAACGGCGTGTTCCTGCACGAGATGACCGGGCCTGATGGGCCGGTGCTGCGCGCCGTGGCGACGGATGGCCACCGCCTGGCCCGCGTCGAGACCGCAGCGCCGCCCGGCGCGGCAGGCATGCCGAGCGTGATCGTGCCGCGCAAGGCGGTGGCCGAGATTCAAAAACTGCTGGAGAACGAGGAAGGCGTCGTCGTCGTCGAACTGTCGGCGACCAAGATCCGTCTCACGGTCGGCTCGGTGGTGCTGACCTCGAAGCTGATCGACGGCACCTTTCCCGATTACCAGCGCGTCATCCCGTCGGGCAATGATCGCATCCTGCTCGTCGACAAGGAGGCGTTCGAACGTGCGGTCGATCGCGTCTCGACGATTTCGAGCGAGCGCGGCAGGGCGGTCAAGCTCTCCCTCGCTTCGGGCCGGTTGACGCTCTCCGTCACCAATCCGGATGCCGGCAGCGCCACAGAGGAGCTCGAGGCCGAATATGACGCGCCCGCGCTCGATATCGGTTTCAATGCGCGCTACCTCCTCGATGTGCTCGGCCAATTCGAGAGCGAGAACGCGCTGCTCAAGCTCGCCGAACCTGGTTCGCCCACGCTGATGCAGGAGCACGAAGGGGCGTCCGCGCTCTACGTGCTGATGCCGATGCGCGTATGAAGGGCGTGCCGCTTGCCCGAAGCCCCGGTGAGTGCGCCCCGCGTCACCCGACTTAGACTCACCGACTTCCGCAGCTTTGCAAGGCTCGATGCAAAATTCGAGCCGATGCTGATCGCGCTTTGCGGCGAGAATGGCGTCGGCAAGACGAATCTCCTGGAGGCCCTGTCGCTTCTGGCGCCGGGGCGAGGCTTAAGGCGCGCATCGCTCGGCGAAATGTCGCGCATCGGCGGCTCCGGCGCCTTCGCGGTGGTCGCGCATCTCGAGGGGGCCGACGGCTCGACCGTGCTCGGAACGGGGATCGAGCCTCAGGCGGGTTCGTCCAATCCGACCCGGCGGGTGCGCGTCAATGGCGCGCCTGCCTCCTCCTCCGGTGTCTTCAGCGAGCATCTGCGCCTCGTCTGGATGACGCCGGCGCAGGATGGGCTGTTCAACGGGCCGCCAGGCGATCGCAGGCGCTTCGTCGATCGGTTGGTGCTCGCCATCGATCCGCGCCATGCGGCGAGGGCGGCGGCGTTGGAGCAGGCGCTGCGGTCGCGCAACCGGCTGCTCGAGGAGGCGCGTGCCGACCATGCCTGGCTCGACGCGGTCGAACGGCAGATCGCCGAGCTCGGCATCGCGGTCGCTTCGGCGCGCCGCGAGACCGTCGAGCGCCTGGCGAGCCTGATCGCGGCGCGGCGTGACGAGGCTTCGCCGTTCCCGTTCGCCGAGCTTGCCTTGACCGGCGAGACCGATGCGCTCGTCGTCGAGCACTCGGCCATCGAAGCCGAGGACAGGATGCGCCAAGCCCTACGGCAAACGCGGGCGCGCGATCGCGCCGCGGGACGCACGCTGACAGGCCCTCAGACCTCGGATCTTTCGGTGCGGCATGGGCCCAAAGGCATCGATGCCGCGAGCGCCTCGACCGGCGAGCAAAAGGCGCTGCTCATCGGCCTCGTCATGGCGCATGCGCATCTCGTCGCCCAGATGAGCGGCATGGCGCCGCTGGTGCTGCTCGACGAGGTGGCGGCTCATCTCGATCCGTCGCGCCGCGAAGCCTTGTTCGCGGCGCTCGTGACGCTGGGGGGGCAAGTCTTCATGACCGGCGCCGATCGCGCCTTGTTCGGCGACCTACCGGTGGGCGCCAAGCTCTTCACCGTGACGCCTGGCGAGGTGCATCCCGCAGTTGCCTGAGCGGCAGGCGGCCGGAGGGGCGGCATCCCGCCGCCCTGCGTGCACCGATGGTGCGCGCGACGCGCACCCTGCGGGCCGCCCTTGACGCGCGCCCGCGGCATCGCCAAGCCGAGCTGATGCCTGCCGAGACCCGCAACCCTGCGACATCACGGTCCTGGAGCGCTTTCCTGCGTCAAGCGGCGGGCGCCGCGATGGCGCTCGCATTCGCGGCTTTTCTCTTCAATATCCTCGTCGATCCTTACGGCGCAAACCCGCTGCGTATCCGTTTCGAACGGCCATTGATGGATATCAATCAACGCTTCATGTACCCGCAGGTGCTGCGCTCGGGCGAGTTCGATAGCGCCGTCTTCGGCACCTCGACCGTCAGATTGCTGAAGCCCTCCGATCTCGAGGCCGAGTTCGGCGGCCGCTTCGCGAATTTTGGCATCAATGCCGCGACGCCCTTCGAGCAGAGCGAAGCGGTCAGCCTGTATCTTTCGCACATGCCGGCCCTGCGCCTGCTGGTTTGGGGTATCGATCCCTCCTGGTGCGAAAGGGACGCCGGCGACTCCGCGAAGCTCTTGACCGAGCGCGCCTTCCCGGCTTGGCTCTATCGCGGCAGCGGTTGGGGTGTGATCCCGCATCTGTTCAACCTGCGCACGCTCGAGATCGCGGGGCGCGTCGTCGCCAACCGGCTTCGCCTGTTGAAGCCGCGCCTGCCGCGCGACGGCTACGACGTCTTCACACCGCCCGAAGCATCCTATGACCTCTCCCGCGCGCGCCAACATATCTGGGGCGGCGAGCCTCGACCTATCGTGGCGAGCGAGCCTGCGTTCCAGGCGAGCGAGGCCGAGCGCGCCGCATGGAGCTACCCCGCGCTCGATCGGCTTGCGGCGACGCTGGCGAACCTGCCCGAGGGCGCCCGCCTGCTGGCGCTGTTCCCGCCGGTGCATCTCGCCTTCCAGCCCGCGCCGGGTTCGTTCGAGGCGGCCTCCGAGGCCGAGTGCAAACGGCGTGTCGCCGTGATCGTCGCGTCTCGCAAAGGCTTGACGGTCGATCTGCGCTTCGCCTCGCCGATCACCCGCGAGGACATGAATTACTGGGATCCGCTGCATTACCGGCTGCCGATCGCCAAACGCGTGGCGGAGGCGTTGGGGCGGGCGGCAGAGGGAGAAGGCGGGAACGAGGACTTCCGGGTGATAACGCCGGACAGGTGACGCTCATGCCGTCTCGCCCCTGGCCCAGCCCTCCTGCAACTCGCCCACCGCATCGGCGAGCCGCCCGGCGGCGATCGCCGATCGCAGCTCGGCCATCAGCTCCTGATAATAGGCGATGTTGATCGCGGTCAGCATCATCATGCCGAGGATCTCGCCAGCCTTCACGAGATGATGCAGATAGGCCCTCGACCAATCGCGGGCCGCCGGCGCGGTCGAGCGCTCGTCGAGCGGGCGCGCATCTTCGGCATGGCGGGCGTTCTTAAGGTTGACCTTGCCGAAGCGCGTATAGGCGAGGCCGTGGCGGCCGGCGCGCGTCGGCATGACGCAGTCGAACATGTCGATGCCGCGCGAGACGCCCTCGACGATGTCGTCGGGGGTGCCGACCCCCATCAGGTAGCGCGGCCGATCGGGAGGCAAATGCGGCTCGGTCGCCTCGATCATCCGCAGCATCACCTCTTGCGGTTCCCCGACTGCGAGGCCGCCGATGGCATAGCCCTGGAATTCCATCGTCGAGAGCGCTCTGGCGCTCTCGACGCGAAATCTCTCGACCGCCCCGCCCTGCACGATGGCGAACAGGGCGCGGCCTTCCCGCTTGCCAAAGGCTTTCCGGCAGCGCTCTGCCCAGCCCAGCGACAGCCGCATGGCCTTTTCGGCGACCTTGTCGGAGGCAGGCAGCGCCACGCATTCATCGAGCTGCATTGCGATATCGGCGTCGAGCAGGTTCTGAATCTCGATGGCGCGCTCGGGCGTGAGCTCATGCGCCGAGCCGTCGATATGCGAGCGGAAGGTCACGCCGCGCTCGCTGATCTTGCGCAGATTGGCGAGCGACATCACCTGGAAGCCACCCGAATCGGTCAGGATCGGACGCGGCCAATTCATGAAGCGATGCAAGCCGCCGAGCGCCGCGATGCGCTCCGCGCCCGGCCGCAGCATCAGATGATAGGTGTTGGCGAGCACGATATCGGTGCCGAGCGCCTGCACCTCTCCCGGATACATGGCCTTCACGGTCGCCGCGGTGCCGCACGGCATGAAGGCGGGCGTGCGGATGGCGCCGCGCGGCGTCGAGATTTCGCCGGTGCGGGCCGAAGCGTCGCGTGCCGCGATCGTGAAGGTGAACGAGCCGTCAGAAATGGAGCGGGTCAATGCGCGCGATCTTGTCGCTCGTCGCTGACGCCATAGACGCGTACATGTTTCCTCATCCTGTCTGCTCCCCGATGCGCTCCCTGAATAGCAAGCTCGCATCCCCATAGGAATAGAAGCGATAACCGCGCTCGATTGCATGCGCATAGGCGCGGCGCATGGTGCCCATGCCGGAGAAGGCGCCGACCAGCATGAACAGCGTCGAGCGCGGCAAGTGGAAATTGGTGAGGAGCGCATCGACGGCCTTGAAGCGGTAGCCGGGCGTGATGAAGATGGCGGTCTCCCCGGCGAAGGGCACGATGCTTCCGTCATCGGCCGCCGCGCTCTCGATGAGGCGCAGCGAGCTGGTGCCGGCGGCGACGATGCGTCCGCCCCTCGCGCGCGCTGCGTCGATCGCCCGCGCCGCGGCCGCGTCGACCTCGCCCCATTCGGGATGCATGCGATGCTCGCTCGTATCGTCGCCCTTGACCGGGAGAAACGTGCCCGCG
The DNA here is from genome assembly GCA_044445965.1 of Hyphomicrobiales bacterium. Classification (GTDB taxonomy): domain Bacteria; phylum Pseudomonadota; class Alphaproteobacteria; order Rhizobiales; family Beijerinckiaceae; genus GAS188. The sequence continues at coordinate 6,222 of JBIOEJ010000099.1, forward strand.
CCGACATGCAGCGTGACGGTCACGATCGCCACGCCCTTGGCGCGGATCGCCGCGATGAGGCCAGCCGTCAGGTGCAGCCCCGCCGTCGGCGCGGCGACCGCGCCCGGCTCACGCGCATAGACGGTCTGATAATCGACGCGGTCTTGCGCATCGTCGGCGCGGCGGCCCGCGATATAGGGCGGCAGCGGTATATGCCCGAAGCGTTCGATCGCCTCGTCGAGCACCGCGCCATGAAAGTCGAAAGCGAGGTCGACTTCGCCATCCGGGCCCCTGGCTTCGACGGTCGCCGTGAGCCGACCGAGCTCGCAGGCGATGCCCTCCGAGGTTTCGCCGAAGATGATGCGGTCGCCTGGCGCCAGCCGTTTGGCCGGGCGCGCGAAGGCGCGCCAACGGTCGGCGGCAAGGCGCCGGTGCAGCAGGATTTCCATTCGCGCCGTCGTTTCAGCGCGCACCCGCAGCCCGAACAGGCGCGCCGGGATGACGCGCGTATCGTTGAGCACGAGCAGGTCGCCGTCGCGCAGGTAATCGGGCAGGTCGGCGACATGATGATCGGAAAGCTCGACCGCGTCGCCCGGGCGCACCACCAGCAGGCGCGCGCTCTCGCGCGGAACGGCGGGCCGCAGCGCGATCAGCCCCTCGGGCAGCTCGAAATCGAAGAGGTCGACGCGCAATATCGTCTCGGGCGAAGGGTGCCGCTAGGCTGCCTTGCCGTCCGAGGCGATGCGGGCCTTCACGATGCGGTCCGGATCGCGCACCGGCTCGCCGCGCTTGATCTTGTCGATATTCTCCATGCCTTGCGTCACCTTCCCCCAGACGGTGTACTGCTTGTCGAGGAAGCGCGCTTCGCTGAAACAGATGAAGAATTGCGAATTCGCGGAATTCGGGCTCGAGGCGCGCGCCATCGAGCAGATGCCGCGCAGATGCGGCTCGCTGTTGAACTCGGCTTGCAGATTGCCGAGATCTGAGCCGCCGGTGCCGGTGCCGTGCGGGCAGCCGGTCTGGGCCATGAAGCCTTCGATGACGCGGTGGAAGGCGATGCCGTCGTAGAAACCCTGACGGGCAAGCGTCTTGATGCGCTCGACATGTTTCGGCGCGAGATCAGGGCGAAGCGCAATGGTGACCTCGCCTTTCGTGGTTTCGAGAATGAGGGTATCTTCGGGGTTTGCGGCCATGATCAACTCCTGATGGGCATTGCTGCCGGCTTGACGATGCGGACGCTGATTGGTCGGCCGGCGAGCGCTCCGCCGAGCCCGTCGGTGAAGGGCAAAGGCGCGCAGGCGATGAGCGTGCGCCCGATCGCCTGTTCGAAAGCCTGCTTCGTATCCGCCGAGAGGCCGGGCCGGACATAGGTGAAGTGCGGCTCGCCGAGGATTTCGCCGCTGCGCCTGAAGCTGAACCTGACGGTTGCGGCGAGCTCCTGCTTGCTCTCGCCGATGCCGACGCTCGAGAAGCAGGCGCGCAAGGCGCCGAATACTTCGCGGATGGTGTTCAGCCTGCGGGGCAGGGGGCCCGGCGCGGCGACCGCCGGCGGCTCGGTGGTCGTCCCGCCCTGCGGCCTCAAGACCAGTGTGATGCGCAGCTCCTGGCCGATGGCGTCTTGATATTGGTCATAGGGCAGACAGGGTCCCGGATTCCCGGTGAACTGGCAGAACTCGGAAAGCTGGGCAGGCGCCGGGGTCGCGGCCGATAGCATGAGGATCGAGCTCAGCCCGGCCAGGCGTATGACGGCCGAGAAGGCACATCGCCTCGACCGCCTCTCTCGGCCGGGGTCGGTGAGGGCGTCCAACGTTTCGCGCGCCGCGCATCCCGATCGAGCCCCGCGCGGGTTGGAATCGAGGAAGGATGCGCTGACCCTCACTTCGGGTCCGTGGCGAGGCGCATGCGGATGATCTTATCGGGCGCGGTGACGGCGCCGTTATTGGCCTGGCTGCCCTTCTTGATCTTGTCGACTACGTCCATACCGGAAACCACCTCGCCGACGACGGTGTATTTGCCGTCGAGGAAGGAGGCGTCGGCGAAGCAGATGAAGAATTGCGAATTGGCGCTATTCGGGTCGCTCGCCCGCGCCATGCCGACCGTGCCGCGCTTGAAGGGCGTCGAGGTGAACTCGGCCGGGATATTCGGCAAGTCGGAGCCGCCCGAGCCGTCTCCGTTCGGGTCGCCTGTCTGGGCCATGAAGCCCGCGATCACCCGGTGGAAGGCGAGTCCGTCATAGAATTTGCGTTTCGCCAACGCCTTGATCTGCGCCACATGCTTCGGCGCGAGATCGGGCCGAAGCCTGATCGTCACGTCGCCATCCTTGGTGGTGAGGATGATGGTGTTCTGCGGGTCGGGCTTGGTCTGGGCGGCAGCCGGCCAGTGTCCGGCGGCGAGGGCGGCGCAGAAGGCCAATGCAAGGGCGAGCGTACGCATCACGTCGGCGACCTTTCTCGAGAGTGGGTCTTGAGGAGAGAGATAAGGCGGTGCAGGATCGCTTTAACCTGGAAACTTTTCGCGCAGCTTACGCGCCACGGAAGGCGGCACGAAGCCCGAGATATCCCCACCCATCGAAGCGATCTGGCGCACAAGCGTGGCCGTGATGGGGCGGACCATGGGAGAGGAAGGCAAGAATACGGTGAGCACGTCGGGCGCCATCGCCTCGTTCATCCCCGCCATCTGCATCTCGTAGTCGAGATCGGTGCCGTCGCGCAGTCCGCGGATCAGGATGGAAGCGCCGAGCCGGCGGGCGGCGAACACCACGAGATCGTCGAAGGAGACCACGTCGAAGGCGGCACCGGCCGCCTCGGCCAGCGGCCTCGCCACGTCGTGGATCATCTCCGATCGTGCCTCGACGCTGAAGAGCGGGGTCTTGGACGGTTGCGCGCCGATGCCCACCACCAGCCGGTCGGTGAGGCGGAAAGCGTGACGCAGCACATCGAGATGGCCATTGGTCAAAGGGTCGAAGGAGCCCGGATAGAAGGCGGTGCGCGACATGGCGCTTGCGTTAGCCCGCTTCCCATCGCGCGGCAAGCCCGGCGTGCATCCCCTGACATTCCATCATCGGGAATTCATCTTTTTGATACGAGTTGTTGAGAGCCGTTTAACCTGAACATCCATTCACGATTTGGCATTAACTACTTGGCATTGGCCAGGTGCGATTATCTGCGCGGACAGGGAAACAGACCGGCAAAAAAGCCGGGGAGGCGTTGAACATGCTCGGGGATAAGATGTATCCGTATTTCGACGAATATCTACGCTTGATCGTCGAGGCAAAGCAGATCGAGATCGAAGATGTTCGGGCCATTCGCACCGTCCTCGAGGAGGAGGCGGCAATCGACCGTGGCATCATCGAAGCGCTGGTCGAGCTCGACCGTTCGGCGCAAGGCTGCGCGGAGTGGCGAAGCTTCCTGGCGGAGACCATCGCCGATTTCGCCGTCTGGGTCGAAGGCCCGCTCGGCAAGGTCTCGGCGGAGACCAGCGCCTGGCTGATCGCGACGCTGCGCGGCCCGTCGGGCGTCCCCGTGCCGAGCGCGGCGAGCGTCGTCCATGCGGTGATCGCGCAGGCGGAGGAGACCGACTCCTCCCTTACGCTGTTCGCTCTTTCGATGGCTTGCGCCTCACCCTGGGCACAGCCGCGCGCCAAGGCCTGGGAAAGAGCGGTCGACTTCGTGATGTGATCGCCGGGGCTCCAGTTCCTGGAGCCTTTCATGGTGGACGCGCGGCCCGGCCTCGCCTAAACGCGGATGTTCATCTGCGCATGACGGGTTCGCCTTGTTCTCCAAGATCCTCATCGCCAATCGCGGCGAGATCGCTTGCCGCGTCATCAAGACCGCGAAGCGCCTCGGCATCCGCACGGTCGCGGTGTTCTCGGAAGCCGATCGCGACGCGCTCCATGTCGAGATGGCCGATGAAGCCGTTCCGATTGGCGAGGCGGCAGCGGCCGAGAGCTATCTTTCCATCGACCGCATCGTCGAGACTTGCAAGCGCACAGGCGCCGAGGCCGTGCATCCGGGCTATGGCTTTCTTTCCGAGCGCGCCGCCTTCGCCGAGGCACTTGCCGCCGCAGGCATCATCTTCATCGGTCCCAATCCGCGCGCCATCGCCGCGATGGGCGACAAGATCGAATCGAAGAAATTCGCCGCCGCAGCCGCTGTCTCGACCGTGCCGGGCTATCTCGGCGTGATCGAGGACGCCATGCACGCGGCGCGCATCGCCGACGAGATCGGCTATCCCGTGATGATCAAGGCCTCAGCCGGAGGAGGCGGCAAGGGCATGCGCGTCGCGTATCGGCGCGCCGAGGTCGAGGAAGGCTTCGCGCGGGCGAGATCCGAGGCCAAATCGTCATTCGGCGACGATCGCGTCTTCGTGGAGAAGTTCATCCTCGACCCGCGCCATGTCGAGGTCCAGGTACTGGGGGACAAGCATGGCAACGTCATTCATCTCGGCGAGCGGGAATGCTCCATCCAGCGCCGTAACCAGAAGGTCATCGAGGAGGCGCCGAGCCCGCTCCTCGATGCGACGACGCGGGCGAAGATGGGGGCTCAGGCGGTTTGCCTCGCCAAGGCCGTCGGCTATGATTCGGCGGGTACGGTCGAGTTCGTGGCCGGCCAGGACCGGACCTTCTTCTTCCTCGAGATGAATACCCGCCTGCAGGTCGAGCATCCGGTGACCGAGATGGTGACCGGCATCGACCTCGTCGAGGAGATGATCCGCATCGCCGCGGGCGAGAGGTTGCGCTTCGCCCAGGAAGACGTGAAGCTCGATGGCTGGGCCGTCGAATCGCGCGTCTATGCCGAGGACCCGACCCGCAACTTCCTGCCTTCGATCGGCCGCCTCACGACCTATCGGCCCCCGCTCGAAGGCCCGCTCGGCTCGGGGACCGTGCGCAATGACACCGGGGTGCGCGAGGGGGGCGATATCTCCATCCATTACGACCCGATGATCGCCAAGGTCGTGACTCATGCCGCGACGCGCGCGGAGGCGATCGAGACGCAGGCGCTGGCGCTCGACGGCTTCGCGCTCGACGGGATACGCCACAACATCCCGTTCCTCTCGGCCGTGATGCACCATCCGCGTTGGCGCGAGGGGCGATTGTCGACCCGTTTTATCGCCGAGGAGTTTCCGCAAGGCTTCACGCTGCATCCGCCGACTGGGGACAGGGCGCTCGAGATCGCCGCGGTCGCCATCGCGCTCGATCACGCGCTCAACGCCCGCAAGCGCGAGGTTTCCGGCCAGATGCGCAATTGGCGCGAGGCCGAGTTCGCCACCGAGCGGCTGGTGCGGATCGGCGAGGAGAGCTTCGCGGCGACGGTCGCGGAGAAAGGCGGCGAGACGCGGGTGGTCTTCTCGGCTCCCTGCTCCGTCGAGCTCAGGCTTTGCTCCGATTGGCGCGCGGGCGAGCCCAGTTTGGTCGGGACGATCGACGGCCGAGCCGTGGCCATGCAGCTTCGCCCCATCCTCAACGGCTTGTCGATCAGCCAGGCGGGCACGCAGGTCGATGCGCGGGTCTATACGGGTCGCGAGGCCGAGCTCGCCGCAATGATGCCGCGCAAGGCGGCGGCGGGCGCCGGCACGGCGCTCACCTGCCCGATGCCCGGCCTCGTCAAGGCGATCTTCGTCGAGCCGGGCCAGGAGGTGAAACTGGGCGAGGCGCTCTGCATCGTCGAGGCGATGAAGATGGAGAATGTGCTGCGCGCGGAACGCGACGCCAAGGTCAAGACGATCCGCGTCAGGGAGGGCGATATCTTGGCTGTCGACGCCGTGATCATGGATTTCTCTTGAGCCATGCGCCTCTATTTCGCCTTCGGCGCCAACATGGAGATCGAGGGGATGTCGCGGCGCTGTCCAGGCGCGCCGGCGCTCGGCGTGGCGCGGCTCGACGATTATCGCTTCGCGATCGTGCATCCCGGCTTCGCGACGGTCATTCCGGCGATCGGATCCGTCGTGCACGGCGTGCTGTGGCGGCTCGGTAGCCGCGAACTCGCCGTGCTCGACGCCTATGAGAATATCGCCTCGGGTCTCTACAGTCGCGCCGAGAAGCCGGTCCGCCAGGGAACGCGCACCTTGCGCGCGCTCACCTATTTCGTGCGCCATCCGAGGGCAGGTCGCGCCCGGCCCGGCTATCTCGAGGACTGCGTGCTGCCGGCGGCGCGGCATTGGAAGCTGCCCGCGGCCTATATCCGAAGCCTCGAAGCTTTTATCGTCGCACCGGGCGTGCGCGTTCGATGGAGCGAGACGAAGCCGGTGTAAGATCAGCCACCGCAGCTCACAGAGGTGAGGGCGCGGCCATATTTCGCCGCGATCGCGCCAGCGCTCTCCTCGGCGCCGCCTTGCTCCGCCGCCTTCAACGGCAGGTTCGCCGAAGCGAGGAAAGTCTTGATCGCGACAGCGGCGATGATCCCGTAGCTCGCCTGCGGAACGACTCCTCCGGGCAGCCGCTTGACGCTCGCCTGGAAGCCGACGAGCCCGGCGAGCGCGCCGGAACGGTCGAAGACGGGGCTGCCGGAGGGGGATTGCAGCGGCGCGAAGATGCGCGAAGCCGCGGGCGCCTCGCCGGAAGCAACGGACACATTCGCTTCTCCATCGGCACTCGACGAGAGTACGATGACGGTTTCGCCAGGCTGCAGATCGGAAGCGCGCAAGGTGATGGCGGGCGCTTGAGCATCGGGACCCGAACGCTCGAGAAGCGCGAGGCCCGCCGCAGCGTCGGAGCGCAGGATCTTCGCCGAGCCGCCGGCGACGATCGGAGCGGTGCAGCCCTCCGGCAGCGCCGCGCTGAGCAGCTGCTTCGAGCCGATGGCGATGGCCGAAAGCTGCACGACCGGACGCAACGGGGGCGGCGTGGCGACCGGCTTCGCGGGTGCTGCCGTCGCCACTCCGGGCGCGGCCGGCTTCGCCGTCCCCGGAAAGGGCACGAAGCTGTTCGCGATCGCGACACTGATGCGGTCGAAGGCCGGCTGCGCAGGGAAGTTGAAGATGAAACCGCGGATGCCTGCCGGGCCGCCTGCGACCCTGGTGAAGAAGCGCTTGCCGCCTGCATCTCCGGTGACGACGAAGAAGTCCGGCCGCAAGACCTTGTAGGTGACATGCTTCGAGGCGTCCGTGGTGAGGCGCGAGAACAGATCCGCGAGCGTTGCCTTGGAGGCGTCCTCGGTGAAGGTCTCGAGGCTCGCCGAATTGTCCTTCGCCTTGAAGATCGCGCCCGACCGACCGGCGGCCCGCTGGTCGAGAAGCTTGAGCGGTGCGCCAATGCGGATGCCGCTCTTCGGATCATCGACAAGCACGAAGCCCGCCACCTGGCGCCCCTTCGCGCCCTCGGCCAGCAGGGCCGCCAAGGTCGGCGCGGCGAGGATGCCGTCGGCCCTCGCCTTGGCGCGGGTCTGAAAAGCCTTGATCGCTCCGAGCGTGCCTCTGCCGAAGGCCCCGTCCGAGACGCCCGAATAGTCGCCGGTCCAGACGAGCGCGTCCTGGATCGCCTTGCGGTCGGCCTCCGGCAAGGCCTCGAACGCCGCTTTCGCAGCCGCGTCGGCGGGGGATTCCGTGGCAGGAGCGGCCGGGGCTTGAGCGAAGGCCGGATGTGGCAAGAGACCGAACCTCGGCAAGACGGCGCTCACCGCGATCAAAACGCAAGCCCATCCGACAGTTGCGCGCCTCATCTTCATTCCCGTCTCCCTTGCCGGTCTCGGCCGGGATAGTGGCGGATGCGCGCGTCTGCGTCGAGTCTGGGAAAGGTGCGAATAGCGAACGGCTGGCGGAAATTGGAAGAACACGGCCCGCCTGCTATTGGCTATTCGCCATTCGCCGTTCGGGAGGGAGCCTTGCCCGCACCATTCATCGTCAGGCCCGCCGAGCCGGCCGATCGGCCGCGCTGGGAGCCGCTCTGGCTCGGCTATCAGACCTTCTACAAGGTCAGACATCCGCCGGAGGTGACCGAGACCACTTGGCGGCGCTTCTTCGACGGCATCGAGCCGGTGCATGCGCTTGTCGCCGAGGAGGGCGAGAAATTGCTCGGCTTGGTGCATTACCTCTTCCACCGCTCGACCTCGATGATCGGGCCGACTTGCTATCTCCAGGACTTGTTCACGCTGCAGGAGGCGCGCGGCAAGGGGGTGGGCGGCGCCTTGATCGAAGCGGTCTATGCCCACGCCGCCGCGGCCGGCGCACGGCGCGTCTATTGGCACACCCATGAGACGAACTCGACGGCGCGTTCCCTCTACGACAAGGTCGCGACTCGCTCCGGCTTCATCCAGTACCGCAAGGATGTGTGAGGCGCCATCGGTCGCGGGTCGGGAGGCGTATGCTTGCGCTACTCGGCCGACGTCATCACGGCTTCCGCCGCCAGCCCTTGCGCGGCGGTGATCTCTGCCTAGCGGCGACCGAGCCACAGGCTGTCGACGAGCCAGATGGCCGGGAGCGGCGAGGTTCAGGCGCTGCTGTCCATGCTATCGTGCGCCGTCATGGATGAATCGCCGCAGCCATCAACCCGCGCCATTCTCGGCGTCACGGCCTCGATCCTCGGCAGGCCCTGGCGCGCCCGGCTCGATACGGCGGGCGAGATGCGCGCCATGGCGCTCGCTCAGGCCCATGGCCTGCCTGACCTTTTGGCGCGGGTGCTCGCGGCGCGCGAGATCGGCGTCGACGCGGTCGAGACCTATCTGGCGCCGAAGCTGAAGGACCTGTTGCCCGATCCATCTTCGCTCGTCGACATGGACAAAGCGGTCGAGCGCCTGGCGCGCGCGGTGACCGCTCGCGAGCATGTGGCGCTGTTCGGGGATTACGACGTGGACGGCGCAGCATCGGTGGCGCTCCTCGGCCTCTATCTGCGCGATCTCGGCTGCAAGCTCTCCTTCCGCATCCCCGATCGCATCACCGAAGGCTACGGGCCGAACGCCGATGCCATCGCGGCGCTGGCGCAGGAGGGAGCGAGCCTCCTCGTCACGCTCGATTGCGGCACGGTGAGCCATGCCCCGCTCGCCGAGGCGAAGCGGCTTGGCCTCGACGTCATCGTCATCGACCACCACCAGGCGCCGGAGACGCTTCCGCCGGCCGACGCGCTCGTCAATCCGAACCGGCAGGATGATCTATCGGGCCTCACCATGCTCTGCGCCGCCGGCGTCACCTTCGTCGTGCTGGTGGCGCTGAATCGCGAGCTGCGCCGGCGTAGTTTCTTCGGCAGCGCTCGGCCGGAGCCCGATCTCTTCGCCGCGCTCGATCTCGTGGCCTTGGCGACGATCGCCGATGTGATGGCGCTGAAGGGCTTGAACCGCGCCTTTGTTCGCCAGGGCCTCGCCGTCATGAAGGCGCGCGGCCGTCTGGGCTTGCGGGCGCTCGCCGACGTGGCGCGGCTCGACGGCGCCCCGACCCCTTATCATCTCGGCTTCCTCATCGGTCCGCGCATCAATGCCGGCGGACGCATCGGCGATGCGAGCCTCGGCGCGCGCCTGCTGATGAGCGGCGACGAAGCCGAGGCCGCAAGCATCGCCGCGACGCTCGATCGGCTGAACCTGGAGCGGCGCGTAATCGAGGAGGCAGCGCTCGAACAGGCGCAGGCGCAGGCGCAGGCGGCGCTGGCCGATGGCGATCCCCCGGTCATCATGGCGCATGCGCAGGACTGGCATCCGGGGGTCGTCGGCCTCGTGGCGGCGCGGTTGAAGGAGCGCCATCGCCGCCCTGCCTTCGCCTTCTCGATCGCGGCCGATGGCAGCATGACCGGCTCCGGCCGCTCGATCGAAGGCGCCGATCTCGGCCGCGCGGTCGCGGCGGCGGTCACGGCAGGCCTCGCGCTGAAGGGTGGAGGGCACGCGATGGCGGCGGGCGCGACGCTGGCGGCGGACGGCGCCTTCCCGTTCCTTGCCTTCCTATCCGAACGGCTGAAGCCCTCGGTCGATACCGGGCGCGCGCGCAGCGCCCTCATGATCGATGCGCTGCTGACCGCGGCCGGAGCCTCGACCGAGCTGATCGCCGCGCTCGAGCGCGCCGGTCCCTATGGCGCAGGCTCGCCCGAGCCGGTGGTGGCGCTTGCCGCCCACACGCTCGCCGACGCAGCCGTCGTCGGCGGCGGACATGTACGGGTTCGCTTGCGCTCGGGGGACGGCGCCGTCCTGAGCGCCATCGCTTTCCGCGCCGCGCAGGAGCCCTTGGGAGAAGCGCTGCTTGCGGCGCGCGGCGGCAGGCTGCATGTCGCGGGCACGCTGTCGATCGATCGCTGGGGCGGGACGGAACGCGCGCAGATGCGAATCATCGATGCGGCGAAGGCGTAGGCGGGACACCTGGAGCGGCGATGCTTTACGCACCAGCCATGGCACTCTAGCTTCAGCGCGAGACTTTCGCCGCCGAATAGGAGTTCGCGTTGCAGTCCCTCAGCCGTCAGACAGGCGGAAATGGCGTCTCTTACGTCCATCGCGCCGGCGAGGGCGCGCCCTTCGTCCTGCTGCATGGCATCGGCAGCCGGGGCCATTCGTTCCTGCCGTTCATCGAAGCCCTGCCGGCATCGGCAACTGTCATCGCCTGGGACGCGCCCGGCTATGGCGCCTCGGTGCCGCTCGCGCAGGACTGGCCGCTGGCCCTCGACTACGCGGCGGCTCTGGAGGCATTGCTGGCGGAGCTGCATATCGAACGCGCCATCCTCGTCGGCCATTCGCTCGGCACCTTGATGGCCGCGAGCCATGCCCGGCATTTCGGTGGGCGCTTATCGGGTCTGGTGCTGATGTCGCCCGCGCCCGGCTATGGCGTGCCGGCCGGCGGCCCGATGTCGGATGTGGCGCGCGCGCGGCTCGACGAGTTCGAGACGCTCGGCCCGCAGGGTTACGCGGCGAAGCGCGCGCCACAACTCGTACATGAGCCGGCGAGACGACGTGATCTGGTGGCTGAGCTCACGCGTACCATGGCGACCATGCGTCAGCCGGGCTATGGCCAGGGGGCACGCATGCTGGCCTCGGGACAGCTCCTCGACGATGCGGCGCAGGTCGCGCTCCCTTGCCTCATCCTGTGCGGCGAGGAGGATGCGATCACCCCGCCCGCCCTGGCGCGGCGCGTCGAGGCCGCTCGAGGCGCAGGCTCCCCTCATGCCGAGACGCGCCTCGCTCTCCTGCCCGATGCCGGACATATGATCTACCTCGAAGCGACGAAGACTGTTGCCGCGGAGCTCCTGAAGTTCGCGGCCACCATGGGCGCATAGGCGGCGGGCCTCGCGCCGCATCATGTCTTACATTATGGTAAGACGGTGGAAGCGAGAATGGCGACATCGACCGTCAGCACCAAGGGGCAGATCGTCATCCCCGCCGGGATTCGAGCCGAATTGGGCGTCGAGCCGGGGACCAGGATTGAATTCGTCAGGACGGACGACGGCTGGCTCATCAAGCCGGCAACCTTGCCGATGGCAGCCCTCAAGGGATTGCTCGGCAAGCCGCGCCGAGCGGTTTCGGCGGAAGATATGAACCGGGCCATCAGACGCCGGGCGGCGCAATGATCGGTTTGGATACCAATGTGGTCGTCCGCTACCTTGCTCAGGATGACGCCAGCCAGTCGGCGGCGGCATCGCGCCTGATGGAGGCACTGAGCCCGGAGGTCCCCGGGCTCTTGACCTCGGTCGCTCTTGCGGAGGTGGCGTGGGTGATGGAGGAGCTCTACGGCGCCAGTCGCGCCCAGGTCGGAACAATTGTCAAGAGCCTGTTGCAGACCCGAGCGCTGGTCGTTCAGGATGCCGAGGTCGTCTGGAGAGCCTTGTCTCGCTATCGCGGTGGGAGCGCTGATTTCGCCGATTACCTGATTGAGCGAAGCTGTGTCGCGCTCGGCTGCGAAGCGACCTATACCTTCGACGAGAAGGCGGCGCGTAACGCGGATTGCGGAATGACGCCGGTCGTCTGATCCGGCTCGGGCCTAATTCCAGGTAATCATGACGGTTCTCGATGCCGAAAGCGCTGCGTTGATCGCGGCCCAGACTCTGCGTGAACGGGCCTTGGCCGTCCGTCTCGGCCAGGAGTTCGGCAATCTCGACGCCTATCGCCGAATCCTTCGTCGCGTCGAGATCGACGCGGACGACGCCCCTCGATTGCGCGACTTCTACGCCCTCTACGAGGGCATCTTCACGCTCGCGGAGGAGCGCGAATCCTTCGAAGGGTTCGAGACCGTGTTGCGCTTCAACGCTGATCTGCGCCTTCAAGCCGAGTTTGGGCCGTTTCGCGAGCTTGTCACGCTCGTCTACGAGCCCGGCCGAAGCGGGCCGGTCGGCGCTGCGAACTTCATCCTGTATGCCTATCCGACTACCCTCGGTGGCTTTCAAGGCTCGGCGCAACTGAACTTCCTCTGTGTCGACGAGGAGCGGCGTGGGGCCGGCATCGCAGGGGTCTTGCTCGCAGACCTCGATCGCCGAGTGGCCGCCTTCGCTCGCGCTCATGCGAGGATCGCAGCCTCCAAGACCTTCATCACCTGCGAGCAGAACAATCCGGAGCGGATGACCGATGAAGAGCTGAGAGCCGATGCGCGGGCCGCGCTCATCGACCCGCATCAACGTCTCTCTTGGTGGCGCGCGCGCGGTTACCGTAAGCTTGACTTCCCTTACCGTCAGCCGCCGCTCGACCCCGAGCGCAAACCATGCAATTACGTCGACTACTTCGTGCGCCTGCAGCAAGAGGTTGGTCATACGCAGTCGTCTATACCGTCAGTCGTGCTTGTTGAGCATATTAGACGTTACTTTTACGTAAGTATTGGAAAATTCGATTTCGATATGTCCAAAAATCCGGAATGGTTACTACAAATAGTAATTCTTAAGCGGAACAATCATATAAATGTACTTTAATATATAAGCTTCGGTATCGTTCGGCAGCGTGTCCCGGCTCGGCGGGACAATGCCCTTGCCCGGGCCGCGATCGCGGTCAATGATGCGGGCGGGGTGAGTTGGGACGTGCCTTCGGCAGCATCCGGACGCGTCATTGTTCGGTGGACCCGAGACGAATGGCTCCCGGAGTGGGAATGAGCGACGCGGAATCGTCTGAAAAGGAGAGGCCGACCGAGCCGCAGGCCCGGATGCGCCCGTGGGGCCATACGCTACTGATCGGCGGGCTTCTTTGGGGGCTGTTGGTCATCCTTCCGGATTTTTCCCGCCTGTATCTGTCGCTTGGGAAGCTCGGCTTCTCCGCCGACAATGACGGTGTCGTCTACAGTGTCGACGGACCGCCCGCGACGACGGTCGAGGTGCCGGGCCGCTCCGATCCGGGCCTTCACGTCGGTGACGCCATCGATTTGGATCGCCGGCCGTGCTGGAAGGTGCTCGGCGAGGAATGCCGCAACTTCATGGCGGTATTCGCCGGGATGGGCGGCCTCACCTATGTGCGACGCGACACCACCGTGACCTTGCCCTTCGTGCCGGAGGGTTCGGCGAGTGGGGCTGCCGTCCCGCTCACATTCAAGGCCGAGAAGCATTTCCTCAGCCCCATGGCGCGATTCTTCCTGCTGCTCGACGAGCTCGCCGGCGTCTTCGTGATCTGGCGAGCCTTCAGGCTGGCCTGGGATCTTCCGAACCTGATGACGGTAGGCTTCTTCCTCTACGCGATTTGGTTCAATCCCGGGCAGTATTTCGCTTTCTATGCGTTCCTTCAGCCATATCCGGCGATCCTCCTGGTGCAGGAGGTCCTGCAAGCGATCGCGCAAGGTGCGGGATACACCGGGTTCCTGCTCTTCGCACTTCGGTTTCCGCACGGTGAGACCGAGCCGCGCTTTCGCTGGATCGGCCGTCTGGCGGTGCCGAGCGGCGTCTTGCTGGCGGTGCTGCAGCTTTCCAGCTTCGCCAATGTTTTCGGTGCTGGAACGGAGATCCTGACGCGCTGCGCAATCCTCGGCGGCTACGTCGTCGATTTGGCCGTGCTGGCGATCGTCCTGTGGCGGCGAAGGCTGCAGTCGCCGTTGAACTATCAACGCATGCGCTGGGTGGTGTGGGGATGCCTGATCGGGCTGCCGGCATTCCTTTTCGCCGACAGCAACGAGGCAACATCGCTATGGGCACTGTATGTATGGAATTGGAGTGACTGGAGTCCCGACGAATCGATCCTCGAGGCCTGCTACCTCATGAGCGGCATCCTCGCCATCTTCATCTGCGAGGCGCTGCGCAAGCCGCTGGTGATCAATGTCGGCTACAGATTGCAAGGTCTCGCTGGATTCCTGTTGGGAGTGATCGCCTTCGCCATCGTCGATCATGTCTATGGCGAGAAGGTCATGGAGTTCTTGACCGAGCTCGGTCTGCACCCGTCCCTGAGATTCGCGTCCAGTATCGCCTCGGCGGTCATCTGCGGATATCTCGGCGATCTGGGGGGCCATCACCTGAGCCATTTGCTGAACCGGCGCTTCCACCAGGCCTCACGGCATATCGAGGAAGTCGGCGTGGCCCTGTTGACGGCGGAAAGCCCCGAATCGATCGAGCGCATGGTGGTCGAAGCACCCTTCAGGGAATTTCATCTCACCTCGGCCGCGGTGTTCCGCGAGGCTGATGGCGTATTTCACCGCATGCAGCCGAGTCCCGGCTGGCGGGAAAGCCATCGATCCGAGTTCGCGCCGGAATCGAGCGCCACGCTGCAACAACTCATCGCCACCAAGAAGTCCATCCGTTTCGCCGATCTGCCGCGCGAGCTCGAAGCCATACCGAGCGGCGCCGCCTTTCCGGCGCTCGCGGTGCCGATTGCGACGGCTGACAGGCTCTACGCCGTGGCGGTCTACGGACCTCACGAGACGGGCGACGACATCGATCCGCTCGAGGAAGAGGTGCTGGTGGAGCTCGCCCGGCAAGCGGCACGCGGCTATGAGCACAGCGAGATGATGGCCTTGCGGAAAGAAGTGGCGTCCCTCCAACAAAAGCTCGGGGCCGCGGCCGCGAGGCTTTGAACGGTCACAAGCCGTCATGAGCAACGGCCATTGTCGTTGGGCATCGAGCCGAGATTGGGGTTCCAACCCGGTTCGGGATGTCCCTGCGTGGCCATTTTGGCCCGCAACAAGGTCTGCCGGGCGATCTTGAGCTGCCACTGCGCCTCGACATTGCGGCAGGCGTAGGTGGCGCCGACCGCATTGGAGACGAAAGTATCGAATTGCCAAATTCTGATCATTCCCTCTTGAACGTCATCCCCGAAATCGAGTCGGTTTTCGTTCATGGGCCAAAACGATTCTTGGAAGGCGTGCTCGGCCTCGTGCCATTGTTCGCCCATCGTAACCACGATGCGATGGGCCTCAGTCTCCGTTGTCGGCATCTCGGCGACGATCAGCGCTGCACGCTTGTAGAGGTCTTCACCCTGGGCCACGGACGCCGCCAGCTTGGCACGAGCGTCGTCCTCGGCGCGCAACTGCGATGAGCCGAGACACAGGAGAATTGCCAGGATGGGCGCGAATCCCGCCCGGCAGGCACGGGGAAAGCCTGGCCCATGGCCATCATGGGTCGGCAGAAACGAGCCTGTATCGAGGTCCATAAGGCCTCCGCATGTTGGCGTCATTCAACCGCTAACCGTTCGTCGTGAGCGGGCGGATAGCGAGCTTCACGCCACCTTCCTTCGCTACAAGAAGGATCTCCCGGGAATGTCGCGAATGCTGCCTACTCGGCCCCCGCATCCCGACACATTAAGCTCATTTCACGACGGAACAATCGCCGAGCAAAGTCCCCGGATTTTCCGCGGATGTGGGCGCCGATCTCCGGCTCAGTATGCGGCTCCGTGCCGAATTGAACAAATCGGCTCTTGGAAAGGCCGCGGATTGTTGGATCTTATGGTGGGCGCGACAGGGATTGAACCTGTGACCCCTCCCGTGTGAAGGGAGTGCTCTCCCGCTGAGCTACGCGCCCGAGGCTGGCTTTTCTAGGAGTGCGACCAGAGGGCGTCAAGCTGAGAGGTATTGTTCCGGGCTAGGGGAAGGTTGGCACCGGCATGAGTGCCACTTGCCTCTTCTGCCAGATAGCATCCGGTACCGTAATCGGCGCAAATCGCATCGTCGAATTCCCGCATTCGGTGGCCGTCCTGCATTTCAATCAGAGCTTCCGCGGACGTTCGATCCTGATCGCGAAGGAACATTGCACGGATATGCCGGCACTACCTCGCGCTGCCTATGCTGAGCTATGCGAGGAACTTCGAGAATTTTCGCGCGCCTTGCAGCGCTCTCTCAGGCCGGATCGAATCAACTATGCGAACTTCGGGAACGTGATGGCGCATCTGCGCTGGCACGTGATTCCGAGCTATCGTCATGATCCGAGATGGGGCCGCCCCCCAACATTCGACGATGATCGATCCCGGTCGTCCGATGAGCCTTATGAGAATCTGGCATCCGTCATTCGAGGCGCAATTCGCGGGCGAGGCACCGACCTCTGAAGGACCGCCCGACTGCTTCTGCTGTGCAACCCCCATGCGATCCGTGTGGATCCGAATCGCTCCCGACGGTGCGCCCTGTGCCCCTACGTCGCACCGTACGCTAGGGCCTGTGGACATTCGTGTCATGTGAGGAGGGCTAGGGGATTCCCAAGCCGATAAGACTCTGATTCAAGGCTGAAAAAGGAGTTCAGCTTTGATTCGCACGGTTCTAACGCAAGAGCAATGGGAACGTGTCGCTCCCTTGCTCCCAGGTAAAGCGACTGATCCTGGCGCTACAGCCAGGGACAATCGTGTGTTCCTTGAAGGGGTATTGTGGATCGTTCGCACTGGCTCGCCCTGGCGCGACCTGCCCGAGGTATTCGGCCATTGGAACTCG
>JBIOEJ010000100.1:0-22185 GCA_044445965.1 Hyphomicrobiales bacterium
CATTTGCGACCTTGACCCGCCTCTCGCCGTTTGTCTAAATCGAATTAGCCGAGTGAGGGCACCGGCAATGGGGACGGCAACGGGCATGCGGAGGCCACGCATGGCGGAGGGTCTCGACCTGCGCGGCGAGCAGCGGCCGACGACCGGCGTCGATGTCGCGCGCCTCGCCCGCCTCTCGCAGGCGACGGTGTCGCTCGTGCTCAGCGGTCGCGCCGGCGGGATCGGCGTCTCCGCGGCGACCCAGAAGCGCGTCATCTCGGCCGCGGCGGAGCTGGGCTATACGCCGAACCGCGCCGCGCAAAGCCTGCGGCGGCGCCGCACCGACACCATCACTTTCATGACCTCGGACCTCGGCAACCCCTACATCGCCGAGACCTTCGACGCGGTCCAGCGGGCGGCGCAGGAACGCGGCTACGTCGTCACCCTCGTCGTCGCCCGCTCCGAGGAAGCCGAGCTGGCGGCGATCGAGCGGTTGCGCGGCGGCGCCGCGGACGGGCTGATCATGTCGGGCGGATCGATCCGCGTCGATGCCGGGGTGCGCGCCCTGGTGGCGCGCGGCGTCGCCTGCGTGGTGCTGCAGCATGCGAGCCTCGACCCCGCGATCCCTTGCGTGCGCGTCGACCTCGAAGAGGGCGGTGCCATGGCGGCGCGGCACCTGATCGCGCTCGGGCATCGGCGCATCGCCCATATCACCGACCGGCGGCACTACGCGCAGCGGCCGAACGACCGGTTGGAGGGCTATCGCAGGGCCTTGCGCGAGGCGGGCATCGCCTTCGAGCCGGCCTGGCTGGCCGAGGCGGATAACAGCCTGGCGGGCGGCTGCGAGGCGATCCTCGCGCTGATGCGGCAGGCCTGGCCGCGGCCGACCGCGGTCTTCGTATACAACGACCGCATGGCGGTTGGGGCGTTGCGCGCGCTGCGCAGCCTCGGGCTGCGCGTGCCGCGGGATGTCGCGGTCGTCGGCTTCGACGGCATCGCGCTCGGCGAGTTCGTCGATCCCGAGCTCACCACCGTCGAGCATCCCCATCTCGAGTTGGGGCGGCTTGCCGCGCGGCTGCTGCTCGATAGGCTGGAAGGCGGTGCGCCGCAGAGCGGCGTCCGGACGCTGCCGATGCGCCTTAAGGTGCGCCGGTCCTGCGGATGGTGCGCCGCGGATGGCTCGAAACCCGTCCGCGGCATCGAAGCGAATTCGCCGACAATGTGACCCGGTCCCAAGCAACGGGCAGAGCAACAGGAGAGGAAACCATGCGGAACAAGACAGAGGAAACGAGCCGCGCCGGCACGAGCGCGGTGCGCCCCACCCTGGTGCGGCGCCAAGTGCTGCGCGGCGCGCTCGCTTCGGTATCGGCGCTTGCCGCGGCGGCCCCGCGCAGCGCGCGTGCCCAGGCCCCGGTGACGCTGACCTTGGCCGTATGGGGTGCACAGGCGGAGCAGGACGGGTTCAACGCCGTCATCCGCAAATACCAGGCGCTGCATCCGAACGTGACGATCCGGCTGGAGGTGAACGGCAACGGCATGCAGCTCTACCAGCAGGTCGACACCAGGCTCGCCGGGCATCAGGCGCCGGACCTGTTCCGCATCCAGTACCAGCAGTTCGGCCGCTATGCCAGCGCCCGCGCGCTCGTCGACCTCAGCCCTTATGTCGACGCTGGCTACGCCGCCGGCTTCGGGCCCTCGTTCTGGCAGGCCACCAACTACCAGGGCAAGCCCTACGCACTGCCCCATCACACCGACACCTTCGCGCTCTATTACAACGCCGATATCCTCAAGAAGCTCGACATCCAGCCGCCCACCAGCCTCGAGCGGAGCTGGTCGTGGAGCGAGTTCATCCGCGTCGCCCGCGCCATCAAGGAGAAGGCGCTGGCGCCCTACGGTTTCGCCATGGCCTGGCAGACGGGCGCCGGCTACCGCTGGCTGCCCTTCCTCTATCAGCATGGCGGGCAGCTGCTCGACGCCGATTTGCGCCGGCCGCAGATCGCCTCGCCGAAAGGCATCGAGACGATCGCCTGGACGCAGTCCTGGTTCAAGGAAGGGCTGGTTCCGCCCAGCACCTACGTCAAGAGCACCGAGCAGACGCAGAACCTGTTCGCCAACGGCACCATCGGGCTGCTGCTGGGCGGCGACTGGCAGATCCCGTTCCTGGAGAAGAACATGACCAAGTGGGGCTGGGGCGTCACCTACATGCCGCGCGACGTCGCCATGGCCTCCGATCTCGGCGGCAACTGCCTCGCCGTCAGCCGCGACAGCAAGAATCCGGACGTCGCCGCCGACTTCCTGAAGTTCATCGTGAGCGAGGAGAACATGCGCGAGTTCGTGACCTCGGCGCAGTTCCTGCCGGTGCGCCGCACGATGATGGGCGAGGACCTCGCTTATGCGCTGCGTCCCGAGGCGATGAAGGTGTTCGTGCAGCAATCCACCACCATCCCGGCGCATCTCGTCAGCACCGTCACCATGCCGGTGTTCAGCAAGATCAACGCGGCGCTGAACGATGAATTGGATCTCGCCTTCACGGCCGGCCAGGATGCGGCGGAGACGGCCCGCAATATCGAGGCGCAAACGCGCACGGTGCTCGGCGGCTAGCGATATCGCCGTCCCGAAGATGCACGGCGCGCCCCTGACGGAGCACGCGGCCGGGCTGGCGCCGGACGCATATCGGCGGCGGCGCGGCATCGGCTGGTGGGCGGGGCGGCGGCAGCGGCTCGTGCCTTATCTGTTCATCGCCCCGAACCTCGTGCTGTTCAGCGCCTTCAGCTTCCTGCCGCTGCTGTACGCGCTCTATATCAGCTTCCACGATTGGGGCTTGATCAGCGATCCCGAATTCATCGGCGCCCGCAACTATGCGCGGCTGGTGCATGACCCCCTGTTCTGGCGGTCGCTGGCGAACACGCTCGCCTATGCGGCCGGCACCGTGCCGGCCAGCATGGGGTTCGGGCTGCTGCTGGCCTTGGCGCTGAACCGCGACCGGCGTGGACGCGTGGTCTTGCGCAGCACCTATTTTCTGCCGATCGTGGTGTCCGCGGTCGCCACCGGCACCATCGCCGCCTGGCTGTTCAACGACAATTACGGCGTCATCAACTCGATGCTGGTCAGCCTGGGGCTGCCGCGCATCGCCTGGCTATCCACGCCGCAATGGGCGCTGCCGTCGCTGATCATCGTCACGCTGTGGCTCCGCATCGGCTTCTGCATGGTCGTCTACCTGGCGGCGCTGCAGTCGATCCCGTCCATGTACTACGAGGCCGCCCGCATCGACGGGGCATCCACCTTGCACCAGTTCCGCCACATCACTTTGCCGCTCTTGGGGCCGGCCACCTTCCTGCTGCTGATCCTCAGCGTCATCTATTCGTTCCACGTATTCGACCTGATCTTCGTGATGACCGGGGGCGGCCCGGGCTTCTCCACCACCATGCTGGTGCAGTACATCTACCGCTCGGCGTTCGTTACTTCGGAAATGGGCTACGCCAGCGCCATGGGCCTTACGCTCTACGGCATGATCCTCGTCTTCACCGTCCTGCAATGGCGCGCCAGCCGGCAGGCCGAGAACGTGATGTAGGGCGGCGTCGTGAGTAGCCCCCCGTCCACCCTCCGCCGCGGCCTGGCCGGAGCCCTGTTATGGCTCGTCCTGGCGGCGGGGGCGCTGGTGATGGCCTTCCCGATCTACTGGATGTTCGCGACCGCGGTGCGCCCGCGCACCGAGATCTTCGAGGCCCGGGTGAGCCTGCTCCCCGGCAACGTCACCTTCGACAACTTCACGGCGCTCTGGCGCGGCTACCCGCTGCTGACCTGGGTGACCAACTCGCTGATCATCGCGATCGTCGCCGTGGCGCTCACGGTCTTCGTCAACCTGCTCTGCGGCTACACCTTCGCGAAGTTCCGCTTCGCCGGCCGCAACCTCATGTTCTTCGCCATCCTCGGCGCCTTGATGATTCCGATCCAGGTCATCCTGGTGCCCGAGTTCCTGATCGTATCGGCGCTTGGCCTCTTGAACACGCATTGGGGAGTGATCCTGCCGCGCGCCGCCGAGGCCTTCGGCATCTTCATGGTGCGCCAGTTCATGGTCAGCATCCCCGACGAGCTGCTGGAAGCAGCGCGCCTCGACGGCGCGGGGGAATTCACCACCTTCATTCGCGTGGTGCTGCCGCTGTCGAGGCCGATCATCGCCGTGCTGGTGATCTTCACCTTCATGTGGCGGTGGAACGACTTCGCCTGGCCGCTGGTGGTGCTGACGGATCAGTCGATGTTCACGCTGCCGCTCGGCTTGAATCTGCTGCGCGGCGAGGTCAACCCCGAATGGGCGAGCGTGATGGCGCTCGCGCTGTTGTCGCTGCTGCCGATGCTGGCGATCTTCCTGGTATTCCAGCGCCAGCTGATCCAAGGCATCGCCGGCACCGGGTTGAAATAAAGGAGGCCTGGATGGAGGGTGCGCGTCCCGCGCACCATGATCACGGATTTCAGTGACAGTGCACTAAACTGCGTAAAGTTTCGGAAGTGCGTCGAGACGCATCAAGGCACGGGGTTGCGTCGTGATGCCTGGTATGGCCCTATCATGTCGGGGAGGTGGGAATAGTGAGCGGGCATCTCCCTCGAAGGTGGGTTGCGGCCGCGCACCAGCCCGGCGGATCGTCATGCTCGATGTCTCGGAGACTGTAGCGATGGGCGAGTTGCGCCGGCTGGTCGACAGCGCCGGGCCGAACGAGGTGGCGTTCACCGACCCTGCCTTCCCGGGGCGGCCGCTCATCCTGCATAGCGCCCGCCCGCGCCATTACGCGCCGACCACCCCGATCCTGTTCGTCCAGCACGGCCGCAGCCGTAACGGCCGGGACTATCGGGACTATCTCATCCCCCTGGTCGACGAGCACGATCTGCTCGTGATCGCGCCGGAATTCTCGAACGAGTCGTTCCCGGGCCAGGCCTGGTACAATAGCGGCAACGTGCTCGACGAGGCCAAGCGGCTCAATCCGGCGCCGTCGCGCAGCTATGCGATCATCGAGCATCTGTTCGCGGCGCTTCAGGCGCAGGGCGTGACCGAGCGAAAGGGCTATGGGCTCTTCGGCCATTCGGCGGGCAGCCAGTTCGTGCATCGCATGGTCATGTTCGGCCATCGCCGCCACGTCGTCTCGGCGGTCGCGGCCAATGCCGGCACCTACATGATGCCGGATCTCAGCGTCGAATTCCCTTACGGCCTTCGAGCCACTGGGATGGGCGAGGGCGACCTCGAGGCCTTGCTGGGGTTCCGGCTGACGGTCATGGCGGGAACCGCGGACAACGATCCGGACGAGCCCTTCTTCCCGAAGGATCCGGGCTCGATGCGCCAGGGCGCGACCCGTTACGAGCGGGCGCATCGCTTCGTCGAGGCCGGGCGCGACATGGCGCGGCGTCTCGGCATGCACTGCGCCTGGACCATCATCGACGTGCCCGGCGTCGCCCATGACGGCAGGCAGATGGCGATCGCGGCCGCCCCTATCCTCGCGGCGGCGCTGCATGCCTCGGAGCCGGCGCGAACGGCTTGAGGCCTCCGGCCGATCGGCGCTTAACGATCCACGTAACAACTTCCATCATTCCGGGTACTAGCCGACCCACCCGCCAATGCGCGAGAATGCCCAAATGGATGAGGACGCGGTCATGATGGACCTGGCGCATGGCGGGGCCATCGCGATGCCCGGCGAAGCGCGCCCGTTCGACGTCGTCTCGTCGGACGGCCTGCGCCTCTCCGCGCAAAGCTGGGGAGACCGCAGCCGCCCCGCGATCGTGTTCATCCACGGTTTCGCTCAGGCCCATCTTTGCTGGTTGCGGCAGACCCGCGGCAAGCTGGCGCGATCCTTCCACCTCGTCACCTACGATCTGCGCGGCCATGGCGGGTCCGACAAGCCGTCGGACCTTTCGCGCTACGATAAGCCGCGGCTTTGGGCGGATGACCTCGCGGCGGTGATGGATGGGGCGCAAGTGCCGCGCGCGGTCCTGGTCGCCTGGTCGTTCGGGGGCCGCTGCGCCTTCGACTACCTTGCCGAATACGGCTCGGACCGGATCGCTGGCCTGAACCTCGTCGGAGCCGGCGTTTCCGATCGGCCGGGATTGCGCGGCACCGGCAGCGCCGCGCTGCGGCCGCTGATGCGCTCGGCGGATCTGTCGAAGAACATCGCCGGCAAGCGGGAATTCCTGCGCCGATGCTTCTTCCGGCAGCCCGATGAGCGGAGCTTCGAGGAGATGCTCGCCTACAACATGATCACTCCGCCGGAAGTGCGCGGCATGATGCTGGCGCGCTCCGGCCAGCCCGAAGCCGTCATCGGCCGCATGCGTCTTCCGGTGCTGGTGACCTTCGGCATCAAGGATGCGCTGGCTTCGCTGGACGGGGCGAGGTTCGCCGCATCCCTGCTGCCCAATGCCGAGCTGTCGCTCTATGAGGAGGTCGGCCATGCCCCCTTCCATGAGGCGCCTGAGCGCTTCAATGCGGAGCTGCGGAGCTTTGCTGACCGAGCCTTCGCCAATCGAGCCTTCGCCAATCGAGCGTTCGCCAATCGAGCGTTCGCTTCATCCCCGCCGACCGGCGCCGGGATCATCGAGAAGGAGGATTGCCATGATCGGAAGGCGTAGCGTTCTCGGCGGCGGCGGCGCTGCCCTGGCGGCTGCCGCCGGCGGTCTTGCCCTGCCGAGTCTTGCCCTGCCGAGTCTTACCCTGCCGAGTCTTGCCCTGCCAAGTCTGGCCGCGCCTGCCAAGGTCCTGAAATTCGTGCCGCGGGTCAACCTCTCCAGCATCGACCCGATCTGGACCACGGAGATCACCGCATCGGTGCACGGATACCTCGTCTGGGACACGCTCTACGGCATCGACACCGGGCTGATCGCGCGCCCGCAAATGGTGGCGGGCCATGAGGTCGGCAGCGACGGGCTGTCCTGGCGCCTGACGCTTCGGGACGGGTTGTTCTGGCATGACGGTCCCCCGGTCCGCAGCGCCGACTGCGTCGCCTCCATCAAGCGCTGGGCGAAGCGCGACGGGTTCGGCCAGAAGCTGATGAGCCTGACCGACGAGATCGCCGTCATCGACGATAAGCGCTTCGAGTTCAGGCTGAGCAAGCCGTTCCCGTTATTGCCTTTCGCGCTTGGCGCCAATGGCTGCTTCATCATGCCGGAGCGGATCGCCGCTACCGACGCCTTCAAGCAGATCGCCGAAGTGGTCGGCAGCGGCCCCTTCATGTTCCTGCCGAACGAATGGGTATCGGGATCTTCCGTCGCCTATTCGAGGTTCGAGAAATATCTGCCGCGCGACGAGCCTGGGAGCTATTGGGCCGGAGGCAAGGTGGCGCATTTCGACCGCATCGAGTGGCGCATCATTCCCGATGCTGCCACCACCGCGGCGGCGCTGCAGAGAGGAGAGGTGGATTGGGCGGAGGCGCCGCTGATCGACCTCTTGCCCAAGCTGCGCCAGTCGCCGGACCTCACCGTGGAGGTGCTCGACCCGTTGGGCGCGCTCGGCATGATCCGCATGAATCATACGCTGCCCCCGTTCGACAACCCCAAGATCCGCCAGGCCGTCATGCACGCCGCCAGTCAGGACGAATTCGTGCAGGCCGTGGTCGGCGACGAGCGCAGCCTCGGGCGCACCGGCGCCGGCTTCTTCACCATAGGCTCGCCCTATGCCAGCGCCGCGGGGCTCGAGGCGATTATGGGGCCGCGCGATCTCGATCTCGCCAAGAAGCTCGTGGCCGATAACTACGGCGGCGAGAAGGTCGTGGTGATGTCGCCTTCCGACATTCCGCAATTCGAAACGATGGCGTTGCTGACGGCGGATCTCTACAAGAAGCTCAGCTTGAACGTCGATTACCAGAGCATGGATGCCGGCACGCAGACGGCGCGCCGCGCCAGCCGCAATCCGATCGACAAGGGCGGATGGAGCACCTTCTGCACGGCCTATCTCGGCCTGCAAATGTCCAATCCCGGCAGCTCCTACCCGCTACGCGGCAATGGCGACAAGGCGTGGTTCGGTTGGCCGAACGACCCGAGGATGGAGGCGCTGCGCGATCGCTGGTTCGAGGCCCCCGATCTTGCCGCCCAGCAAAAGATCACGACCGAGATGCAGCTGGTGGCCTTCGAGGACGTGCCCCTCGTCCCGGTGGGCCAATGGCAAGTGCCCACCGCGCACCGCAAGGACCTGACCGATTTCGTCAAATGCGGGTTCATGCTGTTCTGGGGCGTGCGGCGCGCGTGAGGGGCTATGCTTTGCCACTCGTCCCCGCGAATGCGGGGACCCAGGCCTTCATCAAGTTTTCTGGATTCCCGCTTGCGCGGGAAAGAGCGGAGATGGAGATGGATGACGGATTCCGTCCTCCGATCAGAATCTCACATCCGCATGCCCCTTGAAGGCGCTGTCCGTGGCGCGTTGGCCGTATTGTCCCGAATAGGCGACGCCGACCGTGACCATGGTGGATACCGCGTAGTCGAGCCCGGCCTCGGCGACGAGCGCGTCGCGGTCGATCGGCGCCCCGGTGACGCTGAAGCTCTGCGCTCCGCCCTGGAAGGCCATCAGGGCCGTCGGCACCACGTCGCCGAAGCCGTGGCGCCAGCCGAGCAGCGCGCGGGCCGTCAGGGGCAAGGAACCGGCGAAGCCGGTCTCGGCGCGAACGCCGAGCGTCGTGGTGGCGAGGTCGTAGCTGCGCCCGAAGCCGATGAGCGCAGCGGCGCCGCCGCCCTCGGTGAAGCCGTTCTGGTGGATATGGATGGCGGCCGCCCCGACGAAGGGCTCGAGGCTGGCGCGGCTGAAGCCCAAACCTGCAACGTTGAAGCCGGAGAGGCCGATGCGGTAGCCGGCCTCGCCGAAGGCCTGCGCGGTCGAGCCGCCATAGCTCGAACCCGCCGCATCGGCGAAGCCCGGGAAGACGATGCTGCGGGAGGTCGAGGTCGTGTTGGCGCCGTAGATCAGGCCGGCCCGCAGCTGCACCGCCCCGAAGCTCGCCCCGCCATAGACGGAACCGAACACGCTCTCGAAGGTCCCCGAGGACAGGCGCTGCCTGAGGCTCAAACTGTCGGCGGTGTAGCCGCCGGCGACGCCGAGGCGGAAGCTCGAAGCCAGCACCGTGTCGGCGCCGAGCACGAAGCCGCCGGTCGAGCGCGTGAGGGACGCGGCGTTGCCGTCGCCGCGCGTATGGCCCCAATTGCCGAAGCCCTGGCCCCAAAGGCCGAAGAGGCGCGGCTCGTACATGCGCACCGCGACCGGGGCGAGGGCAGGCCCCTTGCCCGAGGGCAGATCCGCCGCATAGGCGCCGGTCATGGCCGAGGCGGCGCCGAGCACCGGAACGTCGGCTTGCTGGCCGAGACGATCGAGGATGGCCTCGCGCGGCAGGCGTGAATCCTCGAGGGCCGCGGTCACCGCGCTCGCATGCACCTCGCCCGAGAGCGCGTCGAAGGCCTGACGCGCGCCCGCCGCGCTCGTCTGGATCACCACGGCGTTGAAGAGCGGGTTCCCGAGGCCGAGCGTTTGCAGCGCGGTCGCGGTCGCGGTCTGGTTCCTGGTCTGGGCGAGCGACTGGAACGTGGCCGTTTGGGTGAAGCCGAGAAACACGTCGTTTGCGTCATAGCTCAGCGTCGGCGTCAGGAAGGCGAAGGTGAGATTGGCGGAGGCCTGGAGCTGCGCGAAGGTCCCCGACACGCCGCCCTGCGCGGTGAGGATGGTGTAGCGGGCGGAAGGGTTGTAGGTGCCGGGCGCGGCCTGCACCCGCACCGTGCCTCCTTGCAGCGTCGCCTTCCCGGTCGCCGCGATCTTGTCGGTCTCTCCGGCCGGGTCGATCCCGATCCGGAAGACCGAGCCTGACGCGAAGGTGACGTTGCCCGAGACGTTCAGCGTGCTGAAGGGGGTGACGATCCCCGGCGCCACGGTTCCCCCGCTCTGCGCCACGATCCCGCCGACCGTGCCATGGCCGCCGAGGGTCGCGGCGTTCTGCACCGTCACCGCCGAGCCGGCGATCGAGCCGTCCACCGCCAGCGTGCCGTTGGCGACCGTCGTCTCGCCCGTATAGGTGCTCGTGCCCGACAAGGTGAAGACGCCGGTGCCGATCTTGGCGAGAGCGCCGCTGCCGGAGATCGCGCCCGAGAAAACGGTCGAGGTGCCGTCATTGCCGGTGGTGAGCACGGCTGAGCCCAGCGTCACCGAACCCGCGCCGGCGAGCGAGCCGATCGTCTGGTTCAAGCTCGCGAGATCGAGCGTCGCCCCGCCTGCGACCGTCACGGCGGTCGCCGGCGGCAAGGCGTTCGCTATCCCCGCCCGCAGCGTGCCGGCCGATACCGTCGTCGTGCCCGTATAGGTGTCGTTCGCCGACAGCACCAGCGTGCCGGCGCCGCTCTTCGCCACGTCGCCCGGCGCCGCGCCATCGGCGATCACCGAGCTGATCGTCACCGTGGCGCCCGACACGACGTCGAAGGCCGGATCGCCCGCAACCGTGATCGGATGGGTGAAGGTGAAGCTCGAGGTCAATGCGAGCGTCGTGCCGTTCGAGAGGGCGAGCTTGGTCGTGGGGGCGCCGAGATTGCCGTTGGACGAAATGCTCAGCGTGCCGCCCGTCACCGTGGTGTTGCCGGTCCAGGCGCTGTTGTCGGCCGTCAGCGCCAGCGTGCCGGGGCCGGCCTTGCTCAGGTTGCCCGAGCCCGTGAAACCCTGCGTCGTCGCGAGCGTGAATATGGCGTTGGCATCGGCGATGTCGAAGCCCCCGCCATTGGCGCCCCAGGTGATCGTGCGCGCCGTCGAGGTGAAGGCGGTGCCCGTGACCTGCAGGACGCCGCCGTTGAAGGTCAGCACGCCTGCCGGATCGCCGAGGTTCCCGTCCGAGGAAACCGACAATTCGCCGCCGGCGATCGTCCAGGGCGTCAGGGCCGCCGTGGCGCCGGTCAGTATCCAGGTCGATGTGTCGATCTTGTTGAAGATGCCGAAGCCCTGATATTGCTGGGTCGGGCCGATCGAGCTCACGTCGAACGTGCCCGTCCCGGAGCCGCCGAGCTGGAAGGTATCGTTGCCGGTCCCGAGGACCAGGCCCGTGATGACGCTGGTCGGAGCGAGCGTCAGCGTGTTGCCGGGGCCGCATCCGCAGAAGTCGATCGCCACGCTGCCGGCAGCCGTGATCGTGCCGCTGTTGAAGACCGTGCCGATGTTGTCGACCAGGATGCCGGTGCCGCCGGCGCCGACGGTGATCGTCCCGGTGTTGATCACCGTGTTGTTGCCCAAGGGGGTGGCGAAGCCGACATCGATCCCCACGCCCAGCGCGCCGGTCGTTATGGTTCCATTGTTGGTGACGGTATTGTTGGCCCCTGCGGCCTCGATGCCTTCGCTGCCGATGCCCACCTGGATCGTGTTGTTGTTGGTCGCGGTGGTACCGGCGTTGACGAACATGCCGAAGCCGGCGCTCCCGCTCGCATCGCCGATGATGATCATGCCGTTGTTGACGACCGTCAGGCCGGTGCCGAGAGTTTGGATCCCGCCGCCGGTCAGCCCCGCCCTGATGATGCCTCCCTCTGCGTTGGTGATGCTGCCGCCATCGCCGAACATCAGGACGCCGGTACCGCCATCGCCCACCTGGATGGTGCCCGAATTCGTGACGGTGTTGGCGTTGACGCCCTCGATGCCGATGCCGCCGACGCCCGCCAGAATCGTGCCGGAATTGGTGATCTTATTGTTGCTGCCCCCGAAGATGCCGACCGCGACATCGCCGACGATCAGCGTGTTCGTATTGAGGATGGTATTGTTGTTGCCGGCTTCGATGCCGAAGAGACCATCGATGCCGGCGTTGAGCGTGCCGCTATTGACGATCACATTGTTGTTACCGGCGAAGATCGAAGCCGTGCCGTCGCTGACGAGCGTGCCTGCATTGGTGATGGTGTTGTTGTTGCCGGCGCTGATGCCGACGGCGATGCCTGCGGTCACGGAGCCGTTATTGGTGACGGTATTGAAGTCGTTGACCCCAATCGCAACCGTGCCGTTGTCTTCGACGGTCGCGCCCGGCTGCACGGTGACGGCGAGGCCATTGACCCCGGCGCCCGCCTGGAAGCCGGTGGGGGCATCGCCTGTGCAGTTGACCGTCGAGCCCGACAGCACGCAGCTGGCCTCGGCCGGGGAGATCGCAATCCCCGGAGCGCATAGCCAGACGATAGCCATGAGCCCGAAGGCGCCTCGCCTCAGCGCCGGCGTTTTCCGGCACCGACGAGTTGCGGACTGCGCGGCAACGTCGAAATCATGCTCACGCATGGCAACCCCTGGAAGCGGAACGGTGACGGCACGGCGCATAGGGCAACCGGCCGACCGCCCCCGCCCCCAGCGGCGCTGCGGAACGCAAACCCATCTCTCGAAGCGTTGCTTGCCCGAGCTCGGCGGCGGCCAATGCGGCATATGCTTTATCGGGCGCGATCCTAGCGACCGCCCCGAATAAAGCACTACCTCGGCTACCCTTCGCCCTATTTCGTGATGGGATGTGGCTTCCCCGCAACAGCAGCCATCAGCGATGGACGAGCACCGGGATCTTGGAGTGCGTGAGCACCTTGACGGTTTCGCTTCCCAGGATGATCGCCGAGACGCCGCGCCGCCCGTGCGAGGCCATCACGATGAGATCGCAGCCCTTGGACCTGGCCGCGTCGATGATCGCCTGGTAGGGATGCTCGTGCTCGACATGGATCGTATCGCAGGCGACGCTCGCTGCCTTGGCGGCGCTGCCGACGGCTCCGAGCGTGGCCTTGGCAAACGCGTCGATCCGTTTCTTGTACTCTTCCCGTGTATCCTCCAGCATCTGCGGGTTGGCCGCAAAAATATGAAAGGGCAACGAGACGTTGATCGCCGTGATCTTGGCGCCGAGCGCCTTGCTCAACGCGATCCCATGCTGCACGGCCTTCTCGGCGAGTGGCGAGCCATCCGTCGGAATCAGGATATTCTTGTACATCTGTCTCTCCCTGAGCGCATGACCTTTTGCCGGCCGGCGCAGCCTGTTTATCGCCCCGGCAATCGATGAAAGAATTGCGGAAGATCAAATCTTCGAGATGACGCCGGAGGACGGGCGACGGAGGGCAGATTACGGGGTGAGCGGCCATACGTGCCGCTCATCCCCGCGAAAGCGGGGACCCAGACCTTAGCCAAGCTTTCCTGGATTCCCGCTTTGCGCGGGAATGAGCGGATATGCAGGAGGACGACAGACGACGGACGACGGATTCCTCCCTTGTCTTCCGTCCTCTGTCCTCTGTCCTCTGCCCTCCGTCGTCCGTCCTCCCAATTGACCTGCATCAAAGGCGGTTCGCTATCGACCGACCATTGTCGAGCTTCAAAAGTTGCCCAGGGGCAGTCATGGAATGGGAGCGAATTCGCAAACGTCCCGAAGACTGCGTCGGCGCCAACCTCCCGGTTTATGAAGAATACGCCAGGACGTTTTCGTGGACGCAGGCGCGGGCGTTGCTCGACGGCCTGCCTGGTGGCGGGCTCAATATTGCGCATGAGGCGGTCGACCGGCATGTCCTGGCGGGTCGCGGCAGCAAATTGGCCCTGCGCTGGATCGGGCGCGACGATCGCATCCGCGATTTCACCTACGCGCAGCTGAGCCTCGAGACAAATCGATTCGCGAACATGTTGAGGCAGTTCGGCGTCGGCAAGGGTGATCGGGTCTTCTCGCTTCTCGGCCGCGTGACGGAGCTCTACATCGCCGCGCTCGGCACGCTCAAGAACGGCAGCGTGTTTTCGCCGCTGTTCTCGGCCTTCGGACCCGAGCCGATCAGGGCTCGCATGACGATCGGCGAGGCCAAGGTCCTGATCACCTCGGAGGCATTCTACCGGCGCAAGATCGAGCCCTGGCGCAAGGAGCTCGCGAGCCTGCGGCATGTCTTCCTGATTGATTCGTCAGGCACCCCTGCGCCGGGCACGATCGATCTGACGGCGGCCTTGGCGCAGGCGTCGGATGCGTCCGGGACCGCCTCGACGGGTCCCGAGGACATGGCCTTGTTGCACTTCACCAGCGGCACGACCGGGCGCCCGAAAGGTGCCGTGCACGTGCACGAAGCCGTCGTCGCGCATCACGTCACCGGCCGGCTGGCGCTCGATCTGCATGCAGATGACATCTTCTGGTGCACCGCCGACCCGGGTTGGGTGACGGGCACATCCTATGGCATCATTTCACCGCTCACGAACGGGGCGACATTGATCGTCGACCAGGCCGAATTCGACGCGGAGCGGTGGTATCGCATCCTGCAAGACCAGAAGGTCACCATCTGGTACACGGCTCCGACGGCAATCCGGATGCTGATGAAGGTGGGGACCGAGATCACCAAGCGGTTCGATCTGTCCAAGCTGCGTTTGCTGGCGAGCGTCGGCGAGCCGCTCAATCCGGAGGCCGTGGTGTGGAGCGTCGAGGCCTTCGGCAAGCCGTTCCACGACAATTGGTGGCAGACCGAGACGGGCGGAATCATGGTCTCCAACTTCCTGTCGATGGACGTGAAGCCGGGATCGATGGGCCGCCCGCTGCCCGGGGTGGCAGCCGGCATCGTCGAGCGCCTCGAAGGAGGCGCCGTGCGCGAGATCAGGAAGCCCATGGCCATGGGCGAGCTGGCGTTGCGCCCGGGCTGGCCGTCGATGATGCGCGCCTATCTCAACGAAGAGGAACGCTACCGCAAATGCTTCGCGGGCGGCTGGTACCTCACGGGCGATCTCGCGATGCGCGATGACGAGGGTTATTTTTGGTTCGTCGGCCGCATGGACGACGTGATCAAGAGCGCCGGCCACCTCATCGGCCCGTTCGAGGTGGAAAGCGCGCTGATGGAGCATCCGGCCGTGGCCGAGGCAGGTGTGATCGGCGTTCCCGAACCGACGGCCGGCGAGGTGGTCAAGGCCTTCGTCGCCCTCAGGAACGGTGTCGAGCCGAGCGAGGCGCTGCGTAAGGAATTGCTCGGCCATGCGCGCCAACGGCTCGGCCCGGCCGTCGCGCCCAAGGACATCGCGTTTCGCGAGAATTTGCCGAAGACACGCAGCGGCAAGATCATGCGCCGCCTGCTCAAGGCCCGTGAGCTCGGTCTGCCGCAGGGCGACATCTCGACGCTCGAAAGCGAGGAGCGATGACCGCAAAAGCCGATAAGCCGCATCTGTCGCGCGAGCATATGCTGGGCTTGTTGAAGCAGATGATCCGTATCCGCCGCTTCGAAGACAAGTGCGCCGAGCTCTACACCCAAGAAAAGATCAGGGGGTTCCTGCACCTCTATGACGGCGAGGAAGCGGTAGCGGTCGGCATTATCCCGGTGCTGGAGAAGCGCGACCGGCTCGTGGCCACCTATCGCGAGCACGGGCAGGCGCTCGTGCGCGGCGTGGCGATGACCGCGGCGCTCGCCGAGATGTACGGCAAGCAGCAAGGCTGCAGCGGCGGACGCGGCGGCTCCATGCACCTGTTCGATCGAGCTACGAATTTCTACGGCGGCAACGCCATCGTGGGCGGCGGTCTGCCGCTTTCGGTCGGGCTCGCCCTCGCCGATCGCATGCGCGGCAACGCCATCGTCACGGCCTGCTTCTTCGGCGATGGCGCCGTCGCCGAAGGCGAGTTTCACGAAAGCTTGAATCTGGCTGCGCTGTGGGGGCTGCCGGTGCTGTTCGTGTGCGAGAACAATCTTTATGCCATGGGAACGGCCTTGGCTCTCTCGGAATCCGAAACCGACATTCAGCGAAAAGCGGCGTGCTACGGGATGGCCTCCGAGGCCGTCGACGGCATGGATGTGGTCGCCGTCGAGGCTGCCGCGCGTCGGGCGGTGCATGCGGTGCGCGGCACCGGCAAGCCCTATTTCCTGGAATGCCGGACCTATCGGCTGCGCGCCCATTCGATGTTCGATGCTCAGCTTTACCGCGACAAGGCCGAAGTCGAGGCGTGGCGGCGGCAGGATCCGATTCTGCGCTTCCAGGCCTGGCTGGAGGCCAATCACATGATTCATCCGCAGGATCTGACCCGCATGGAAGCCGAAATCGCCGCCGAGATCGCCGAGGCCGTCGCCTTCGCCGAGGCTGGAACCTGGGAGCCCGTCGAGCAGCTTGCCCGCTTCGCATATGCCGAAAGGGCCGCGCCAGCGGAGGGGTGAGGCGTCATGCTCCAAAAGACGATCGAATCCGCGACGATGGAATCCGCAACCATCGAAACCACGTATCGCGACGCGGTGCGCGAGGCGATCCGCGACGCGCTGCACCGCGACGACACCGCATTCCTCATGGGAGAGGATGTCGGTCGCTATGGCGGCTGCTATGCGGTGAGCAAGGGGCTCCTGGCGGAGTTCGGCCCCGAGCGGATCCGGGATACGCCCTTGTCGGAATCGGGCTTCACCGGCGCTGGAATCGGTGCGGCCATCGCGGGCATGCGGCCGATCGTCGAGTTGATGACGGTGAATTTCAGCTTGCTGGCGCTCGACCAGATCCTCAACACCGCCGCCACCTTGCGCCACATGTCGGGCAATCAGTTCGGCGTGCCGGTGGTGATCCGCATGGCGACCGGCGCGGGCCGCCAGGTCGCCGCCCAGCATTCGCACAGCCTCGAAGGCTGGTACGCGCATATCCCGGGCATCAAGGTGCTGGCGCCGGCGACCTTGGAGGACGCGCGCGGCATGCTGTGGACCGCTTTGCGGGACCCGGATCCCGTGCTGATTTTCGAAAACGTCATGCTCTACAACATGACCGGCAAGCTCGCGGCGAACGCCGGTCCGGTCGAGATCGACAAGGCTGCCATTCGCCGTGCGGGGCGCGACATTTCGCTCATCACCTATGGCGGCTCGCTGTGGAAGACGCTCGAAGCCGCCGCCGCGCTCGCCCGCGAGAGCATCGATGCCGAGGTGATCGATTTGCGCAGCCTGCGGCCGCTCGACGACGCGGCCATCATGGCGTCGGTCGCCAAGACTCGCCGCGCGGTCATCGTCGATGAAGGCTGGCGCAGCGGCAGCTTGTCGGCGGAGATCGGCATGCGGATCGTCGAGCAGGCATTCTTCGAGCTCGACGCGCCGCTCGGCCGTGTGTGCAGCGAGGAGGTGCCGATCCCCTATCCGCGCCATCTCGAAAGCGCCGCCATCCCGCAAGTCCCGAAGATCGTCGCGGCCGCGAAGGCCGCGCTCGGCCGGACGTAAGGGCCCTCCGTGACCGAGTTCCGCATGCCCTCCCTCGGCGCCGACATGGAGGCGGGCACCCTGGTGGAGTGGCTGGTCAAACCCGGTGATCTCGTCAAGCGCGGCGATGTCGTCGCCGTGGTCGAGACGCAGAAAGGCGCGATCGAGATCGAAATCTTCGAACCCGGGCAAATCGAGCAGATTCTTGTCGTTCCCGATACCAAGGTGCCGGTCGGCACTCCGCTGGCGCGGATTCGAACCGAGCTCGAAGCGAGGTCCGGCGGCGCGGCGGCCGCCCCACCGCCTGCGGGGCCGACCGCCGCGCCGGCCGTCGCGCCCGTGGCGCCGCCCAGCGCCGCGCCTTCGCCGGCACGGCCGGCCTCAGCCGCGCCATCCGCGCCGCCGATCCCTGCCGGCGAAGGCGCCACCGCTCGCCAGCGCGCTTCGCCAGCCGCGCGGCGGCTTGCCGAGAGGCATGGCGTCGATCTTGCCACGATCGCCGGCAGCGGCCCGGCGGGTGCGATCACGCACGCCGATGTCGAGCGTCGTCTCGGCGAAATCGCCGCTCCATCGGAAAAGAAGCGAGCCTTCGGGCTCGATGCGATGCGAACGGCGATCGCCGCCGCCATGGCGCGATCGAAGCGCGAAATCCCGCACTATTATCTCGAGCATCAGATCGACGTCACGGCCTGCGAGCAATGGCTGACCCGCGCGAATGCGTCACGGCCGCCCGATCATCGCGTGCTGATGGGCGCTCTCGCGGTGAAGTCGGTCGCCATGGCGGCGCGCCGCTTTCCCGGCTTCAATGGTTTCTACCGCGACGGCAGATTCGAGCCGTCGGCCTCGGTGCATGTCGGCGTCGCCATCGCCATCCGCGGCGGCGGCTTGGCGGCGCCCGCGCTGCACGATGCCGATCGGCTCTCGCTCGACGAGCTGATGACCCGCATGCGCGACCTCGTTCAACGCGTGCGCGCCGGGCGCATCCGCAGCTCGGAGATTTCCGATCCGACCATTACGGTTTCAAGTCTCGGCGAACGCGGAGTCGACGCGCTCTACGGCATCATCTACCCCCCGCAGATCGCGATCATCGGCTTCGGCAAGGTCGTGGCGCGGCCCTGGGTCATCGACGGAGCCGTCGGGCCGCGCTCGGTGGTCACCATCACGCTGTCCGCCGACCATCGGGTGAGTGACGGACACGCCGGCGCATTGTTCTTGGCCGAGATCGGCAAGTTGCTGCAGGAGCCAGAAAAGCTATGAATAACATCGAGATTCGCAAGGTGGTGCAAGAAGAGCTCAACAATATCGCGCCCGAAATCGATCTCGCCACCATCGACCCTGCCGGCGACCTGCGCGAAGCTCTCGATATCGACTCCATGGATTTCCTGAACTTCATCACCGCCATCCACCATCGCCTCGGAGTCGATATCCCCGAGATCGACTATCCGAAGCTCGTCACGCTGGATGGCGCGATCGCCTATCTCGGCGCGCATGGGATCACTGGAGGGGCTGGGTGAGAGGCGGCGCCGGCCACCTCTCCCGCAAGGGGGACCTTTGCGAAACCCTGGGTGTCATTCCCGGCGAGGCGAGCGACGCTCGCCGAGGGAAGGGAATCCATCTTTCCTATCGCGATTTTGGATCCCCTTCCCTCGCCCGGATCAAGTCTTGAGACTTGATCCGGGGCTCGCCGGGGATGACACCCGATTGTGCAAAGGTCCCGCAAGGGGAGAGGTGCCGATTGTTCCAAATGCGATTGCCTTCGAAGCACGTCGCGTCGACATCGGGCTCATGCGATCGTGATCCGGCGCGGCTTCACCCGCTCGGCCTTGGGCAAGGTCAGCGTCAAGACGCCATCCTTCATCTCGGCCTTGATCTTTTCCTGGTCGACCCTGTTCGGCTCGAGGCTGAAGCTCCGCCGATAGTGCCCGACATTGTACTCCGTGTAGACCGGCGCCAGCTTCTCGTAGCGCGAGGAATCGATGCGGCCGGCGACGCTGAGCACGTCATCCTCGACATTGATATCGAGGTTCGCCTTGTCGACTCCGGGCATTTCCATGACCACGGTGAGTGCCTGTTCCGTCTCATAGATGTCGGTCGTCGGCACGAAGGTTCGCGCCGGGATCGTCGACTCGTCCTTCCTTTGCAGCTCGCGCTTCTCTTGCGCCTGCAGCTCTTGCTCTGTTGCCATGACTGTAGCTCCGCGCTCGAGTTCCATCTGTCCGCGTTGCGATCGATCAGCCGATCTTGATCGTGCGCGGCTTGTCGCTCTCGGCTCTCGGAATAGAGAGGGCGAGGATGCCGTCACGGAGCTCGGCTTTGATCCCGTCCGGATCGATTTGCACCGGCAAGGTGATCGTCCGGTTGAAATTCCCCGCGACGCGCTCGCGTCTATGAACGCTCACCTTGTCGCCATAGGCGACCGTTTTCTTGCCCGAGATCGTGATGGTGTTCTCCTTGGCCTTCAGCTCGAGATCATCCTTGCCCACGCCCGGCAATTCCACGATGGCGACGAAGTCGTGACCTTGCTGGAAGACGTTGATCGGAGGGTAGGTCCCGATGCCCGATGTCGTATCCGCGAGCCAATCGCTGGCGCGCCGTCCCTCCACTTGCCGCTGCAAGCGGAAGAGCGCGTCGAAGGGATCTGCAAATCCTGCGATCATGGCGGTGCCTCCCGAAGCTCAGAAAATTGCCGGAGCGGACGAGGCGCTATGGTCCGTCCTCGCCCGCATCACGGGTAACGATAGAGCGGACAAGGCCTGAGGCTTTGCGCCAGATCAAATGCGAGACCGGCAATTTTCTTCCGGCGCTGACATGATCTTGCACTAGCGCAACCATTGCACTAGAGCGATATACGATGGTCACGGTGCATCGTGGTGCCGGCTGGAAGATCGCTGTCTACGGCCGGGAACATGGGCTGCCGCATTTTCACGTCGAGGGCCCTGGCTATCGCTGCTCGGTCGGCATCGAGACTCGAGAGGTGATTATCGGTGAGGTGTCGCCCCGTGTGCTGAAGGCAGCTTGTGCATGGGCGCGTGACAATCAAGTGCTGCTGATGACCAAATGGCAGGAGCTGAACGCATGAGCGTTTCCGACACGACGCGGACCATTGCCGCGGTCAAGGCCAAGGCTCCTGCCACGCTTGCTCTTCGGTGGTCGGACGGCACGCGGGTCGAAATCGATCTCGGCGCCACGCTCGATGACCGCGCATTCCGCACCCTTCGTGATGGCGCCGAGTTCGCGCGTGTTCGGGTGGGTGAATGGGGCCACAGCGTCGAATGGCCATCCGGAGCCGAGCTGAGCGCCGAAACGCTTTGGCTGGAATCGCTGTCGGCCAAGGGCCGGCAGGACACCAGCGCATTTCTGGAATGGCGACTGCGTCACGGCCTCTCGCTGACCAGGACCGCCGAAGCGCTCGGCCTGTCACGCCGCATGGTCGCCTATTATTCGAACGGCGAGAAACCCGTCCCTCGGCGCATCCTCCTCGCCTGCAAGGGCTGGGAGGTGAGCCAAGCGGCATGACCGCCGCCGGTGTCCCGTGACGGCGCATTAAGCCGCGTCATGCATCTAATTATAGTAATTATAGGGCAGGCCGCTGACGCTGGCAGCGAGCGCCTAATTTGCGAGCGGGTTGAAGCGGCAGAATGCCACTGCAACAGCGATCATTGACGCTGCCATTGCCAGTTCAATGACGTAGGGCCACGGTTTCGGCTTCGGAATTCGGTCGTTGCCCCTCTCATCCTTTCCCCCGAGAATGGTTACCCGCTGTCTATAACGTTTTCGAGCCCGCGCATACTCGTATATAAGAAGGCAAGCGACCAGGGCGCTCGCACCGACAACAAGATCTGAAAGCGGTGCAAGGGACTTGCCCTTGATTGAAACTCCTTGTTGCTGTCCAAGGTAGATGGAACCGCCAATAATTGCAGTTGTTAAACGAATGAACATATTAAATGTATCTGTCATCATCTTACTTAGCCAACGACAATGCTCACTGACAAATTTATATTCTTCATCTACGCTAAGTTTTTCTGACGGGCCCATAACAGTGCTCCCTCCCCAATTGCCGCCTGTGTGCAGGACTGGCCCCTACAAATACCCCGTCTCGGCCTCGGCGGCGAAGCGGCTCGGATCGCCCTCCCAGACGATGCGCGCATGCTCGAGCACATAGACGCGGTCGGCATGCGGCAAGGCGAAGGTGACGTTCTGCTCGCCGAGCAGCACGGTGATCGGGGTCGTCTGGCGCAAGCGCTCGAGCGCCTTCGATATTTGCTCGAGGATGACAGGGGCGAGGCCGAGCGTCGGCTCGTCGAGGATCAGCAGGTCGGGCTTCATCATGAGGGCGCGCGCGATGGTCAGCATCTGCTGCTCGCCGCCCGACAAGGTGCCGGCCATCTGCTTCTGGCGCTCCCCGAGGATCGGGAACAAGCCGAAGAGCCATTGCAGCCGCTCCTCGCGCTCGGCGTCGTCGAGATGCTGGCCTCCGAGGTCGAGATTCTCGCGCACCGTCATCTCGCCGAAGAGCTCGCGCCCTTCAGGGCACTGCGCGATGCCGGCGCGTGCGATCGAGGCCGGCGTCCGGCCGCGCAGCGAGACGCCCTCGCGGCGGATCTCGCCGGCATAAGGCAGCATGCCGGAGATGGCGTTGAACAATGTCGTCTTGCCGGCGCCGTTGAGGCCTACGACCGAGACGAACTCGCCCTGATGCACATGGATCGACACGTTCTCGAGCGCCTGCGCCTTGCCGTAGAAGACGCTGACATTTTCGACCTCGAGGAAAGGCGTCGGGTCGTGGAATGAGGATTCCGGGCGCGCCGCCGTCTCGATCTTGCCGCCGAGATAGACGCGGCGCACCGTCTCGTCGCGCATCACCTCCTCGGCCGTGCCCTCGGCGATCCGCTCCCCGACATACATGGCGAAGACGCGGTCGACGAGCGCCGCGACGCTCTTGACGTTGTGGTCGACGAGGAGCACGGCGCGCCCGTCCTGACGCAGCTCGGTGACGAGCTGCGAGAAGGAGGCGGTTTCTTTCGAGGTGAGGCCGGCGAAGGGCTCGTCGATGAGCACCACCTGCGGATCGCGCGCGATCGCCTTGGCGATCTCCATCTTGCGCAGATCCGCGAA
>JBIOEJ010000101.1:0-21864 GCA_044445965.1 Hyphomicrobiales bacterium
CTGAAGAGCAGCGCCGATGATATCGGCGCGTTGCTGATGTGGCTCTCCGGTTATTACGCCAATGAGGATGACGAGACGACGGTCGACTTCGCCAAGATGAAGGAAGACGGCATCAAGATCGCCAATTACTGCAAGGCGCATCCGACCATGGGCTTGCTCGATGCCTCCGAGAAGGCGCTCGGAAGGAGCAATTGAGGCTTCGCGGCTACGTGCGCACGTTCGTTGAGCGCCGGCTCTCTTCCTTCTCCCGCTTGCGGGAGAAGGTGCCCGGACGAAGTCGGGGCGGACACGCGCGCCTGCCTCATCCGCTCGCGGGTGCCGCGTCCGCAGCCTTCGAGGCCTAGCCTGACGAGGCGCGCGGAACCGGGATATTGGCGGCGAGCGCGCGCAACGCCTCCTCGACGCCGCGCCGCGTCGCCGAGGACAAGATGAGGGGCGCGTGCTTCGCCGCCCGTTTCAGCCGCGCCGCCTGTTGGCGCAGCGCAGCCGCATCGACCGCGTCCGATTTCGACAAGGCGACGATCTCGGATTTCTCGGCAAGTCCGTTGCCATAGGCCTCGAGCTCGGCGCGCACCGTCTTATAGGCCTTGCCCGCATGCTCGGTCGTCGCGTCGACGAGGTGGAGCAGCACGCGGCAGCGCTCGACATGGCCGAGGAAGCGGTCGCCGAGGCCATGGCCATCATGGGCGCCCTCGATCAGCCCCGGAATATCGGCGAGCACGAATTCGCGCCCGTCGACGCGCACTACCCCGAGCCCCGGATGCAGAGTCGTGAAGGGGTAGTCGGCGATCTTCGGCTTCGCCGCCGTGACCACCGAGAGGAAGGTCGATTTGCCGGCA
Source organism: Hyphomicrobiales bacterium (assembly GCA_044445965.1). Lineage (GTDB taxonomy): Bacteria > Pseudomonadota > Alphaproteobacteria > Rhizobiales > Beijerinckiaceae > GAS188. The sequence goes on from JBIOEJ010000101.1 coordinate 840, forward strand.
TTCGGAAGGCCGACGAGGCCCGCATCGGCGATCAGCTTCAGCCGCAGGATGACGACCAGCTCTTCGCCCTCCTGGCCCGGATTGGCGCGGCGCGGCGCGCGATTGGTCGAGGACTTGAAATAGGCATTGCCGAAACCGCCATTGCCGCCCTTGGCGAGGCGCGCGCGCTCACCGACCTTGGTGAGATCGGCGATGAGCGTCCAGCCGTCCTCGGCGAAGACCTGGGTGCCCGCCGGCACCTTGAGCACGGCGTCCGCGCCATTCGCCCCGTGGCGGTTCTTGCCCATGCCGTGGCCGCCGGTCCTGCCCTTGAAATGCTGCTGGTAGCGGTAATCGATCAGGGTGTTGAGACCGTCGATGCATTCGACGATCACATCGCCGCCCTTGCCGCCATCCCCGCCATCGGGCCCGCCGAATTCGATGAACTTCTCGCGCCGGAACGAGACGCATCCCGCCCCGCCATCGCCCGAGCGGATATGGACCTTGGCTTCGTCGAGGAATTTCATGGAGGCGTTCTAGCATATTGGGCGCAGAACCGGAGGGGCCGCGTCTCGCCGCCCTCGAGCCGCATTGCGGTCCTGGTCTTGCCGTCGCCGTCATGGTGCGCGGGACGCGCACCCATCAACTGTCAGAATTTGGCAGCATTTGATGATAAGCTCGACGTCTTTCACGGGGTACTGCCGCGATGTCGCGCGCCGAACGCCTGCTCGACTTGATCCAGATCCTGCGCCGCCATCGGCAGCCGGTGAGCGGCCACACGCTCGCGGAGGAGCTTCGGATCAGCCTGCGCACGCTCTACCGCGACATTCGCACCTTGCAGGCGCAAGGGGCGGCGATCGATGGCGAGCCGGGGCTCGGCTACATCTTGCGCCCGGGCTTCATGCTGCCGCCTCTGATGTTCAAGGAAGAGGAGATCGAGGCACTGGTGCTGGGTTCCCGCTGGGTCGCCCTGCGCGGAGATGAGAGACTCGGCGCCGCGGCCAAAAACGCCCTCGCCAAGATCGCGGCCGTATTGCCGGCCGATCTTCGTGAGCAGCTCGACACGACGACGCTGCTCGTCGGCTCGGGGGAAAAGATCGCCGCGGGCGATGCAGAGCTCGGCCTCATCCGGCAGGCCATCCGTTCCGAGCGCAAGCTCGCCATCACCTATGGCGGTCAGGATGGGAGCGCCACGCGCCGCACCATCTGGCCTTTCGCCCTCGGGTTCTTCGATCGTGCGCGCGTCGTCGCCGCCTGGTGCGAGCTGAGGCAGGGCTTCAGGCATTTCCGCACCGATCGGATCGCCGAGCTGACGCTCATCGAGACGCGCTATCCGCGCCGACGCCTGGCGCTCCTCAAGGAGTGGCGGGAAACCGAGGGCATCCCCCCGCAATAGATATAAGCTTTTGTTTTGACGCTATTTCTGCGGCAGGAATCGGCTGTCATTTCCCTTACGGCGAGGCTCTAGATTCGATACTGACAGAAACTGGCAGTATCAGCGCTTATGGATGGTTTCGCCGAAGCGGAACGCCGGGAAGCCGATATGGCGACGGCCCGCTCCGGGAGGCGACCGTAAACCAACAGCAGCGGAGCGACCACCATGTCCGATATCAACTTCGTCATCCTCTATGTCGACAGCCCGGCGAAGAGCGCCGATTTCTACGCCGATCTCCTCGGCCGGCCGGCGGTCGAAACCTCGCCGACCTTCGCCATGTTCGCCATGCAATCGGGCGTCATGCTCGGCCTGTGGTCGCGCCACACGGTCGAGCCCGCGGCGACCGCCGCCGGCGGGGGTGGCGAGATCGCCTTCACGGTCGCCGACGCCGCCGCGGTCGATGCGACGCATGCCGATTGGAGCCGTCGCGGCCTGAAGGTCGCGCAGGCGCCGACCGAGCTCGATTTCGGCCGCACCTTCGTGGCGCTCGATCCGGACGGCCATCGGCTGCGCGTCTTCGCGCCGAACGGGCAATGAGCGCAAGCTGGGTCGCCGTGGCGTCGGCCGCGCATGTCAGGCGCGGCCGTGCGGCGGGGTTCATGCAGGTCTGCCACGGCAAGGCGGCGCCCTTGCGCCGCATCCAGCCGGGCGACCGCGTCGCCTATTACTCCCCGACGGTCGAGTTCCGGGGAAAGGACAAGCTCCGCGCCTGCACGGCCATCGGCATCGTAAGCGCAGGGGAGCCCTACCCATTCGACATGGGCAACGGCTTTTGCCCCTTCCGCCGCGACGTCTCATGGCTCGAGGCGCGCGAGAGCCCGATCGCCCCGCTGCTCGATGCGCTCGATTTCACCTCCGGCAATCGCAACTGGGGGTATCAGCTGCGCTTCGGGATCCTTTCGATCAGCGATCACGATATGGGGAGCATCGCAGCGGCGATGCAGGCACGGCTGCCGGGATAATCGGCCGATCGCTGATCGGAGGGCGGTTGGCGATTCATACCAAGAATTGGTACAGTCGCTCATGGAACATGAGCGATGAGCAAGAATACCTCATTCAGTCTTGGGGAGCACTTCAGCGCCTTCATCGAGGGGCAGGTCGCTCAAGGGCGCTACGGCTCGGCGAGCGATGTCGTGCGTGCCGCACTGCGCCTTCTTGAAGAGCAGGAGGCTAAGCTTGTGGCGCTTCGGGCCGCGCTCGTCGAGGGCGAGGTGAGCGGCCCGTCGACGCCATTCGTTTTCGACGCCTTCATTGCAAGAAAAACGAGCGCTGATACGATCTCTCGATGACGCCGCACTATGTTCTTTCGCCGCGCGCGCAGGCGAATATCGGGCAGAACTGGAACTATACCTCGCCACCGCCCTCATATTTCCCGCGCCAATTCGGCGGCCTTCGGCATTTTCGTGTGCCGCTCGCCCCATTCGCGCAACCCCCTGAGGACAGGTCGGAGCTCGTTTCCCTTACGGGTCAAGACGTATTCGGCCCTCGGAGGGCGGTCTTCGTAGAAGCGCCGCTCCACGATGCCTGCCTCCTCGAGCCGTTTGAGGCGCGCCGATAGCGTGTTCGGGCCGATCCCGAGGAGCGAACGTTCGAAGTCATGGAATTTCCGCGGCCCCTCCAACATGAGGTCGCGCAACATCAGCATCGTCCAGCGCTCCCCGATGATCTCGAGCGTGCGGGCGACGGGGCATCTCTTGTCGAAGCGCGAAGGCATGGCGAGGGTCCGGCGGCTCTTCAATTCACTGTGACAGGAAACTTTTCGATAGTCACTATCAAAAAAGATAGTTTATGATGATCGCTCCTGCATGGCTTGGATCCGGTACCGCAACGGAGCAGATCGATGAGACTGCCTTTGAGCCTCGGCATCGCGCTCGGTTTTGCGCCTTACATCGCCTTCTTCATCGGCATGCGCCTGGCATCGGCCGAGGCAGGGCTATGGGCCGCGCTCGTCGTCGCCATCGTGAATGCCGGCCGCGATCGGGTTGCGGGCGGTTCGACCAAGCTCTTGGAGATCGGCGCAATTCTCTTGTTCGCGGCGCTGGCGGGGTTCACGGCGGTGACTCATTGGGCCTGGACCGTGATGTCGGTCCGTCTCGCGGTCGATATCGGCCTCCTCGCGATCATGCTGGTCTCGCTCGCGGTCGGGCAGCCCTTCACCGTGCAATACGCCCGCGAGCGGGTGGCCGAGGAGGTCTGGCGGACGCCGCTCTTCGCGCAGGTCAATCGGCGCATCACCTTGGCGTGGGCGTTAGCCTTCGCCATATTGGTCGCGGCGCATGCGGCGGTGGTGTTCGACCCGAGCGTGCCCATCTGGGCCGATATCGCCGTCAGCATCGTCGCGCTCGCCGCGGCGGTCAGGTTCAGCACCTGGTATCCGGGGTTTGCGCGGAGGAAGGCAGGTGCCGCCTCGAGGAGCGGGTAGCGAGCCGTGAATGGGATACATTCGCCATTCGCTGTTCGCCGAGGCTTACTGCCTCACCACCCCACTCGCCACCACCTCCGCATCGAAGGCCGCGGCGATCAGCGCCCTGGTGTAGTCGGTTTTCGGCGCCTCGAAGATCGTCTCGACGGCACCGTCCTCGACCACCTTGCCGTCGCGCATGACGATGACGAAATTCGCCAAGGCGCGCACCACGCGCAGATCATGGCTGATGAAGAGATAGGCGAGCCGGCGTCTCGCCTGCAGGGCGCGCAGCAGATCGACGATCTGCGCCTGCACCGACATGTCGAGCGCCGAGGTCGGCTCGTCGAGCACCACGAAGCTCGGATCGAGCGCCATGGCGCGCGCGATGGCGATGCGCTGGCGCTCGCCGCCCGAGAATTCATGCGGGTAGCGGTCCATGGTCGCCGGCTCGAGCCCGACATCGGTCAGCGCCCGCGCCACCACGGCGCGGCGCTCTTTATGCGGCATGTCGGGCTTTTGCACGCCGAGCCCTTCCTCGACGATCGAGAACACCGAGAGGCGCGGCGAGAGTGAGCCGTAAGGGTCCTGGAAGACCACCTGCATGTCCTTGCGCAAGGGCCTCAGCGCCTTGGACCGCAGCCCGTCGATATTGCGCCCGAGGAAGGCGATGCGACCTTTCGAGGAGATGAGCCGCAACAGCGCGAGGCCGAGCGTGGTCTTGCCGGAGCCCGATTCGCCGACGACCCCGATGGTCTCGCCGGCGCGCACCTTGACCGAGATGCTGTCGACCGCCTTCACATGGTCGACCGTGCGGCGCAGGAAGCCCTTCTTGATCGGGAAATACACCTTTACGTCGTCGCCGCGCATGACGACAGGCGCGCTGCTCGCGACCGGCGCCGCCCGGCCCTTAGGCTCGGCGGCGAGCAGCATGCGCGTATAGGCATGCTTGGGCTCTGCGAAGACCGCCGCCGTCTCGCCGGCCTCCACGATGCGGCCTTGCTGCATGACGCAGACGCGGTCCGCGATGCGCCGCACGATGTGGAGATCATGGGTGATGAACAGCATCGCCATGCCGAGCCGGCCCTGCAGCTCCTTCAGGAGCTTGAGGATCTGCGCCTGCACGGTCACGTCGAGGGCCGTCGTCGGCTCGTCGGCGATCAGGAGCTTCGGCTCGTTGGCGAGCGCCATGGCGATCATCACGCGCTGGCGCTGGCCGCCCGAGAGCTGGTGCGGGTAGGCGCCGAGCCGCTGCGCCGGATTGCGGACGCCGACCTCCTCGAGTAGGGCGAGTGTGCGGGCGCGCGCCTGCTTGCCCGCGATGCCCTTGTGCAATGCGAGGATCTCGCCGATCTGCCGCTCGACCGTGTGCAGCGGGTTGAGGGAGGTCATCGGCTCCTGGAACACCATGGTGATCAGGTTGCCGCGCACCTGGCGCAGCTCGGATTCGTCCGCACGCAGCAAATCGCGGCCGTCGAACAGAACCTCACCGGAGGGATGATAGGCGGCGGGATAGTTGAGGAGGCGCGGGATCGACAGCGCCGAGACCGATTTGCCGGAGCCCGATTCGCCGACGAGGCCGAGCGTCAAGCCTTGGCCGATCGAAAACGACACGCGATCGACCGCGAGCGTTTCGGTCTTGCCCTGGCGGAAGACGACCGAGAGATCGCGAACGTCGAGCAGGGGGGCGGTCATGGCGTCTCAGCGTCCAGCTTCTCGAAAAGCTCGGCCGAGGGCTCGATCACATCAAGGTCGGAGAGATCGCGCAAACGCCGGTCATAAGAGACGATGAGCCTGCAGCCTGCGAGCACGGCCGTCGCCACATGCACGGAGTCCGGAAGCCTCGCCGACGAACGAGCCCTAACATGCGAGGATTCGATCAGAACGTCGCCGGTTACGGGGCACAGCTCGAACCCGCGATCCTTGGTCAGCATGTCCAGATAGGCCTTCACGAGCAAATCGTCGCGCAGCTTGATCGGACCCACGAGCACCTCGCTCAAGGTCAGTTCGCTGGTCACGAGCGCGAGCTTGCCGCTTTCGGCGAGCTCCGTCAGCCGCCCGACCTCGCCGGCGCCGGCATCCGTCCTCTCCATTCCGCGTATCACCACATTGGTATCGAGATAGACGCGCAACGGATCGTTGCATGGCTGGCTCACAGCTTCCCGCCATCCCTGACCCGGCGGACATGGTCGAGAATATCCTGGACGCTGCGAAAGCGCGGAGGATGGGTCGCGTGATAATGCTCCATGATTTCCAGCGCGCGGGACTTCCGCTTCTGAGCGCGGCTCTCGGGCGTGACGGTCACGACCACCATGCCGCTAGGGTCCAATCCCTCGCGCAGATCCTCGGGCAGCTTGGCCACCGGGTAATGCTCGCGCACGATCGTGTTCATCGCTCGGCCTTGTTCGCATCGTTTCCTGGCCCCATCCTATCACAACCGCCCTCACACGCCCTTCCTCGGATCGAAGGCGTCGCGCACCGCGTCGCCGATGAAGATCAAGAGTGACAGCATCACGGCGATTACCCAGAAGCCCGAGAGGCCGAGCCAGGGCGCTTGCAGATTTGACGCCCCCTGTTTCAGGAGCTGGCCCAGCGAGGGAGAGCCCGGCGGCAGGCCGAAGCCCAGGTAATCGAGCGAGGTCAGCGTCGTGATCGAGCCGTTCAGGATGAAGGGCAGGAAGGTCAAGGTCGCGACCATGGCGTTCGGCAGTACATGCTTCCACATGATCTTGAGATCGCCGAGGCCGAGTGCCCGCGCGGCGCGCACATATTCGAAATTGCGCGTGCGCAGGAATTCGGCGCGCACCAGGCCGACCAGCGATACCCAGGAGAACAGGAGCAGGATGCCGAGCAGCACGAAGAAGCTCGGAGCGATGAAGGACGACAGGATGATCAAGAGATAGAGCTGCGGTACCGAGGTCCAGATGTCGATGAAGCGCTGGAAGAGCAGATCCGTCCAGCCGCCGAAATAGCCCTGCAGCGCCCCTGCGGCGACCCCGATGACCGAGGAGGCGGTGGCGAGCACGAGGCCGAACAGCACCGAGATGCGGAAGCCGTAGATCAGGCCCGCGACCACGTCGCGGCCTTGATCGTCGCTCCCGAGCCAACTCCATTCGATGTCGCGGCAGCCGAGCGTCGCCGGATCGCGGCCCTTGTTGCGCTCGAGCCGCGCGGCGAGTTGCCGGCATTGCGCGTCCGTGAGCAGCCAGGTCGGCGCCGAGGGAGCGGGCGTCGGCAGCTCGAGATTATGCGTGTTGTAGGAGAAATGGACGAGCGGCCACAGCGCCCAGCCATGGGCCGCGATCTCGTTTATGGTCACCGGATCGCGGTAATCCGTGACGGGCAGGAAACCGCCGAACTTCTCTTCCGGATAGTCGACGAAGATCGGGTAGAGAAGCTCGCCCTTATAGCTCACGAGGATCGGGCGGTCATTGGCGATGAACTCGGCAAACAGCGTCACGATGAAGATCGCGAGGAAAATCCACAAAGACCAGAAGCCGCGGCGGTTGGCCTTGAAATTCGCGAGGCGCCGCGCATTGATCGGCGACAGCCGCAGCATGCCGCCCGACGGCTCGAGCGGCGCTACGGGTTGGGTCTTGGCGGAGGGCGGCGCGGTCGGCGGCATGACCGGGGGAACGAGGCTGGTCCTGGTCACGGCGCGGCCCGCTCGTCATGGTGGGCCGGCGCTTCTTCACTTCTCCCCTTGCGGGAGAGGTCGGAGCCGGAGCGAAGCGACGGCTCCGGGTGAGGGGGGCAAGATCCTGTCCCGGTCAGTCTGCCCCCCTCACCCGATCTTTCCGCGCTCCGCGCTTCAGGATCGACCTCTCCCGCAAGGGGAGGGGTGAGCGGTGCCCGCCGTCGTCCGCTCATCTCACGTCTCCCGCGTCTCGAAGTCGATGCGCGGATCGACCCAGGTATAGGTGAGATCGGAGATCAGCCCGACGACCAGGCTGATCAGCGAGAATATGAAGAGGTTGGCGAACACCACCGGATAGTCGCGGTTGACGACCGATTCATAAGAGAGCAGGCCGAGCCCATCGAGCGAGAAGATCGTCTCGATGAGCAGCGCGCCGGCGAAGAAAGCGTGCACCACGGCGCCCGGGAAGCCCGCGATCACGATCAGCATGGCGTTGCGGAAGACATGGCCATAGAGCACGCGCCGCTGCGTCAGCCCCTTCATGCGGGCGGTGAGCACATATTGCTTGCGGATCTCGTCGAGGAAGGAGTTTTTGACGAGCAGCGTCGTCGTGGCGAAGGCGCCGAGCGCCATCGAGGTGATCGGCAAGACGATGTGCCACAGATAGTCGAGCACCTTCTGCGACCACGAGAGGTCCGCGAAATTCTCCGAGGTGAGCCCGCGCAGCGGGAAGATCTGGAAGAAGGATCCGCCGGCGAACAGCACGATCATGAGGATGGCGAACAGGAAGCCCGGTATCGCATAGCCGATGATGATGACGGCGGAGGTCCAGGTGTCGAAGGGCGTGCCCTCATGGACCGCCTTGGCGACGCCGAGCGGAATCGAGATGCCGTAGGTGAGGAGCAGCATCCACAGGCCGAGTGTCATCGAGACCGGCAGCTTCTCCTTGATCAGCTGCAGCACCGGGGTGTCGCGGAAATAGCTCTTGCCGAAATCGAAACGCAGATAATCGAACAGCATCTTCGCGAAACGCTCGGGTGCGGGCTTGTCGAAGCCGAACTGCTTGTTGAGTTGCGCGATGAATTCGGGGTCGATGCCCTGCGCCCCGCGATAGCTCGAGCTCGCGCTCTGCTGCCCGCGCGCCGCGCCCGCGAGATCGCCGCCGCCACCGCCCCCCAATTGCGAGCCGCCGACATCGCTGCCCTGCAACTGGGCGAGGATGCGTTCGACCGGGCCGCCCGGCGCGAATTGCACGATGGTGAAGGAGATCAGCATGATCCCGAAGAGCGTCGGGATCATCAAGAGGATGCGCCGCGCGATATAGCCTAGCATCCGCCCGTCCTGCGGCGGGGGTCGGGTTGGTTCACGGCGATACGCCGATCTTCGCCGCCTTCGCGGCGTCGAACCACCAGGTGTCGGGGGCGCCGGTGCCGAATTTGGGTCCCGTCTGCGGCCGCGAGAAGATGTCCCAATAAGCGAGCAGCGTCTGGTCGCGATACCACATGGGGACCCAGTAGCGCCCGGCCCGCAGCAGGCGGTCGAGCACGCGGCAGGTGATGGTCAACTCCTCGCGCGTCTTCGCCCTCGCGATCTTCTCGATGAGCGCGTCGATCGAAGGGTCCGCGATTCCCGCGATATTGCGCGAGCCCGGATTGGCGGCGGCCTCGGAGCCGTAGACGATGCGCAGCGAATCGCCCGGCGTGCGCGAGCCCGAAAGCGCCAGGCTCGCCATGTCGAAGTCGAACTGGTTCATGCGCGCATTGTATTGCGCCGCGTCGACGATGCGCGAGTGGGCCTGGATGCCGAGCCGCTTCAGATTGGCCTGGAAGGGTTCGGCATGGGGCTGCAGCCCGGCCTGGAAGTCCAGGAATTCGATCTCGAAGGGCTTGCCGTCGGGGAGCTTGAGCACGCTGCCGTCGCGCTTGCAGCCGGCCTCCGCGAAGAGCTGGTCGGCGCGTCGCAGCAAGTTGCGGTCCGAGCCCGAACCGTCCGAAACCGGCGGCAGATAAGGTTCCCCGAAGCACTCGTCTTGCACCTTACCGCGCAGCGGCTCGAGCAGCGCGAGCTCCTCAGGGCCCGGCTTGCCGACCGCCTTCATGTCGGTGTTCTCGAAGAAGGACGTGGTCCGCTTGTAGAGCGAATACATGATGTTCTTGTTCGTCCACTCGAAATCGAAGGCGAGCCCGATGCCCTCGCGGATGCGTGGGTCCTTGAACATCGCGCGCCTGGTATTGAAATACCATCCTTGCGACGCCGCCGGCCCGCCGCTCGGCAGCACCTCCTTCTTGACGCGGCCCTCCCGGATCGCCGGAAAATCGTACTGCGTCGCCCAAATGCGCGAGGTGTACTCTTCGTTGAAGTTGATCTTTCCGGCCTTGAAGGCCTCGAAGGCGACCTGCCTGTCGCGGTAATACTCGAAGCGGACGTGATCGAAATTATTGAACCCGACATTCACGCCGAGGTCCTTTGCCCAATAATCGGCGACGCGATCGAATTCGATGAAGCGGCCTTGCTCGAAGCGACCGACCTTATAGGCGCCGGAGCCGAGCGGCGGATCGAGCGTCGAGGCCTCGAAATCGCGTGTGCTCCAATAGGCCTGCGAGAAGATCGGCATCGAGGCGATGACGAGATGGAGATCGCGGCTGCGCATCTCCGAGAGGCGGACCACCGCGACATCGTCTCCTTCGGCTTCCGCCGAAAGCATCTGCGTGAGGATGGCGCGGTCGGTCGGATGGCCCTTGGTCTTCAGCACCATCAGCGAAAAGGCGACATCGCGCGCCGTGACCCGCGAGCCGTCATGGAAACGGGCCTCGGGGCGCAAGAGGAAGCGATAGGTCAGCTTATCGGCCGAGACCCGCACCCGGCGCGCGACGAGACCGTAGACCGAATCGGGCTCGTCGAGGCCCCCGCTCATCAAGGTGTCGAAGGTGGCGCTCATGCCGGCCGCTCCGTCGCCCTTGAAGGTGTAGATGTTGAGCGTGTTGAAGGTGTCGAAATTCTGGTTGCCGCTCGCCGATCGCAGCTGGATCACCAAGCTCCCGCCCTTGGGCGCATCCGGGTTGACGTAGGCGAAGCGCGGGAAATCGGGTGGCTGCGCGAGATCGCCGAAGGAGGAAAGACCATGCGTCTCGGTCTCGCCCTCCGCCGCGAGCGCGGCGCCCGGCAGGCGCGCGGCCGCGAGCGCCAGCCCCAGACGTGCCGCATCACGCCGCGTGAGAGCGAAATTCATGGCGCCAGCGCCTCCTGATCGCGTGCCGAGCCGGCAAGCCCGACATTCTGCGATCAAATGCGCGAATGGGGCAAGCCGATGTCAGCGCCGTGCTTACGCGGCGTCGCGAGAGCATTTTTCCGGCGAGCCAAGCCCGAGGGTCTCGCTCGAGCACATATTTCTGGCACCGGCGCCTTATCCCTCCCATGCGGTGGAGCAGGGGCGGGTGGCCCAACCCCGGACTTGACCCGGGGGAGGGACGGATGGGGTGCGAGGCCACAGATATCCCCACCCGCCCGCTCGGCAAGAGCCTCTAAAGCTCTACGCTTTGCCTCGAGCGTCGAAATACAGACGGATGCGCGAAGCGCGTCCTTTGCACCCTCCCCCGCTTCGCGGAGGAAGGAGAACGCATCTATTTCGGCGGCTGGGCCGGCGCCGCGGGCGCAGGCTGCTTCGGCGGCTCCGGTGCCGGCTGCGCCTGCGCCGTCACGGCCGGCAAGGGCTCGGGGCTGTCGGACAAGCTGCGCAGATAAGCGATGACGGCCGCGCGATCCTCGGCCTTGGGCATGCCGGCATAGGTCATCTTGGTGCCGGGCATATGAGCCTTGGGATTCTTGATGAAATCGAAGATTTCGTCATAGGTCCATTTGTCGCCCTTGGCGCCCATCTCCTTGTTGGCGTCCGAATAGGCAAAATCCTTGTCGGCGGCGTGCACGCGCCCGACGATGCCCCACAGATTGGGGCCGGTCGGCTTCGAGGCCTCGCCCTTGCCGAAGGAGTGGCAGGTCGAGCAGATCGCGACCTTCTTCTGGCCCGAGGCCGGATCGGCCTTGGCGAGCAGCTCAGGCAGCGGGACGGCAGGTTCGGGGGGAGCGGCCCCCGCGCCCCCCGGCGCGGCGGAGGGCAGATCATAGCCAGGAATGGCGGGCTTGGCGGGGGTGAACAGGCCGCCCGAGGCGATGTTCAGTCCCATCACGAAGAGCAGCGTGCCGAGTACGGCGCCGGCAATCTTGTTGAATTCGAAGGAATCCATCGCGCTGTCGTCTCCGCGCTCTCGAAATCGTCCCAACTCCCTCGCCAGGAAGGAGCTCTTGCCTCGGAAGACGCCATAGCCGCATTGCGCCTGTCCGCGCAACTCGTATAAGGCCGATCCGACATGCTACTTTTCGCCGCTTGCCGGCGAGGGCGGCCGGTCGGGCCAGGCGCCGGACCGGCGAGGCCTGACCGGAACCGAAGATGCCAGATCCCATCATCCTCATCCCTTCGCGGCTCGCGGCGACCCGCTTGCCGAACAAGCCGCTGGCGCCGCTCGCCGGCGAGCCGATGATCGTGCATGTGTGGAGGCGCGCCTGCGAGGCGAGGCTCGGCCCGGTCGTGGTCGCGACCGACAGCGAGGAGATCGCCCAGGCCGTCGGCCGGGCCGGCGGCGAGGCGATGCTGACGCGTCATGATCACCTCAACGGCTCCTCGCGGATCTTCGAGGCGCTGCAGCGCCTCGATCCCGGCAAACGCCATGACGTGATCGTCAATGTGCAAGGCGATTTGCCGACCATCGATCCGCGCGCGATCGCGGCCTCGGTCGAGCCTCTCGCCGATCCCGCGGTGGATATCGCGACGCTCGCCTGCGTCATCACGCGCGAGGAGGAACGCACCGACCCATCGGTCGTCAAGGCGGTCGGCTCGCAGCTTACGCCGACGCGGCTGCGGGCGCTCTATTTCACGCGGGCGACCGCACCGACCGGGCCGGGGCCGCTGCTGCATCATATCGGCCTTTACGCCTATCGCCGCGCCGCGCTCGAGCGCTATGTGGCCCTGCCGCCTTCGCCGCTCGAGATCAGGGAACGGCTCGAGCAGCTGCGTGCCCTCGAAGCCGGCATGCGCATCGACATCACGCTCGTCGATGACGTGCCGCTCGGCGTCGACACGCCCCATGACCTCGAACGTGCCCGCGCCATCCTGGAACGGCGCGAAGCTACGCCCGGAGACAGCCCGTGACCGCAAACATCATTTCGTATCAGGGAGAGCGCGGCGCCAACTCCCATATCGCCTGCCAGGAGGTGCATCCGGATTGGGAGCCCTTGCCGTGCCCGACCTTCGAGGACGCCTTCGCAGCGCTGACCGACGGGGCGGCCTCGCTCGCCATGATCCCGATCGAGAATTCGGTCGCCGGCCGCGTCGCCGACATCCATCACCTCTTGCCGCGCTCGGAGCTGCATATCGTCGGCGAGCACTTCCTGCCGATCCGCTTCCAGCTCTGCGCGCCGAAGGGCGCGAAGCTCGCATCCGTCAAGGACGTCTACAGCCATGTGCATGCGCTCGGCCAATGCCGCAAGATCATTCGCAAGCTCGGCCTTACCGCCCATGTGGCGGGCGACACGGCGGGCTCGGCGCGCGAGGTCGCGGAGTGGAACGATAAGACCAAGGCGTCGCTCGCGACCAGCCTCGCCGCCGAGATCTACGGCCTCGACATCCTGATGCGCGATGTCGAGGACGAGCAGCACAACACCACCCGCTTCATCATCCTGTCGAGGGAAGACAGGCGGGCAGCGGCCGGCGACGGCCAGGCGGTGACCAGCTTCATCTTCAGGGTGCGCAATCTCCCGGCCGCGCTCTACAAGGCGCTGGGCGGCTTCGCCACCAACGGCGTCAACATGACCAAGCTCGAAAGCTACATGGTCGAGGGGCAGTTCTTCGCCACTATGTTCTATGCGGAGGTCGACGGCCATCCGGACGATTTGCCGCTCAAGCGCGCCCTCGAGGAGCTCGAGTTCTTCTCGCGCGAGTTCCGCATTCTCGGGGTGTTCCCAGCGCATCCGTTCCGCGACACCTTCAAGGAGACCCGCGACTAGTGCAGCGAATCCGAAATTCGCATCACATTGGAGCAACGCGCGGGGCGAATTTCGGATTCAAAAGCCCCCCGGTCCGATTCAATCGGAGCGGGGAAAGCTCCAGACGCTTTCCGTTTCTTCGAACATTGCCGATCGCGCCATGCCCCGTCTCTTCACCGGCCTCGAAATCCCGAACGGCGTCGCCATGGTGCTGTCCTCGCTGCGCGGGGGATTGAGCGGAGCGCGTTGGATCGATACCGCGAACTATCATGTGACCTTGCGTTTCGCCGGCGACATCGACGGGCGGACGGCCGATGACTTCGCCCATGGGCTCGACGGCGTGCGCCCGCGCGCCATCGAGCTCACCATCGATGCGCTCGACGTCTTCGGCGGCGACAAGCCGCGCGCCCTCGTGGCGCTGGTCAAGCCGACGCCGCATCTCGCCGCGCTGCAGGCCGAGCATGAGAGCATGGCGCGGCGCGCCGGCATGCCGCCGGAGACGCGGAAATTCACCCCGCATGTGACGCTGGCGCGCCTGCGCGGCACGCCCGCGGAAGCCGCCGCCTTCTTCATCGCCTCGATGGGGCGGTTCCCGGTGCAGCGCTTCCACGTGCGGCGCTTCGCGCTGTTCTCATCGCGCGCCTCGGTCGGGGGCGGGCCCTACGTGGTCGAGGCGGCCTATCCGTTGGGGTAGCGCGCCTCTTGCTTCCCGCGCTTTGCCCCCGCCTCCCCGCTCATCCCCGCGCATCGCGGGAACCCAGGATTTCCACCAACTTTTATGGTGCTGGGTTCCGCTTTCGCGGGAATGAGCGGAGATGGATCTGCCGAGAAGCGAGTGTCACGAGCGCCTCATGGACAGCGAGCTCGTCCCGTGCTAATCTTTCCCTTATGGGGGTGTAGCGAGTGTCACGAGTGGTATGTGAGAAGAGCAGGTTGAATCTTAAGTATCAACGATAAACTATTGAAATTACGATAAATAAATCTTTGAATAATCGCCTCTATTTCAAACGTGCTGTCTGGACGACGATCCGGACGGAGGGGCCTACCCCTCGATCCTCGAGAAGTTCGCGACTTCGTGCACGGCGCGTCGCAGGCCGGAGAGCAGCTTCAGCCGGTTGGCGCGAAGCACGGGTTCCGGAGCGTTGACGGTGACCTTGTCGAAGAAGGCATCGACCGCCGGACGCAGCTCGGCGAGCGCCGACATGGCGGCCCCGAACTCCTCCTTCAGCACATGCTCGCGCGCGTGCTTCGCGGCGGCCTCCAGCACATGGGCGAGCGCCTTCTCCTGCGGCAGGCCGTGCGCCTCGAGGAGGTGCAGGTCTGGCGCTGCGTCATAGGAGACGCCGTCCTTCTTCTCCTCGATGCGCAGGATATTCGCGGCGCGGCGATAGCCGGCGAGCAGGTTCTTGCCGTTCTCCGTGTCGAGGAATGACCCCAAGGCCTCGACCCGGCGCACGATCATCACGAGGTCGTCTTGGCCGGGCAGCGCGAACACCGCATCGACGAGGTCATGCCGGGCGCCCTGCTCACGGAGCAGCACCTTGAGGCGGTCGGCGAAGAAGGAGAGGAGGTCGGCAACCTTTCCGAGGTGGTGCTGCAGCAATGGCGCGAGCTCCAGCCTCACCCCATTCTCCAGCACCAGCCTGATCACTCCCAGCGCCGCCCGCCTCAGCGCGAACGGATCCTTGCTCCCCGTCGGCTTCTCGTCGATCGCCCAGAAGCCGACCAGCATGTCGAGCTTGTCGGCAAGCGCCACGGCGACGCTCACCGGATCGGTCGGCACGCGATCCGAGGGGCCGAGCGGCTTGTAATGCTCCTCGATCGCGGCCGCGACCGAAGGGTGTTCGCCTTGCTGTGCCGCGTAATAGCGCCCCATCAGCCCTTGCAGCTCGGGGAACTCGCCGACCATCTCGGTGACGAGATCGGCCTTGGCGAGCATCGCCGCGCGCTCGGCGAGAAGAGGGTCGGCGCCGGTGGCCTTGGCGAGCACCTTCGCCAGCGCCGCGATGCGCAAGACCCGTTCATATTGCGTGCCGAGCTTCTCATGGAAGACGATGTGGAGCGCCTCCAGCTTCTTCAAGCGCTGGTCGAGCGGCCTTCCCGCCTTGTCCGCATAGTCGGGAAGCGGCTTCTGATCCGTCTCCCAGAAATACTTGGCGTCCGACAAGCGAGCGCGCACCACGCGCTGATTGCCGGCGATGATCGCCGCCCCGCCATCGGTCGCCTCGAGATTGGCGACGAGGACGAAGCGGTTGGCGAGCTTGCCCTCCGCATCGCGCAGCACGAAGCATTTCTGGTTGGCGCGGATGGTGGCGCGGATGACCTCGGGCGGGATTGCGAGATAATCCTCGTCGAACGAGCCCATCAGCACCACCGGCCATTCGACGAGGCCCGCCACCTCGTCGAGCAAGGCTTCGTCCTCGACGAGCTCGAGGCCGGCCGCGAAGGCGAGGTCCTTGGCGTCATGCGAGATGATGTCGCGTCGCCGCGCGGCGTCGAGCACCACCTTGGCCTTCTCGAGGCTCGCCGCGTAGTCGGCGAGCCGGCGCACCTTGATCGGAGCCTGCGGGCCCATGACGCGATGGCCATGGGTCACATCGCCCGATGCGATGCCGCCGATCTCGAAGCGCACTACCTCGGGGTCCTCGGTCTCGGGTCCGAAGGTGCACAGGATCGAGCGCAAGGGCCGCACCCAGCGCAACGAATCCTTGGCGATCGATTGCGGTCCGGAGCGCATCGATTTCGGCCAAGGGAAGCTGGCGATGACCTGAGGCAAAATCTCGGCGATGGCGGCGATGGTGGCTTCGCCCGGTTTCTCGATACGGGCCTGGTAGAACTCGCCTTTCTTGGCGTCCTTGACGATATGCGCTTGCGCGATATCCGCTAGCCCGGCGTTCTTCAGGAAGCCCTGGAGGGCGGCCTGCGGAGCGCCGACACGGGGGCCGCGCCGCTCCTCCACCGCGTCGGCCCCTTTGATCGGCAGGCCCTGGATATGCAAGGCGAGGCGTCGCGGCGTCGCGAAGGCGATCGCGCCCTCATAGGCGAAGCCACGCTCGACCAAGGCTCCGGTGACGAGACGCTGCAGGTCTTCGGCCGCCCGGCGTTGCATGCGGGCGGGGATCTCCTCGCTGAAGAGTTCGAGCAGCAGATCGGGCATGGTTTCGGCAGGCTCTCGGCGGTCGGGTCAAGGCGGCGCCATCCCTAGAGCGCGTAAGCGCCAGTGTCGAGGCTGAGCCGCTTCAACCGTCCGTTAACCATGTTTCGCTCAAGTCTTTGTCCATTCGGGGCGAGGATTCGGTGCCATGCGCGCCTGGTTGATCGGAAGCCTGCTCGCGGCGCTGGCAAACGGCGCCGCGCAAGCTGCGGATTTCTCCACGCTGCGCGGGGAGATCGCCGATGCCGCTCCCTCGGCCGCCCAGCCCTCGCCCTTCACGGTCGGGGTGCGCTATTGGTACAGCACCGGCCGGCATGACTACTCCTTCAACGGCAGCATTGGGACCGTCCTGATCGGCGGCACCATTTACAGATTGGGCAATCCGACCTCTGAACTGACCTATGCCGATATTCCCGCCCACACCGGTGAAGTGTTTGGGCGCTACACCGACGCCGAGACCGGGTTGGTGATAAAGGGTTATGTCGGCGGAGGGGGATTTGCAGATGGCGGCACGATGAACGACCGCGATTGGGTCGAGGGACAAAGGCTGTTCTCGAACACCAACTCATCGTTGAAGGCCAGCAATCTCCGCTACCTCACGCTCGATATCGGCTGGGGCGCCGACTATCTGACCTTCGGCAATCTGCAATTCCTTCCCTTCCTTGGCTATGGCCACTGGCATGACGGCGTCGGTACCTGGGGCTTGACCCAACTGCCGGACGACTTTGGCGGTGCTGCTTATGGAACACCCGCAGGGACGGTCTTTTTCACCAATAACCAGAAGGTCGGCGGTTATGTTGCTTCCTGGCATATGGTTCGGCTTGGCGCCGAAGGCACATTGAGCATCACGCCGCAACTGACGATCACCGTGGATGGCGCGTTCGTGCCTTATGCCCAAGGCAATGGCGATGACAGCCACTTGCTGCGCCAGGACGAGCTTGGTTCCAAGCCGAACGTCTTCCTTCGCGGCCATGGCTGGGGCGGCCAGGTCGACGCCTTGGTGCATTACCAGGTGACGAACAACTTCTCGGTGGGCATCGGCGGCCGCTATTGGTATATCGACGCGTCGAGCGGCTACAAAACGGATCGAATCGACAATCTGTTCGGCGGGCCGCGTCTGCCGCTGACGACCTTCACCACCGAGCGCTATGGCCTCCTGGCGGAGGCGGCTTACAAGTTCTAATGTCGGGCGGCGCAATGCCCCTGACGCGTCGGTCTCGCGCCACATGGCCCGAGCCGACCGCGTGAACGCGACAAGCCGAGGCTGACCCTCGATGGATTATGCCTGGACCTGCGGCTGCTGCGGCAAGCAACATAATACCTTGCCATTGGACCATGCTTATTACTCTCCGGACCAATGGCATGGATTATCGGATGCGGAGCGCGAGAGCCGTGCCAAGCTCAACGCCGACGTTTGCATTATAGATCGCCGGGACTTCTTCATTCGCGGTTGCCTCGAAATCCCGATCGTGGATTCCGCTCAGAAATTCGTTTGGGGGCTCTGGGTGTCGGTGTCCGAGACAAGCTTCCTGCGCGTGATGGATTTGTGGGATGCGCCATCGGTCGAGGACGAGCCGCCGCTATTCGGCTGGCTCTGCAACAGCATCGAGATTTATCCGGCCACCTTCGGACTTAAGACAAACCTGCGGCTGCGCAGTGGCGGCATTCGTCCAGCGATCGAGCTCGAGCCGACCGATCATCCCCTCGCGGTCGAGCAGCGGCAAGGCGTTTCCGTGCGGCGGATAGAAGAGCTCGTCACTGCGCTCATGCCGCGGCATTAGCCCCGCGGCGGGGGCGCGTCCCGCGCACCATCATCGCGCCGAGTCGGGCGCCGAGACGCCGCCCCTGCCGCACCCCGCTACTTGCTTTCAGCGGTTGCGCTCGATCGCGAAGTCGACGGCCTCGGCGAGCGCGTCGCGCATTTCGCCTTGCGGATAGATCGACAAGGCCTGCCGCGCCTCCTCGCCGAAGCGGCGGGCCCGCGCGATGGTCGCCTCGATGGCGCCGTGCCGGCGCAGATGGGCGATGGCCCGTTCGAGATCGCCGTCGCGGATCTCGCCCGCCTCCATGGCGCGGCGCCAGAAGGCGCGTTCCTCGGCGTCGCCGCGGGCGAAGGCGATGACGACCGGCAGCGTGATCTTGCCCTCGCGGAAGTCGTCGCCGACATTCTTGCCGATCTCCTCGGACTTGCCGCCATAGTCGAGCGCGTCGTCGATGAGCTGGAAGGCCTGGCCGAGCGCCATGCCGAAGGCGCGGCAGGCGCGCCGCTCGGCCACGCCGCGCTCGGCGATCGTGGGGCCGACCTCGCAGGCCGCGGCGAACAGCTCGGCGGTCTTGGCCGCGGTCACCGCCAGATACGCCTTCTCGTCGGTCGCAAGGTTCTTGGCGGTGGCGAGCTGCATCACCTCGCCTTCGGCGATCACGGCCGCGGCGCTCGAAAGAATGTCGAGCGCCTCCATGAACCCCGCCTCGACCATCATGCGAAAGGCTTGGCCGAGCAGGAAATCCCCGACCAGAACGCTTGCCTGGTTGCCCCACAGGATACGCGCCGTCTCGCGGCCGCGCCGCAGGTCGCTTTCATCCACCACATCGTCGTGGAGCAAGGTCGCCGTGTGCATGAACTCGACGCTCGCGGCGAGCTTCACATGGGCGTCGCCGCGATGGCCGTTGAGCTTGGCCATGGCGAGCGTCAGCATGGGGCGCAGCCGCTTGCCCCCCGAGCTGATGAGGTGGTTGGCGACCTCCGGGATCAGCGCGACCTCGGAGCCCGTGCGCGACAAGATGAGATCGTTCACCTTGGCGAGATCACGCGCCACGAGGCCCGCGAGCGGTGCGATGCCCGCGGCCATGGGCGCCGCTCTCTTGACCGGAACAGCAAGGTTCAAGGCGATCAGCCTCCTTGGATCGGCGCGGCGGCGCTTCGCCTGGCCGAAGGTGAGCCCTTCCGAATGGAGGTGCTCATTGCGAGTAAAGCTTCGCGCGATGCGCGGCAAGTCGGCGCACGGACCGAGGCTTGCGAGGCAAATGCGAAAGTTGCACGCTCTCGACCCTGCCGCAACGCCGCGCTTTGCCGCAACCTTCCAGCCCCTCGTCGAAAAGCGGGCCTTTCGCGCCATCGCCTTTGATCGAATCAATGGCGCTTCCTATCTTTTTGTTTTTGCGCATGATCTTGTCCAAGAATTCTCTAACTTTTGGGATCATGGAACGCGATGGTCGAAATCCTGCGCACCAATGACGCCGTGGCTCTGTCGCTCGCCGAGGCGCTGCTCCAGGGCGCCGGAATCGCGTGTTTCGTCGCCGACCGCCATATGAGCGCTCTCGAAGGATCGATCGGCGCCTTTCAGCGGCGGGTGCTGGTGGACCGCGATGTCGAGGCCAAGGCACGCCGCACCCTCGTCGAAGGCGGGCTCGGCGCCTATTTGCGCGAAGGGCCGGCGTGAACACGGCCGCCGAGGAAGCAAGCGACGAGACGGGCTTCCTCGGAGGACGCGTGCGGTTGCGTCAACCGCGGCTCGGCCATCGCGCCGGCACGGACGCGGCGCTCGTGGTCGCCGCCGCAAGGCCCTATGCGAAAGGGCGCGTCGTCGATCTCGGCGCGGGCGTCGGCGCCATCGGCCTGTCGCTCGCGGTTCTCGATCCGGCGCTGGAGGTTGTGCTCGTGGAGATCGATCCCGTGATCGCGGCGCTTGCCGCCGAAACCGCCGCGTTGAATGCCCGCGAGGATCGCGTGCGGACGATCGTCGAGGATGCGAGAGCTCTCGCCGCCGATGCCCGCGCCCGCCGGTCTCTCGGCGCGCCCTACGATCTCGTGGTGATGAACCCGCCTTTCACGAGTGCGCGACGCTCGCAGGCCTCGCCCGATCCGCGCCGGGCGCGGGCGCATCTCATGGAAGAGGGTGACCTGTCCCAATGGATCGGGGCGGCCAGCGCCCTGCTGAAGCCGAAGGGGGCATTGGTATCGATCTATCGCCCCGACGGGTTAGGGGCGCTGCTCGAGGCGCTGCAACCGGCCTTCGGAGGGATTGCGCTGCGTCCGGTGCATGCGCGCTCGGAGGACGCGGCGAGCCGCATCCTGGTCTTCGCGCGCAAGGGCGGCCGAGCGCCGCTCTCGATCGCCCCGCCGCTCATTCTCCACGAGCGGGACGGGACATTCACGCCGCTGGCCGCATCCATTCACCGGGGCGAGGTCGAGCTCGGCTTCCGGTAGCATGCTGCGCCGAGACGAAATGACGGCAAAATAATGAACGCGCCCGACAGGGCGCGTTCACAGCATTCGATCGTGTCAGCCGCGATGCGAGAGCAGCTGATCAGCAAACCCAGTGCCGGAAGCCGCCCCACCAGCGCCAGCAGCCGCCGCCGCCGCCCCATCCATAGCCGCCGCCC
>JBIOEJ010000102.1:0-21735 GCA_044445965.1 Hyphomicrobiales bacterium
TGTCGTCGGTGAGGCGCCCACCCGAGCGGGCGAGGAAGCCGGCGATCTCCCGGTCGTCCTGCTTCTGGCGGGACTCGAAGACCGTGCCGAACATGCGCCGCAGAATGCGCACCATCCTCTCACCGGCCTGACGCGGCGCCGCGGATTTCCCTCCGGCATAGCGGGCGAAATCCTTCTCATCTGATGCGTATGCCATCGAGCCACTCCATCGCTTGTCGAAGGCTGCCGGCATTTGAGGGAATCTCATCTGTCGCGCTTCGACCCTTAGTACATTGACACCTTCCTGACAGCGTGACAAAGGATGTTGTCTCAACTGATGATTGAGAAACCCTCATGCATAGGCCGATGCCGCCGCTAAACGCGCTGCGTGCCTTCGAGGCCGCCGCGCGGCATCTGAGCCTGACCAAGGCTGCCCAGGAGCTGCATGTGACGGCGGGAGCGCTGAGCCATCAGATCCGCGGCCTCGAGGAGTTGCTCCGTCTCAAGCTGTTCGTGCGAGGCGTGCGATCGATCGCGCTGACGCGCGCTGGCACGCAGCTCTATCCAGGCCTGCGCACCGGCTTCATCCATATCCGGGATGCGGTCGAAGCCCTGAGCGAGGAGGGTGGCGAACGCGTGCTGGTGATCAGCACGCCGCCGGGCTTCACCGCCAAATGGCTGGCGCCGCGGCTCTACCGATTCTCGAGCGCCTACCCCGAGATCGATGCGCGCGTCTCCTCCTCCCTCGCCATTGCCAATTTCACCACCGACGGCGTCGACGTGGCGGTGCGCAATCTGCCCACCGATGCCGCGACCGATCCCGAGCTTGTCGTCGAGAAGCTCATCGATGTGTCTTTCGTGCCCGTGTGCAGCCCGAGGCTTATCGAGCTGCACGGGCCGTTCCGGGCGCCCGACGCGCTCAAGGACGTGCCGCTGATCCATGACGACTCGCTCGCCGGCCGCTCCGGGATGCCGGGCTGGGCCGACTGGTTCGAGGCGGCCGGCGTGGACGGCATCGATGTCGGCCGCGGGCTGCGATTCAACAGCGCCGATCACGCGCTCGACGCCACGGTCGAGGGCGCCGGAGTACTGCTGGCGCACGACGTGCTCGCCTATGACGAGCTGCGCACGGGTCGGCTCGCGATACCTTTCAAGCTCACTTTGGGTTCGGGTCGCGCCTACCACTTCGTCTGCTCGCGGCGGCGGCAGGATCATCCGAATGTGCGGGCATTCCGTGCCTGGATCAATCAGGAAATGGCCGCGCTCGACTGGGGCCAGACTCGACATGAGATGCTGTCGGCGATCGACGCGCGCAAGGCCGGTAAGGACCTCGCCCGCCGCGCTATTTCGTGAAGAGAGGATCTCCGCTAAGCTTCCGGACGGTTCGTCTAAACGTATACGAGCATCGTCTTGGCACAACAGAAACGAAAGCCGCCGCGCCTTCCCAAACGCATGTCGGCGTCGCCACGTCTCGCCCGCCCTGCTCGCGAGCCGGCGGCGGCGCGGCATCAGGCGGTCGTGCCCGGCAACGGCGCCTGGGAGAAGTTGCGGCCGCGCACGCTCGTCGATCAGGCGCTCGACGCCATCGTGGCGGGCGCGGCTCGCGGCCTCATCCTTCCGGGCGACCGCATCGTCGAGACCGAGATCGCCCGGGCGCTCGGCATCAGCCGGGTGCCCGTGCGCGAGGCGCTGCGGCTGCTGGAAAGCCAGGGGCTCGTCGTCAGCGAGCCCTTCAAGGGGATCCGGCTGATGCCGGTGACGCAGCAGCGCTTGGACCAGGCGCTCGAGGTCCGCGTCACGCTCGAGACGACGGCGGCGCGCCGCGCGCTGGCGCCGGGAGCGGATAAGGGCGAGGCGCTGCGGCGGCTCACCCGCTGCGTCGACGAGCTCGAGCTGATGGCGGCCCGCCAGGACGCCTATGGCTGCGCCGAGGCGGATACCGCCTTTCACCGCGAGCTGTGCCGGCTCGGCGGCAACGAGGTGCTCTGCGCAATGTGGGAGCAGCTGGCGCGCCAGCTCACCATCATTGTCGGGCTTTCGACTTTCGGCAAGCCGATGCGCGAGCTCGTCGCCGAGCATCGCAGCCTGCTGAAGGTGTTCGCCGCCGGCCGCCCGAGGGATGTCGCGGCAGCGCTCGACGAGCATATCCGCCTCCAGAACGAGGTGATCGACTTCGAGAAACTGGTGAAGGAGCGGCGGCGGGCGATCAGGGCGAGTGGTGAATAGTGAGGTAGTGAGCAGTGGACGGTCCTACCGCATGCGCGGATTGTCGAGCGCCGGCGCTCTTCCCTATCCCACGAGGGGAGAGGGATGAGCGCAATCGCAGCTCCTGTTATCCTCGACCGGGGAAGATGCGGGCAAGCCGCCCGGGGAGCAGGAGGCGCGCACCGACTCTCCACGCCCTACTCGCTACTCACCACTGGCCATTCGCCTCATTGACAGATCGTATACGATTAGACAAAATATGGCCATGAAGATCACCGAGGTCGAAGCGCTCTATCTGCGGCAGAAGGACATCCAGGAGCGCACTGACAGCTCGCAGGACGCGCTTCTGGTGAAGGTCTCGACCGACGCCGGCATCGTCGGCTGGGGCGAGGTCGATGGCTGCCCCATGGTGGCCAAAGCGGTGATCGAGGCGGGCTATTCCCATACGCAGGTGAACGGGCTTCGCGCCATCCTCATGGGCGAGAACCCGCTGGACACGACGCGGCTGTGGAACAAGATGTATGCCTCCACCCTCTATTACGGGCGCAACGGCGCCGCCATTCAAGCCATGGCCGGCGTCGATATCGCCTTGTGGGACATCAAGGGCAAGGCGCTGGGCAAGCCGATCGTCGAGCTCTTGGGCGGCGCGCTGCGCGACAAGATGCGCGTCTATTCGTCCAACATGTTCCAGTTCACGGTCGAGGCCACGCTAGAACGCGTCAAGCGCGCGCTCGACACCGGCCACAGCGCCGTGAAGTTCGGCTGGGAACCCTTCGGCCACGACGAGGCCATGGATCTGCGCTATGTCGAAGCCATCCGCAAGGCGCTCGGCGACCACAACGATTTCATGCTCGATGTCGGCCTCGCCTGGGACGCCAAGACCACCATGCGGCGCGCCAAACTGTTCGAGCCCTATCGGCTGTTCTGGATCGAAGAGCCGCTGCACCCCGACGACTATTCCGGCTATGGCAAGGTCTCCGCTGGCTGCCTGCAGCACATCGCGGCGGGCGAGCAGGAATGCACGGTCGTCGGCTTCGAACGGCTGATCGACGAGGGCGGCATCGACATCGTCCAGATCGACCTCACCCGCTGCGGCTTCACGCAGGCGATGCGCATCGCGGCCTATGCGCAGCGGCGCGGCCGCAAGGTCTGCAACCACAACTTCACGACCGACATCAATACGGCTGCATCGCTGCATTTCCTCTGCGCCATCGAAAATGCGCTCGTCATGGAGTATTGTGTCGAGCCCGGCGAGATTTCACAAAGGCTCGCCAAGACCAAGGTGCCCATCAAGGACGGCTACGCGCATCTGCCGCCGGGGCCCGGCCTCGGCGTCGAGCCGAGCGAGGATGTGATCGCGAAATATCGGATGTGCTGAGGGCGCTCCGGCGCCAGTGCGAGACGGGAGCTCAAACGGACGGAGGCGACCATGCTGAACGTGACGCGGCGGGATGTGCTGAAGACGAGCGCGGCGGGGGCGACGGCCTCGCTGGTTCCGCTTCCCGGCGGGGTGCCTGATGCCGCCGCAAGCGAGCCGAAGCGCGGCGGCACCATCGTCGTCTCGATCTCGCAGGCGCCGCCCTCGATCGACGCCCATCTCACTTCCGCGGCCGCGGCGCGCGACATCACGCTCCACCTCTATGAGACGCTCTATGCGCGTGACGAGAACGGCGCGCCCGTCCCCGACCTCGCCGAGGGCGTCGAGGTCTCGAAGGACGGGCTGAGCTACGTCTTCAAGCTACGCCCGGGCGTGAAGTTCCACTCGGGCAAGACCATGGGAGCGCAGGATGTGGCGGCCTCGATCGAGCGCTACCGCAAGCTCGGCGCCTCGGCGAGCCTGCTCGCCGCCATCGATACCGTGGCGGCAACCGGTCCCCTGGAGGCGACGATCAAGCTCAAGACCGTGCAGTCGACCTTCCTCGACAATCTCTCTTCGCCGCGCGCCCCGATCGCCATCTATCCCTCCGAGGAGGCCGCCAAGCCCGCTGACCAGTTCAAGCCGATCGGCACCGGCCCCTTCAAATTCGTGGAATATGCGCCCGACAGCCACATCAAGCTCGAGCGCTTCGCCGACTATGTCGCGAACGCGAACTACACGAAGCGCGACGGCTTCGCGGGCCGCAAGGACGTGTTCATCGACGCGGCGGTTTTCCGCTTCATGCCCGAAGCCGGGGCGCGCCTCGCCGCGCTGCAGACCGGCGAGGTGCATCTGGTCGAGACCATCGACGGACCGACCGCCAAGCAATTGCAGCCGAAGCCCGAGTTCAAGGTCCACAAGGTGCTGCCCTTCTTCCTCCATGTCGGCAAGTTCAATCATGCGCAGGCGCCTTGCGACGACGTGAGTTTCCGGCGGGCGGTGGCGGCCTGCCTGAACATGGAAGAGATCATGGCCATCGCCTTTCCCGACATCTACGGGCTCGACGGCGGCTGGGTTTTCTCGAACTCGCCCTATTACTCGAAGGCCGGGCTCGACCTCTACAACATCGCCGATCCCGAGAAGGCCAAGGCCCATCTGAAGAAATCGAGCTACAAGGGCGAGACGCTGACCTTCATCATCGACAATACGCGCCCCGACATGGACACCGCGACCAACATCAAGGAGCAGCTCGGCGAGATCGGCATCAAGGTCGACGTGAAGGTCGCCGATTGGCCGACCGTCTCCAAGATCGGCGTGACGCCCAATAACTGGCATTTCTGGGCGCATGGCTTCGGCATCGAGCCCTATGAAGGGCCGGCGACCGTCATGAGCGTCTGGGTCAACGGCGCCTCCCAGCAGAAGGACGACCCGGTCATCGACAAGCTGTTCGCCGCCTATACGGGCGAGATGGATATCGAGAAGCGCAAGAGTATCTTCGCGGAATTCCAAAAGCACATGTACGAGAACGCGGTGGCCATGCAGCTCGGCAATGACGGTCTGTTCCAGGTGGCGAGCGCCAAGATCCAGAATTTCGCGCCCTACCGGATACCTCGCCTGTGGGGTGTTTGGCTCGACGGATGACGCTGCGCCGCCCGCGCATTTCCGGCGGGGCCTGTCCCGACGAAGGCATGGATGGCCAGCGGTTCGCCGTGAAAAATGCGACGAGACAAAGATCCAAGCGTGATCCGGAAAAGTGGAAGCCGCTTTTCCGAAACGATCATGCTCAAACAAGGTGGGTCGATTGTTTGGCTTCTTGATCCGCCGCTTGCTCACCTTCATGCCGGTGCTGGCGCTCGTGTCGCTGATGGCGTTCGCGGTAGTCTGGCTGATCCCCGGCGATCCGGCTTCGGCCTTCCTCGATGCCAGCGCGACGGCCGAGCAACTGGCGCGCATCCGCCATCAGCTTGGCCTCGACGAGCCCTTTTATCTGCAGATGGCGTCCTGGTATGGCCGCATCCTGCGGGGCGATCTCGGCCAATCGATCCTGCTCAACCGCAGCGTCACCTCCGCCATCATCGAGCGCCTGCCAGTTACGTTGTCGCTGGCCGCGATCGCACTCGTCCTCGCAACGCTATTCGGCGTGCTCGCAGGCTCGCTTGCCGCCATGCGGCACAGGAGCTTCGCGGATCAGTCGATCATGGTGCTTGCCCTTCTCGGCCTGTCGATTCCCGATTTCTGGCTCGCCCTCCTCCTGATCTTTGCCTTCGCGGTCGGCCTCGGCTGGTTTCCCGCCGGCGGCTATGTGCCGATGAGCCAAGGCCTCGGCGCCTGGTGGCATGGCATCGCGCTGCCGGCCTTCACGCTCGCGGCCGTACAGATCGGCTTCATCGCCCGCATGACGCGCTCGGCCATGCTCGAAGTGTTGCAGCAGGACTATATCCGCACGGCGCGCGCCAAAGGCCTTCCCTGGAGCGTGGTGGTGGCGCAGCACGGCCTCCGCAACGCGCTCGTCGCCATCCTGACCGTGATCGGCATCATCGCCGGCTCGCTGCTCGGCAGCGCGGTGGTGGTCGAGCAGGTGTTCTCGCTGCCCGGCGTCGGGCGCTTGATCATCGACGCCGTCCTCAGCCGCGATTTTCCGGTGATCCAGGGAGGGTTGTTGTTCCTCGCCTTGATCTATCTCCTGATCAACCTGATCGTCGACCTGCTTTACGCGGCCGCAGATCCCCGGGTGCGCCTTGGTTAGCGCCGGCTCGTCATCCGTGCCGCTTGCGGCGGCCGCCGCTCTGCCGAGCCGCTGGCGGCTCACCGCCGGCCGATTGCTTCACAACCGCTCCCTCATGGTCGGCGCCTTGCTCGTGCTCTTCGTGGCGAGCGTCTCCTGCCTCGCTTACGCGCTCGCGCCCTATGATCCGCTCAAGAGCAATTTCCGGGCGAGACTCGAGCCGCCGAGCCCTGCGCATTGGTTCGGCACCGATCATTTCGGCCGCGATCTCTTCTCGCGCGTCATCTATGGCGGCCGGGTCTCGCTCGAGATCGGTCTGCTCGTCGTGATCGCGACCGGTGTCGCCGGCACGGTGATCGGCGCGCTCGCCGGCTATTTCCGCGCCCTCGACAACCCCGTGATGCGCCTGATGGACGCGCTGATGGCCTTCCCGGCCATCGTGCTCGCGATCGTCGTCAGCGCTGTGCTCGGCGCCTCGATCGTGAACGTCGTCATCGCGCTCTCGATCGCCACCAGCCCCCATACGGCGCGCATCGTGCGCGGCTCGGTGCTGGTGGTGCGCGAGATGGAGTATGTCGAAGCAGCGCGCGCGCTCGGCTTCAGCGATCTGCGCATCCTGTTCGGGCATGTGCTGCTCAACGCGCTCGCGCCGCTCGTGGTGCGCCTGACCTTCGTGTTCGGCATCGCCATCCTCACCGAAGCCGTGCTGTCCTATGTCGGCGTCGGCCCGCCTCCCCCCACTCCGACCTTCGGCAACATCATCGCCGGCGGCCGCGACTTCATGAGCACCGCGCCCTGGATCATGATCTTCCCGGGCATCGCCATCATCCTTTCGGTGCTCGGCTTCAATCTGCTCGGCGACGGGCTGCGCGACGCGCTCGACCCGCGCATGAGGGTTTGACCAGGAGAGATCGATGCCGCGCATATTGCTCGCCGAGTGCATGCAGGAGATTTCGTCCTTCAATCCGGTCATGTCCGACTACGACTATTTCCGCGTGCAGCGCGGCGAGGCGCTGCTGGCGCAGCGTGGCCTCAACACCGCGGTCGGCGGCGCGCTCAAGGTCCTCGAGCAGCGGCGCGACGTCGAGATTGTCCCGGCCTATGGGGCGCGCTCGGGGAGCGCAGGCCTGCTGTCGGCGCCAGGCTGGCGACGACTCTCCGGCGAGCTTCTCGATGCGGTCGAGGCCAAGATCGAGGATGTCGATGCGGTGCTGGTCTCGCTGCATGGCGCGATGGGCGCCGAGGGGGAGCTCGACCCCGAAGGCTTCCTGCTCATGCGCATCCGGGAGATGGCGGGCCCTCGCATGCCGATCGTCATCTCGCTCGATCTGCACGGCATCCTGACCGACCGCATGCTGCGCCAAGTCGACGGCCTCACCATCTACCATACCTACCCGCATGTGGACTTCGCCGATACCGGCGAACGGGCGGCGCGCCTCCTGCTCGAGGTCATCGACCAAGAGCTCGATCCAGTGATCGCGCGCGTCACCATACCGGCGCTGGTGCGCGGCGACGAGCTGATCACCCGCACCGGCTGCTATGGTGACCTCTTGCGCGAAGCAAGGCGGCTGGAGCAGGAAGGCAAGGCGCTCGCCGCCGGCATCATGATCGGCAACCCCTTCACCGACGTGCCGGAGCTGTGCAGCCAAGTGCTGATCGTCGCCAGGACCGATAGCGACCTGGCGGGGCGCGAGGCCTTGCGGCTCGCGCAGGAGTTCTGGCCGTTGCGGCATCGCATGCAGGGCAAGCTGATCGCGCTCGATCGCGCCATCGCGCAGGCACGCTGGATGAAGGGCCCGGTGGTGTTCACCGACGCGGCTGATGCCACCTCGTCGGGCGCGACGGGGGATTCCAACGTCGTCATCAAGGGGCTTCGGGAGTCAGGATACGAGAAGCGGGTGCTGGCGCAGATCGTCGATGCGGAAGCGGCGCGCGCGGCGCATGCGGCCGGCGTCGGCGCGACGCTCACCGTCAGGATCGGCGGAGCGCTCGACAAGAAGCGCTTTGCGCCGATGGAGGTCGAGGCGACGGTCGAGGCGCTGTCGCGCGGCCGCGGCCGTCTCGAGACCATGCGCTCGAACTTCGATGCGGGGCCAACCGCGGTCCTGTCCTTCGGCAATTTCACGGTCGTCACGATTTCCAGGACGGTCGGCCTGATCGATCGGTCGCTCTATTGGGCGAATGGGCTCGACCCGCAGGATTTCGACTTGATCGTGGTGAAATGTCCGCACACCGAATACCAGATGTACGATGCCTGGGTGGAGAAGAACTTCAACATCGACGCGCCCGGCGCCACCTCGGCCGACCTCAAGAGCCTGGGCCATCGCATCTGCGCGCGACCCGTCTATCCGCTCGACGGCGATCCCGAATTCTCACCCCGCGCGGTGCTCTATCACGAGAAACGGCGCACGGCATGATCCCAAGAAGTTGCAGAGTCTTTGGACGAGATCATGCGCAAAAACAAAAAGACAGGACGCCGCAGCGATTCAATCAAAAGCCATACGGCGCTCGACGGCTGCGGGATCGGCGCCGCCCTCACCTCAGCTCGGCGCAGAAGCGCTGGATCTTGTGGCAGGCTTCTTCCAGCAGCGCGTTCGAGGTCGCGTAGCTGATGCGGAAATTCGGGCCGAGCCCGAAAGCCGTCCCATGCACCGCGGCGACGCCCTCCGTCTCCAGAAGCTCGCTGACGAAATCCTCATCCGTCTCGATGGTCTTGCCGGAGGGGGCTTTCTTGCCGATGGTCGCGGCGCAATTCGGATAGACGTAGAAGGCGCCCTCGGGCTTCGGGCAGACGAGCCCCTTCGCCTGGTTGAGCATCGAGAGCACCAGGTCGCGCCTTTCCTCGAAGGCCTTGCGGAAGGTCTTGATATGGTCTTGCGGGCCGGACAAGGCCTCGACCGCGGCCCATTGCGAGATGGCCGAGGTGCCCGAGGTCTGATGACCCTGCACCGTCTCCATCGCCCGGATCAAGTGCTCCGGACCACCCGCATAGCCGATGCGCCAGCCCGTCATCGCATAGGCTTTCGACACGCCGTTCATGGTCAGCGTGCGCTCATAGAGGGCGGGCTCGACCTGAGCCGGCGTCACGAACTCGAAATCGCCGTAGACCAGATGCTCGTAGATGTCGTCGGTCAGCACCCAGACTTGCTGGTGGCGCATCAGCACATCGGTGATCGCTTTCATCTCGGCGCGAGAATAGGCGGCGCCTGACGGGTTCGAGGGCGAGTTCAGGATGATCCATTTGGTCTTGGGCGTGATGGCGCGCTCGAGATCTTGCGGCTGCAGCTTGAACGCATGCTCGATACCGCAATCGACCGTGACGGGAGTGCCCCCGCAAAGCGCGATCATCTCCGGGTAGCTCACCCAATAAGGGGCCGGCACGATCACTTCATCGCCCGGGTTCACGGTGGCGAGCAGCGTGTTGTAGAGCACATGCTTGCCGCCGGTGCCGACGATGATCTGCGAGGGCTTGTAGTCGAGCTTGTTCTCGCGCTTGAACTTGCCGCAGATCGCCTCGCGCAGCTGCGGAATGCCCGCCACGGGGGTGTATTTCGTCTCACCGCGGCGGATGGCATCGATCGCCGCCGCCTTGATATGGTCGGGTGTGTCGAAGTCCGGCTCGCCGACGGAGAGCGAGATCACATCGCGCCCCATCGCCTTCATGTCGCGCCCTTTTTGCGTGATGGTCGTCGTGGCGGAGGGCTTCACACGCTTCAACGCGTCGGACAGGAAGGCCATCGATCGGTTTCCTTTCGAGGGGACGGATCGCCGGGACATCGCGGACGGCACGGCATAAGGCCTGATCGCCCGGCAAACAAGGGAAAAACGGGCGCTTTTGCGCATTGCCGAGGATCGATGCGCGATGACCCGGCGAATTATTCTTGCGAGCGGTTGGTACTGGAGGCTCAGCCGCTCAACTCTGAGGCGGTGCCGCCATCCCACTGCGCGCGGCCAAGCCGACTTGCATCGCCGCCTCGTCGCAAAAGACGAAGCAATCTCCTCCGCGGCTTTTCGCGAGATAGAGGGCCTCGTCGGCGACCGCGATGAGATGGTCCGCGTCGAGTCCATTCTTCGGAGCGAGTGCGATACCGATGCTCGCGCCGATGCCGATATCGCGCTCGGCGATCCTATAGGGCGCTCGGATCGCCCTGATGATCCGCCGGGCCAGTATTTCGGCCTCGTCGCGATGGGCGACGCCTTTCTGCATGACGACGAACTCGTCGCCGCCGAGTCTTGCGGCGATGTCGCTCTCGCGCAGAAGACCCTCGAGCCGGCGGCAAACGTGCTTGAGCAGGAGATCCCCGACCTGATGGCCGTATCGATCGTTGACGGCCTTGAAACGGTCGAGGTCGACGAAATGCAAGGCAAACTGGCCGCCTGCCCGACCGATGGAGGCGAGCTCGTCGTCGAGCCGTTCCCGCAACTGCAGGCGATTCGGCAGGCCCGTCAGAACGTCCTGCCGGGCAAGGCCCGCGAGCTTCCGCTTGGTCACGAGCTGCGCCAACGTCGTCCGATGCAGGTAAGAAACGGATTCCAAGCTGCCAATCAGGAAACAGCCGAGCAGTGCCGCATGGGCGAGGTAGGCAAGGTCGAAATTAGCGGCGACCGAGATGATGGCGGGGATATAGGCAAGCAGGAGGCTCGGCTTGCAAATCCAAGGGCGGACCGACACGCGTGCGACAAGACCCGCACCGTATCCGAACAACAAGCCGGTAGCGAGCATTTGAGAGAGCGGATTGTCGAGCATGAACACGCGGGCGCTGAACAGCCTAAGCAAGGCCGCGAAAGCAAAGCTGCCGACCGCGTAGCGGCGTTCCCAGATCTGCATCTCTTCGAGGCTGCTCGATCGGGCCGCGGAGTGGCGGCGATACATCCAGATCAAGGCGACGCGGGCGACCGCTACTACGGCTCCGGCCATGGTGATGCCCCCGAGCAGGACATCCCCGGTTCTCGTACCGATCAGCGCGCCGAATGCGATGAAGCCGGCACCTATGATCGCTACCGGCGTCAGAGTCGTAAATTGGATCTCGACCAACTCTCTATGGACCGCCGAGGGCAGGGAACCCTCGGACGAGACGACAAAGGGCTTGAACATGGGTGGAGTGCCGCTCTATGACCGCTCGATCTTCACGTTATGATGGAACCGTAACGATCGGCTCAGCCATTTGGATCAAATTGTCGGCAACTGCGAAAGGAAGGGGAGATCATCGGCCCGCCCGATCGTAGCTTGCCTGTGGCAGCCCGCGAGCGCTAGACGGCTCCCATGCCAGATTGCGACGACCAAAGGGCGGCGCCGCTCGCCTCGGCGGCCGAGCCGGTCCGGCAAATCCTCGCCTTCGGCGGCGCCGGCGTCGCCGCGGCCATCGTCCATTACGGGTTGCTGATCGGCCTCGTGCAGACAGCCACGCTCGCTCCGGTGCCGGCGACGCTCTGCGGCTATCTCGGAGGCGGACTCGTCTCCTATGCCCTCAACCGCCGCCACACTTACCGCAGCGAGCGCCCCCATCAGGAGGCCGTCTGGCGCTTCGCCGCGGTCGCGGGCGTCGGCTTCCTGATCACTTGGGCCGTGATGCATCTCCTTGTCGATCGCTGGTCCTTGCCCTATCTGCCGGCGCAATTGCTCACCACCGGCATCGTGCTGATCTGGAGCTTCTCGGCCCATAAATGGTGGACCTTCGGGGAGAAAGGATCCGCCTCGAAGACGGTGGCTTGACCCTGAGGGCACTTGGCCCGACGAAACTTGGCCCCGATCGGCCGCTTGCAAATCATGGAGATCCCGATGCAGCCCCGCTTGGCGTATGGCAAGGTCGCCCCCGACGTGCAGAAGATCATGTACGAATTCTATGAGCGCATCGGCAAGCTCGGCCTCCCCGAAAAGCTCCTGATGCTCGTCTATCTGCGCGCCTCGCAGATCAATGGCTGCGCCTATTGCATCGACATGCATTCCAAGGATCTGCGCGCCCACGGCGAGACCGAGCAGCGCGTCTATATGCTCGACGCCTGGCGCGAGAGCCCATTCTACTCGAGCAAGGAGCGCGCGGCGCTCGCCTGGACGGAAGCCGTCACCAAGCTCCAGAACCAAGAGGTCCCGGATGCCGTCTATGAGCAGGCGAAAGCCGAGTTCTCGGAAGCGGAGCTCGCGAGATTGACCCTGGCGATCGTCGAGATCAATTGCTGGAACCGGCTGAACATCGCTTTCCGCACGGTTCCGGGAAGCTACAAGCCGAGGGTGCAAGTGTCCGCGGCGGCGACCGTATCGGCGTGAATCCGGTCTGAGCAAGGTTTTTGGATCCCCTGCCCTCGCCCCGGGTTGGCGTTAAGCGCGATCACCGAAAACGGTCGCAAATCAGGGTCTTCTGAGCTATTGACCGGCCGCCCGAAGGCTTTGGGACGAGACCACAGCGATCTGATGCCAAACGATCTCATGCAATGACCACCTCTGATCCACCCGCAGCGCAGAATGTCAGCGCCCCGCCGCCGGATGCGCCTGCATGCCCTCCCGCGGGCGGGGAGGAGGCGATGCAGGCCGGGCCAGCGCGAGCCGGGATCGATGAGGGCAGGCTCATCGACCTGCTCCTCAGCCGAGGCTTCGCGCGGATCGAGCCGCCGGTGCTGCAGCCGCTCGAACCCTTCCTTGATCTCTCAGGGGAGGATTTGCGCCGCCGCATGTTCGTGACAACCGATGGTGACGGGCACGAGCTGTGCCTAAGGCCCGAATACACCATCCCCGTCTCCCGCTTGCATCTTTCGCGCCCCGATGCGGCGTCATCCGCCGCTTACTCCTACCTCGGCCCGGTCTTCCGTTTCCGGCCGGGCGAGACCGGCGAATTCCAGCAAGCCGGCGTCGAGGATTTCGGGCGCGAGGATCGTGAAGCAGCAGACGCAGAGATTCTCGACGTGGCGCTCGAAGCCTTGAGCGATATGGGCGCCAGCGCCACCGCTACCGTGATCGGCGATGTGGGATTGTTCACGGCACTCATCGCGGCGATGCGTCTCACGGGCTCGACGGCGCGCCGGCTGCGGCGCGATTACGCCGCCGGCAAGACCGATGCTCGGGCGCTCGGCGCGCTTGCCGCGCCGGCCTCCGCCGAGAACGGTCATGCGGGGCTGCTCGCTGCCTTGCAGGGCCAGGATCCCGCCGCCGCGAGGCTCTTCGTCGAGGATATCTTGAAGATCGCCGGCATCTCGACCATCAGCGGCCGCTCGGCCAATCAGATCGCGGCGCGCTTTCTCGAGCAGGCCTCGAGCCGCCCATCCGGCCTCTCCGCCGAGCAGGCTTCGATGTTCGAGCGCTTCCTTTCGATCGCGGGACATCCGGACGAAGCGGCGGACGCGTTGCGCGCGCTGGCCACCGATACCCGGCTCGACCTGGCGCGGGCCATCGAGACGCTCGAGATCCGCAACGGCTTCATGGAGGCTCGCGGCATCGATCTTTCGGGCTTGCGCTTCGCAACGGCTTTCGGCCGCAATCTCGATTACTATACGGGCTTCGTCTTCGAGATCAGGAATGCGGCCCGACCCGACGCCAAGCCCCTGGTCGGCGGCGGGCGCTATGACGGATTGCTGCGCCGGCTGGGCGCCAAGGCCGAGGTGCCGGCCGTCGGCTGCTCGATCTGGCTCGACCGCATCGTCGCTGCTGCCCCAAGCATCGCTGGCCGCTCATGAGCGACAAGCTGATCGTCGCCGTTCCCTCGAAGGGCCGGCTGCAGGAGCGAGCCGCCGCTTTCTTCGCCCGCGCCGGCTTGAGGCTGCGGCAGCAGGGTGGGGCGCGCGATTATCGCGGCGCCTTCGAGGGCGTCGACGGTGTCGAGGTCTTGTTCCTCTCGGCTTCCGAGATCACGGCGCAGCTCGCGGCGGGCGGCGCCCATCTCGGCGTCACCGGGGAGGATCTAGTGCGCGAGACGGTGGCCGGCGCCGACCGGAAGCTCGCCCTCCTTGCCCCGCTCGGTTTCGGCAACGCCGACGTCGTGGTCGCGGTGCCGCGCGCCTGGATCGATGTCCGCTCGATGGCCGATCTCGACGATGTGGCGGCCGCGTTGCGCGCGCGGAGCGGCCGGCGCATGCGGGTCGCGACCAAATACGTCAACCTGACGCGGCGCTTCTTCGGCGAGCACGGGCTGGCCGATTACCGCATCGTCGAGAGCAGCGGCGCGACCGAAGGCGCACCGGCCTCGGGCGCGGCCGAGATCATCGTCGACATCACCACGACCGGCGCGACGCTCGCGGCGAATGCGCTGAAGACCCTCGATGACGGCACCATCCTCAAGAGCGAGGCGCAGCTCGTGGCCTCGCTCACCGCCGCCTGGAGCGGCGAAGACCGAGAGGCGGCGCGCCAGCTCCTGCAACGCATCACCGCGGAAGAGACGGCCCGCATGCTGCGCGAGATCAGGGCCGATGTGCCCGTGGGCGCGGGCGCCGCCTTCGCCCATGTGCCGGCCGAGTTCGGGGCCGAACGCCTCGAAGGGGGCAATGGAGCGCCCTTGCGCTTCTTCGTGCGGCGCGAGCAGGCGCATGGCTTCTGCGACTGGCTGATCGCCCAAGGCGCAACCGCAGTCACCGTGCGCGAGTTCGATTTCGTCTATACGGCGACGAACGCGCTATGGGACAAGCTCAAGACGCGCCTCGAAGCCTAAAAGCAGGAGCAGACGGCATGGATAAGCTCGAGCTGGCGGCGGCTCGCGTCGCTGCCCGTTTGGTCGAACGCCGCGAGACGATCGCCGTTTCGGAGTCCTCGGCCGGGGGGCTCATCGCGGCGGCGCTCGTGGCCATTCCTGGTGCGTCCCGCTACTTCCTGGGCGGTGCGGTCGTCTATACGGCGGCCGCGCGCGAGGCGCTCGTCGGCATCTCGCGAGAAGACATGGCCGCGATGCGCTCCGCTTCCGAGCCTTATGCGCGGCTTCTCGCCCGCAGATCGCGCGAGCGCCTCCGGGCAGACTGGGGCTTGGCCGAAACCGGCGCCACCGGTCCGACGGGCAATCGCTACGGCGACGCCGCCGGCCATGCATGCTTGGCGATCAGCGGGCCGGCGGAAGAGGTTCGCACGCTCGAAACGGGATCGTCCGACCGCGCCGCCAATATGCGCGCTTTCGCTATTGCCGCCCTCGCCTTGCTGGAGCAAGCTCTCGAGCGCCGGCAGGGTTGACTGCATCGCCTTGGGCTACGCCCTGCGCTCCAACGCCTCACCTCGGGAGAAAACCGATCCGATGAGCGATAGCCCTCCGGACCGCCTGTCCACCGACCCCGACAGTCCCTATTACGATGCCGAGGTGCTGGCGCGGGATGTGGGTGTGCGCTTCAAAGGCGCCGAGAAAAGCAATGTGGAAGAGTATTGCGTCAGCGAAGGCTGGGTTCGACTGGCGGCCGGATCGGCCAGGGACCGCTTCGGCAAAGCGCTGACCATCAAGGTCAAAGGTCCGGTCGAGCCGTATTATCGCGCCTAAACATTCACAATACAGGCGGCGTCGGTTCCAGCGCCGGTCGCGACGAGCGCCGGCCGCTCGAGGCTGCAGCGATCGATCTTGATCGGACACCGGCTGATGAAGGGGCAGCCCGGCGGCGGCGCGAGCGGACTCGGCAAATCGCCTGAGAGGATGAGCTTGCGGCGGCTACGTTGCGCCACCGGATCGGGCAGCGGGATGGCTGACAACAGCGCCTGCGTATAGGGGTGGCGCGCCGCCTCGAAAAGCTGCTGCGTCGGCCCGCGTTCGACCGCGGTGCCGAGATACATGACGATCGCTTCGTCGGCGATATGGCGCACCACCGAGAGGTCATGCGAGATGAACAGATAGGCGAGCCCGAGCTCGCGCTGCAGCTCCATCAGCAGGTTGAGGATCTGCGAACGGATCGACACGTCGAGCGCCGAAACCGGCTCGTCGAGGATGACGAGCTTCGGCGAGAGCGCGAGCGCCCGCGCCACGACGACGCGTTGACGCTGCCCGCCGGACAGCGCATCGGGCGTGCGCCCTCCATGGGCCGCGGGGAGGCCGACGAGGTCGAGGAGCTCGGCGACGCGCCGGCGTCGCTCGGCGCCCGGAACGCCGCTCACGGCGAGCGGCTCGGCGATGCTGTCGGCGATGCGCATCTTCGGATCGAGCGCCGCGCTCGGATCCTGGAACACGATCTGCATCTCGCCGGCGAGCGCGCGGCGGGCGCGCCGATCGAGGCGGGTGATGTCGCGCCCGGCGAACCGGACGCTGCCCGAAGTGATGGCTTCGAGGCCGAGAATGGCATAGGCGGTCGTCGACTTGCCGCAGCCGCTCTCGCCCACGAGCGCGACGGTGCGCCCCTGCGGCACATCGAACGAAATGCCGTCGACGGCCTTGACCACGTGCCTTGCGCCCCCGCGCACCTCGAAATGCACCTTGAGATCGCGCACGCCGAGAAGCGCTGTCGACACAGCGCTCATGCGAGCTCCGCGACCTTTTCGGTATGCCAGCAGGCGGCGCGATGCACGCCATCATCGACATTCGCGAGGGGTGGCGCCTCGACGCATTTGGCATCGGCGAGCGGGCAGCGGGTCTGGAAACGGCAGCCCGCCGGCCAAGCGCCGGCCGAGGGGACGGTCCCCTCGATGGTGCGCAGGACGGTCTTGCGCTCGCCGTCGAGCTTCGGCACCGTCGCCAGGAGCAGTCGGGTATAGGGGTGCGCCGGCGCCGCGAAAATGGCTTCGACGCCGCCGCTCTCCACGATGCGGCCGCCATACATGACCGCTACCTCGTCGGCCATGTCGGCGACCACGCCCATATCATGCGTGATCAGCAGGATCGTGGTGCCGGCCTCGTCGCGCAGGCGCTTCATCAGGTCGAGGACCTGGGCCTGGATGGTCACGTCGAGCGCCGTCGTCGGCTCGTCGGCGATCAACAGCTCGGGGCGGCAGATCAGCGCGGCGGCGATCATGACGCGCTGGCACATGCCGCCGGAGAGCTCGAAAGGAAATTGCTCGGCGCGGCGCGCAGCGTCCGGGATGCCGACGCGGGCGAGCATGGCGATAGCTTCCTTGCGAGCCGCCGCGGCGGACAGGCCGCGATGCAGCCGCAGCGCCTCGGCGGTCTGGGCGCCGACCGGCATGAGCGGATTGAGCGAGGCGACCGGCTCCTGGAAGATGATGGAAATCCGGTCGCCGCGAATTTCCGCGAGAGCCGCCTCGTTCAACGCGGTGAGGTCCCGATCGCCGAGCTTGATGCGGCCGCCTTCGATCCGCGCGGCCCGGGGCAGCAGCCGCAGGATCGAGAGCGCGGTCAGGCTCTTGCCGCAGCCGCTCTCCCCGACGATCGCCAGCACCCGGCCGCGATCCACCGAGAGCGACACGCCGTCGACGACGTCGACGCCGCCGATGGCGATGCACAGCTCCTCGATCGAGAGCAGGCTCGTGGCGCAGGCTTGAGCCGCCGGATAGCGCATCACCGCGAGCTTTCCCCGGTCCGATTGAATCGGAGCGGGGGCTCTGGTCGGTTGTTTGGCCGCATTCTCTGCGGCCAACCGGAGGCCACCCTCGCCTTCGCGAGGGCATGCTTGCCGGAAGATGCTCTGGGGAGATCCACCGTGGCGGCGGCAGGCGTCATGGCAAGGTCCTCACAGCGGATTCTTCTTGTCCTGATAAACGGCGAGCGAGCCGATCGAATTGCCGCCATCGACGGTGAGCGTTGCGCCTGTCACATAGGCGGAGGCGTCGCTCGCGAGATAAAGGAGGCCGTTCGCCACATCCGCCGGCGTCGAGGGGCGCCCCAGCGGGATGGCGCCGATGGTCGCCGCCACATGCTCGTCGGTGAGGCCGCTCACCGCGCTGCCAGGGGCGAAGCCCGGCTCGAGCGCGTTCACGCGGATGCCGAATTCGGCGAGCTCGAGCGCAAAACCCTTGGTGAGGCGGTCGAGCGCCGTCTTCGAGACGCAATAGGGCACGACGGTGCGGCGCATTTTTCGCGACGCTCCGGAGGAAATGGCGATGATCGAGCCCTTCACCCCCTTGGCGATCATCTGCCGCGCCATCGCCCGCGTCAGGATGAAGGGCGCGCGCAAGTTGATGGAGAAGATGCGGTCGAACTCGGCCGTCTCGATGTCGAGGAGGAAGCCGCTCGGATAGATGCCTGCATTGTTGATCACGACATCGGCTGCTCCCCAGCGCCGGCCGATCTCGGCTGCGAGCGCCTCGATCGAGGCTTCCTGCGTGAGATCGGCGGGGTAGGCGAAGCTTTGGCCGCCGGGCTTCAGCTTCGCGATGTCGGCCTCGAGATCGCCGCTGCGGATATCGGTGAGGCAGATGTGGCAACCCGCCTTGATGAAGGCAGCGGCGATCCAGCGCCCGATGACCCCGCGGGCGCCCGTGATCAGGACGCGCTTGCCGGAAAGATCGGAGAAGTAATCCATATTCAGCCATCCGATGAACGAGGATCAAAACGGTCGCGCAGATCATCGCCGATGAGGTTGACGGCAAGCACGAGGAGGAACAGGCAGAGCCCGGGGAAGGTCGCGATCCACCAGGCGGTGGCGAGATAGTTTCGCCCGGCGCTCAGCATCGCGCCCCAGCTCGCGGTCGGCGGCTGCACGCCGAGCCCCAGAAATGAAAGCCCCGCCTCGAACAGCACCATCAGCCCGAATTCGAGCGTCGCCACCACCGTCACCGCGCCGATGATATTCGGCAGCACATGACGAAACAGGATGCGGCCTGCTCCCGCGCCCATGAAGGTCGCGAGCCGCACATAGGCCATGTTGGCGACGCCCAGCGTCTGGCCATAGGCGATGCGCGCATAGCGGGGCCAGCGGGTCAGCGCCAGCACCACGACGACGTTGACGAGTCTCGGCCCCAGCACCGCGACGGTCAGAATGGCGAGCAGGATGGCCGGGATCGACAGGAAGACATCGACGGTGCGCATGACGATGAGCTCCACCGCGCCGCGCAGATAGGCGGCGAGCATGCCGGCGAGCACGCCGACCGTGCCCGACAAGGCGACCGAAGCGAAGGCCACCGCGAGAGACACCCGCGCCCCGTAGAAGAGGCGCGTGAAGAGATCGCGGCCGAGCTCATCGCTGCCGAGCGCGTAATGGAAGCCGCGCGAGGAGGTGCCTGGCGGCTTCAGCCGGGCAAGAAGGTTCTGGGCATTGGGGTCATAGGGCGCGACGAGCGGCGCGAAGACCGCGGCGAGCACGAAGAGCAGGATGAGCGCAGCCGGCACCAGGAAGGCCAGGCGCAGGCCGGCCCGCGCGGAGCTTTTCGCGATGCCCCTGGCGCCGGGCTGAGAGGCAGCGGCCGTCAACGCTTCGCCCCTTCGAGCCTGATGCGCGGATCGACGGCGCTGTAGAGGAAATCAGCGGCGAGATTGAGCGCGACGGTGACGAAGGCGCCGAGCAGCACGACGCCCTGCACCACCAGGAAATCGCGGGCGAAGATCGATTGCACCGTGATCTGTCCGAGGCCTGGCCAGGCGAACACGGTCTCGACGATCACCGCGCCGGCGAGCAGGTTCGAGATTTCGATCGCGGTCACGGTGATCACCGGGATCGAGGCGTTGCGCGCCAGATGCCTGAACAGCAATCGCGCCTTGGAGACGCCGCGCGCCCGCGCCGTGCGCACATAGTCCTTGGACAGCTCATCGAGAAGCGCGGTGCGCGTGATGCGCGCGAAGGTCGCCATGCTGAGGAGGCCGAGCGCCACGGACGGCATGATCAGGTGCTCGATGCCGCCCGTCGAGGAAGGCGGCAGCCAGCCGAGCGTAACGGCGAAGATCATGATCAAGAGGATGCCGCTCCAGAAGGTCGGCATGCTCTGCGCCGCGAGCACCACCCCCGACAACGCATAGGAGACCGCGCGGCCACGGAAGAAGGCGAGCGCCACGCCGACCGGAATGCCGATGCCGCAGGCGACGACGAGCGCGCCCGCCGTCAGCGCCAGGGTATAGGGGAGGCGCGAGGCGATGATCGTCGTCACGGCGACGTTTTGCACGATCGAGCGGCCGAGGTCGAAGTGCGCGAGCTGGCTCAGGAAGTCGAGATATTGGACGATGAGCGGCCGGTCGAAGCCCAGCGCATGACGCATCGCCTCGATATCGGCCTTGGTCGCCGTCTCGGGCACGAGGAGATAGGTCGGGTCCCCCGTCAGGTGCTGCAGGAAGAAGATCAGCGTCGCCACGCCGATGACCGTGACGAGCGCCTGGCCGAGCCGCTTGAGGAGGAAGCGCGCCATTACGCAGGCCCGATCGCACGCTTTAGAGCGCGATGACTTCAAACGGAATCACTGTGGCGGTCTAACTGTTTGTTTGAGCACGATCTTTGTCGGAAAACCGGTTTTCAACCCCCGTCTTCGCGAGGGCACGCTTCTCCAGATCATGCTCTAGTCCTTCCAGCTCATGCGATTGAGAAACAAGCTCTCATTCGGCGTCGGCTGCCATTGCAGGGCCTTCGCGGCGCCGTAGATGGCGGCGCCCTGGTAGAGCGGGAGAAGGGGAACGTCCTTCGCCACGATCTCGTGCAATTTCCGGTAGTCGGCGAGCCGTCGCTTCTCGTCGAGCGTCGCGCGCGCATCCTCGAGCAGCTTATCGGCGTC
This sequence comes from Hyphomicrobiales bacterium, assembly GCA_044445965.1. Lineage (GTDB taxonomy): Bacteria > Pseudomonadota > Alphaproteobacteria > Rhizobiales > Beijerinckiaceae > GAS188. The sequence continues at coordinate 20,803 of JBIOEJ010000102.1, forward strand.
CGGGTTGCGATAGAAGGACCAGCCGCTCGACCGATGTAATAGCGGGAAGAGCACGCCGTCGGCATCCTGGCAGGCGCAAGACCAGCGGCCGAAGCCCAGCTCCGGACCGCTTTCGGGTCCGCTCTGCACGCGCTTCAAGTAGGTCGCGTTGTCGGTCATGCCGATCTTGACGTTGAGGCCGGCCTCGTTGAGCATCTGCTGTATGGCCTGGACGATCCTCTGATCGTAGGCGGGCGAGGTCGCAAATTCGATTTCCTGCTTGCCGGCACCGCCTGAGGCCGCCACGAGCGATTTGGCCTTGGCGAGATCGTAGGGCAGCGCCTCGATACCCTCGGTCCAGCCGAAATGGACCGGCGTCAGCATCTCCGGGGTGAGCTTGTCGTAGCCGCCGAGAATGCCCTCGACGAGCCCCTGCCGGTCGATGGCGTAGGCGACAGCGAGGCGGATCCCGGGCTTGTCGAAAGGCGGCTTCTGCGTGTTGAGGCGCAGATAAGCGACCCGTTCGGTAAGTCCCGAGAGCACCTTTGCGCGCGGCGAGGATTTGAGCTGCGCCGCAAGGTCGCTGTCCAATGAAATGGCGAGATCGGCCGTGCCGGCCTGCAGATCGGCGAGGCGCGTGGCGGCATCAGGCACTGCCCTGAACAACGCCGTCGCGAAGGGGCCCTTCCTGCCCCAATAGGCGTCGTTGCGCTTCAAGGTCACGGCGACGCCACGCTGCCAAGCATCGAAGACATAGGGGCCGCTGCCGACCGGCTTCAGGTTGAAGGCGTCCTTGCCCACCGCCTCGACCATGTGCTTGGGCACGATCGAGAGCTTGACCAGCTGAGCGAGAAGCGCCGGATAAGGGCCGTCGGTCTTCAGCACGACCGTCACCGGGCCCGTCGCCTTGGCCTCGACGATCTTGTTGAACTGGCCGAGCTGAGGGCTTGAAAA
>JBIOEJ010000103.1:0-21572 GCA_044445965.1 Hyphomicrobiales bacterium
CGATGCAGGTGAAGCGGTCAGGGTTCATGATCTAGACATCCACCACACAGGCCGCCGACCAGATGCCGTCGCTCTCGGCCGCGACTTTGAGCGCCGTATAGGTCGCGCCCTTCGGCTCGCAAGCAGGGGCATGACGCGAGATATCGATCGGCTCGCCCCACAATGTCCCGTCGAGCCGGTCGCCTCGAATCTCGACGGCAAAGCGGCCGAACAGCATGTGCCGCACCGCCATCTCGTAAATGATGGCGTTGAGCCATTCGACGAACAGGAGCTCGAGATCCGAAGCCTCGCAACTCACCTCGACCCGAAGCTTCGGCGCGATCTCGGAATGCGTGACGATGGCGGTGAGCGCGAGGGCGCCTTGCTCGAACGCACCGGCCGGCGTCGGACCAAATCCTCGCACTCCGACATCGGCATCGTGCGGAAAATGTTCCCACCCTGCCCTGTTCGCGATCGTGCCGGCGCCTTCCATCATGAGCGCAGCCTATGCTTTCCGAGCGACTTCGCCGCGCTCGCTTGCGGCCCCTTCTCGCCCATCCCCTCCGCGAAGACCACGCGAGCATCCATGGTCACGACTCGCCGAGCCCTACATTCGACCAAGCCACCGCAAGCGGCCCGCCCGGCGTGAGCGCGACGCGCGTGCCAAATCGCCGGCTTTCGCGATCCAGCCTCTGCTGCAGCCATCCGGCATCTTCGCTCGATGCATGGATCAGTTGAAGCCGTCGGATCCGAAGCGGCACCAGCTCGAGCGCGCGTAAGTCGGCGCTATCGGGCTCAATGCCTGCGAAATACATCAAGGCGAGATCGCCGCGAAATTCCTCATGATCCCTGATACCTTCATAGTCGTTCAAGAAATCGCCGCATCCGTAGAGGATGAGGCGATTCCTGTAGACCTCGATTGCTTTGGCATGATGCGAGGAGTGGCCGCAAAGGACGGACACCCCCGCCCGATCGATCAGGTGATGGGCGAACCAACGCTGGTTCTCCGGGACCTCGTAACCCCAGTTTGGTCCCCAATGGACGCAGACGACGACGATATCTTTCGGCTGCCTCACCCTTGCCACCTGCTCCGCGATCACCCTCACCGCGGCCTCGGAGAGGGCAGGCAGAAGATTCACTCCGGGAGCATCAGGCCTGGCGGCCCAATTCCCCGGAGTGCCGCTCGTAACGCAGGCAAACGAAAATACGAGCAGCCGTCCCTCGTCGGCGGTCTCCAGGATTGCGGGCGCGCTCGCCTGCGTGAGGTCGCGGCCTGCTCCTGCGGTCTTGATGCACAACCGATGAAGCACGCTCAAGGTGTCCAGCAACCCGGCGCGCCCCCAGTCGAGAACGTGGTTGTTGGCCAGCGTGCAGCAATCGATGCCGGCGCAGGCCAAGCAGCCGGCATTCTCCGGGCTCATTCGATAATTGATGCCCTTGGGATCATAGGCTTCGCTGTGCGTGATGCTGGTCTCGAGGTTGACGATGCGCACATGCGGCCGCGCGCATTTCAACTCCTCCAGAGCCGCGCCCCAGACATAGGCGAAGTCCAATGGCAGCGGAATGGGACCGTTCGCTCGTTCCGCCAGCCGCAGATATCCGATAGCCGAGTCCATATACGCTTCGTGAAGGCGAGGCGCGCAAGGTCGCGGCAGCGCTTGGTCGATGCCGCGCCCGAGCATGAGGTCGCCGCAAAGAAAGATCTTCATGGCCCGTGCCACCTCCGGCAATCGCGGTAGTTGGGCTCGACGAGCATCTGCGCATCCATCATGACCAAAACCTTGCCGCTGATTGAACGAATTCGGCGTTCGAAGTCGACCTCGTCGAGAATTCAAAAATATCGATCACCGTTTCCCAGGGAGCATTGAGGCGGATCAATCTCGTCGCGACATTCGATCGCCGACGCGACCGCCGACGCGTGCGCAACGCTGACAGCGACAAAGACGCAGGCCCTGAGGGCATCATTCACAGCCGCGGTGATGGAGCCCGTAGCCGCGTGGCAGGCACGAGTATGGTTGTTTGGAGCGGGGACGACTTTAGAACGGGCGACGGCTGGAAGTGGCCGAACTCTCCTTGATCTGGCGCAAGTCCTCCGATGGGCAATGGCGACATGCAGACAATGTCCATCCACAGACCAATGGAGGAACATCGTGGCTGAACCCACCAAACTTCCCATCAAGACCGAAAAATCGACGCTGGCCGAGAGCCGGATGCCCCACCATCCACTCGGCACATTGCGCCGGGAAATCGACCGTCTCTTCGACGGCGTTGTCGGCGGCAACTTTGCCTTGCCGTGGCGACGTATGTTCGACACCGAGCCCAATTGGCTCGGCTGGCAGACCGGGATTGCGGCTGCCGTGGATGTCGTCGAGGACAGTGACAAATATCAAATCACGGCCGAGCTGCCCGGGTTTGACGACAAGAATATCGAGGTCAAACTGTCGAATGGCTCGCTCGTCATCAAGGGCGAGAAGCAGGAGCAGAAGGAAGAGAAGGATAGCAACTACTATCTCTCCGAGCGGCGATTTGGCTCCTTCCAGCGCTCCTTCACCTTGCCTGAAGGCGTCGATGCGCAGAAGATCGATGCAACCTTCAAGAACGGCGTCCTGAACGTGACCCTGCCGAAAACGGCGGAGGCCAAGAAGGAAAAAACCATCACCGTGAAGGCGGCATAGACCAATCGGTCGGAGAGTTGCTCCGAACTCTCCGACCCGTTCGACAAGAATGCATGACGGGATGTCGAGTCGCCGCCCGACGAATATCATGCCCTATTGGGGTGCCGGGTGGCTCGCTTCCTGATCTGCTCTATGCGCTGGACTATAGCCACCTCCCTTCCTTGCTCCGCCAAGAGTCGAAAAAGGGTTGCGCCTTCAAGCATATGGGAGCCGGGATGGTTGATTCGCAATGCGCCGGCCACCCGCCTTCGTACTTCGGTAAGCTCGGCACAGAGCCGCTGGAGCTCCGGATCCAATTCCGGGTGTGTGATCCTTGGCATGCCGGCAATATGGCACGACTGGAATTCCATTCCACCATCAAGAGTGCCAAAATTCAAACGGATCACTGCCCCCCGTCGGCGGCCGGGGCGATCTTAGGATCGCGCCCAAAGATAGAGGGCGTCGGGCTCGTTCTCCCCGTTACCGGCGCCGTCCGTCTCTTCGACTAGAAGGAAGCGCCTCGCTTCATCGAAGCGGCGGGCGCCGCCATCCCACATCGATCAACCGATCAGCCCATCCACCCGATGCGACCGGGGAACCAAATCTTCACCGCACTTCGCGATCCTGGCGCCCGGGAGGTCCGAGCCCGATGATCGAGATGCTGCGCAGCGGTGGTTTCCTGACGCGCGAGCGGCTGCGCGTCTATCCGCTGATCCTCATCATCGGTTACGCCTTGTCGCTCGGCTTCATGTTCGTGACCTCGCAGGGCGGCATGGACGCGCTCGGCCGTCCGCTCGGCACGGATTTCTCGGAAGTGTATGCGGCAGGCGTCTTCGTGCGCGCCGGCGAGCCGGCAAAGCCATTCGACAATGCCGCGCACGAAGCGATGCAGAAAAAGCTATTCGGAGCGGGCACGCCCTTCTATTCCTGGGGCTATCCGCCCTATTTCCTGACATTCGCAGGGCTCCTTGCCTTCCTGCCTTATCTCGGCGCGCTCATCCTTTGGCAAGCTGGGACCCTTCTGGGCTATCTCGCCGTCATCCGGCGGATCGCGCCGTTCGAGCACGCCCTGCCGTTGGCGCTCGCCTTCCCGGCCGTCTATGTCAATCTGACCCACGGGCAGAACGGATTCCTGACCGCCGGACTGATGGCGGGCGGGCTCGTCTGGCTCGACAAACGGCCGGTGCTTGCCGGCATGCTGCTCGGCTGCCTCGCCTATAAGCCGCAATTCTGTCTGCTCCTGCCGATTGCGCTCATCGCCGGGGGCCGCTGGCGCACCGTGTTTTCGGCGGCGCTGACGGTGATCGTCATGACGCTCGCAACCCTCATCGCCTTCGGCCGCGAGACCTGGATCGCGTTCGTGGGCTCCCTGCCCTTCTCGCGCGAGGTCGTGATCGAACAAGGCGCGACAGGCTTCGAGAAGTTTCAGACGGCGTTCGGGGCGATGCGGCTTCTCGGCGGCTCGATCCCCTTCGCCTACGCGTTGCAGAGCGCCTCGACCCTCGCCGCGGCCGCGATCATCGCTATCTTATGGTGGCACGATGCGGATCGCCGCTTGGCGTCCGCGGCGCTGATGAGCGCGACCTTGCTCGCGACACCCTACGCGCTCGATTACGACATGATGGTGCTGGGGCCGGCCATCGCCTTCCTCGCCGCATATGGGCTCGAGCACGGCTTCCGCCCCTTCGAGAAGTCGGTGCTCGCGCTCGCCTGGTGCATTCCGGTTCTGGCCCGTCCCATCGCCGAGCATGCCCACATCCCCATCGGCGTCCTCTGCGTCGCGTTGTTCTTCGCAACGACGGTCGTCCGTGCCCTCTACGAAGCGAAGCGGGCAAAGGCTCCAATGCCCGGCGGGACCTCCGAAGAGGCTTGTGAATGAACCAGCCGGCCGGTCCAGTGTGTATTGACGTTTAGACGTCAACGCCATGGTTTCGTCTCCGAAGGGATAAAATGAATCACCGAACCGCGCCCGGCCTCGTTCGCGATTCCATCGTGAACTACCTCGCCGCTGCCGACAGCGCCTCGCTTGCGGAAATACAACAAGCCGTGGCGACAAGGTTGGGCGATGTCCCCACGTCTTCCGTGCGGTCTTATCTCAACATCAACACACCCGACCTGTTCGAGCGCACTGCGCGCGGCCATTACAGGCTGCGCACCGCAGACGGTGACACTGGCAAGGCTCTCCCGGCGGGCCGTAAGATCGAGCGCGCCACACTCTTCGAGGCCAACTGTTTCGAGTGGATGCGCGCCCGCGAGCCACACTCGATCCATGCCGTCGTGACCGACCCTCCTTACGGCCTGGTCGAATATACCGAAAAGGAGCAAACGAAACTCCGCAATGGGCACGGCGGCGTCTGGCGCATCCCCCCATCATTCGACGGTCATCAGCGCGCGCCCCTGCCCCGTTTCACGGTGCTGAACGAAGGCGACCGGGAGGCGATACAGGATTTCTTTTTCGAGTTCGCGCAGCTCGCGTTGCGCGTGACCGTGCCGGGCGCCAACATCGTCGTTGCCGGCAACCCGTTGCTCGCGCATGTGGTTGCCGGCGCGATGAGCGCCGCCGGACTTGAAATACGCGGCTATCTCGTCCGCTTGGTCATGACCATGCGCGGCGGCGATCGGCCGAAGAATGCCCATGACGACTTCCCCGACATCAGCGTCATGCCCCGCTCGATGTTCGAGCCGTGGCTCTTGCTTCGCCATCCCCTCGACGGGCGGGTGCAGGACAATTTGCGCAAATGGCACACAGGCGGGTTCCGCCGTCCCTCACGTGACAAACCCTTCGGCGACGTCATCAAGTCGCACCCGACGCCCAAGAGCGAGCGGCAGATTGCCCCGCATCCCTCATTGAAGCCGCAGGCGTTCTTGCGTGCCCTCGTGAGGGCGGTTCTGCCGCTCGGCAAGGGCGTGATCCTCGACCCGTTCGCCGGCTCAGGCTCGACGCTCGCGGCGGCAAATGCGGTCGGCCAAGAAAGCGTCGGCATCGAGAAGGACGCGCGCTACGCGGCCTTGGCGCGCCGCGCCATCCCCAAGCTCGCCGCGTTAGCCATCAAGCAGATAGATCCTATTGGCGCGTAGCTTTCGAATCCCGGCATGCGGGGCAATCTCCTACGCCAATGGCCGCGTCACCTCTCCGAGCCAGCGCGTCGTGTCGCGATCGAGGAAGGGCGAGATCGCCGCGCGAACGCGTCCGTGATAGGCGTTGAGCCAGGCCGTCTCGGCTGGGGCGAGCAAGGTCGAGTCGATCAGCGTCAGGTCGATCGGCGCCAGCGACAAGGTCTCGAAGCCGAGCATCTCGCGTTCGGCGCCCTCGATTTCCCGCTTCTCGACGACGACCAGATTCTCGATCCGGATGCCGTATTCGCCGGCCTTGTAGTAACCAGGCTCGTTCGACACGAGCATGCCGGGCTCGAGCGGCGCATGGCCGAGCGCCGAGATGCGTTGCGGCCCTTCGTGCACGGAGAGATAGGAGCCGATGCCATGGCCCGTGCCGTGGTCGAAATCGAGCCCTGCCTCCCATAACGGCCGGCGCGCCAAGGCGTCGATGCGCGCGCCCGCGGTGCCCTTCGGAAAGACCGCCGTGGCGATGGCGATATGGCCCTTCAGCACCCGGGTGAAGCGGTTGCGCATCTCGTCGGAAGGCGGACCGACCGCGATGGTGCGCGTGATGTCGGTCGTGCCGTCTTGGTACTGCGCGCCCGAATCGATGAGGAAGAGGCCGGGCGCGATCGCCCGATTGGTCCGCGTCGTCACCCGATAATGCGGGATCGCCGCGTGCGGACCGGCTCCCGCGATCGTCGGAAAGGATAGTTGCCGCAACAGCGCGGTCTCGAACCGGTATTCCTCGAGCTTCAGCGCGGCGTCGATCTCGGTGAGGGCGCCAAGCGGTGCTTCCCTGGCGAACCAGGCCAGGAAGCGCGTCACCGCCACCCCGTCGCGTAGATGCGCCTGGCGCGAGCCTTCGAGCTCGGCCGCGTTCTTGACGGCCTTCATCAATGCGATCGGATCGCGCCCGATATCCGGCACGCCGCCCGCCTTCTCGATCGCCAGCCGCAGCCGCACGCCGGCCGTGCCGGCGTCGAGCCGCACGCGCGCCTTGGCGGCGCCGAGGTCGCGCAGGGCCTCGTCGAGGCGGGCCGGCTCCTCGACCTCGGCGAATTCGTGGAGAGCGGCGCGCACCGTGTTGTCGAGCTTGCGCCCATCGATGAAGGCGCGGGCGCGCCCGACGGCCGGCACCACGGCATTGCCGATCACCAATGGGGTATGCGCCACATCCCCGCCCCGGATATTGAAGAGCCAGCACAGCGCATGCGGATCGCTCACCACGAGCGCATCGAGCTTCTCCTTGGCGAGCGCCGCCTGGACGCGCTTGATCTTGTCGGCCGCGCTTTCCCCCGCGAAGCTCGCATCATGCAGCATGACGGGAGCGCGGGTAGGCTCTGGACGATCGGCCCAGATCGCATCGATCGGATTGGCCTCCACAGGGGCGAGCTTGGCGCCGGCACGCGCCAGCGCCTTGCGGATGCGCTCGACAGCATCAGGCGTGTGCAGCGCTGGATCGAAGCCGATGGTCGCGTCTTTCGGCGCGTGCTGGGCGAGCCAGTCATCGACCGAGATATCGACCGTCGAAACCGGCGTGAAAGCCGACGCGTCGACCTGCTCGCGCGCCTGCAACGTGTAGCGCCCGTCGACGAAGACGGCGGCGATCTGCGGCAATACGGCGCAAAGTCCCGCCGAGCCCGTGAAGCCGGTGAGCCAGGCAAGGCGCTCCTCGGATGGCGGCACATATTCGCTCTGGTGAGCATCGGCCCGCGGCACGAGAAAGCCGTCGAGCTTGGCGTCCTTCAGGGCAGCGCGCAACGCGGCGAGCCGCCCCGGCCCTTCGGCGCGCTCGGAGGCGTCCTCGAATATCTGGAAGCGGCTACGCCCGCGTCGGTCTCGCGTCATCGAACTTCACCTGGAGTTGTCTTCACGGCCACGTTAAGCCTCGCATGCTCGGCGGCGGCGTAGCGGTCCGTCATTCCCGCTATATAATCCGCGACGCGGCGCGCGCGGCGCGCTTCGTCAGCGCCGTCCAGCCCCTCCCCCCATTCCGCCGGCATGAGATCCGGCGCCTCGAAGAAGCGCTCGAACAGGTCGCGGAGCATCTGGTCGGCCTCGGCGCGCATGCGCACCACCTTCTCGTCGCGATAGACGCGCTGGAACAGCAGTCTCTTGATGGCGCGGTCAGCCACCTCGATCGGCGCGGAGAAGCCCGAGATCGGCCCTTCGGCCGCGCGAATATCGTCGGCCGAACGCGGTGCGAGCGCGGCAAGGCGTGCGCGGCTCTCGGCGATCACATCCTCGACGAAACGGGTAATGACGCGCCGCACCAGCTCGTTGACGAGCCGGGATTTTGCCAGGCAGGGCGTCTGCGCTTCGATCTCGTCCAGGATCTCGCCCAGGAAATCCGCTTCGCGCAGGCTTTCCGCGTCGAGGAGACCGGAGCGCGTCCCGTCATCGATGTCATGGGCGTCATAGGCGATATCGTCGGCAATCGCCGCGACCTGAGCCTCGCCGCCGGCGAAGCGCCAAAGCTCGAGCGGGTGGCGCGCATCATATTCGAGGATGGCGCCCGGAATGCCGCGCTCGCGGTACCGCCCGACCGGGCGGCCCGTGGCATCGAGCATCGGACCGTTATGCTTGACGAGACCCTCGAGCGTTTCCCAAGCGAGGTTCAGGCCGTCGAAATGCGCATAGCGCCGTTCGAGCCGTGTCACGATGCGCAAAGCCTGCGCGTTGTGGTCGAAACCGCCATAGGCGCGCATGCAATCGTCGAGCGCATCCTCGCCGGTATGGCCGAACGGCGTATGACCGAGATCATGCGCCAATGCCAGAGCCTCAGCGAGGTCCTCGTCGAGCCCGAGCGCCCGCGCGAGCGAGCGGGCGATCTGCGCGACCTCGATCGTATGGGTGAGGCGCGAGCGGAAATGATCGCCCTCATGGTAAAGGAACACTTGCGTCTTGTGCGCCAGCCGCCGAAACGCCGTCGAGTGGATGATGCGGTCACGGTCGCGCTGGAACTCGGAGCGCGTCGCCGAGGCCGGCTCCGCGATCAGCCGTCCACGCGAGGCGGCAGGATCGACCGCATAGGGCGCGCGCCAGCGCTCGCCTACGCGCGCCCCTTTGGCGCCTCGCGTTGAATCATTCATGATGGCGACTTACGTTAGAGTGGTATCGCGACGCAATCGCGATGAGGTTCGAGAAGGCATCGACATGGCCGACACGGCGATCAGTGAAGCGGTTCCGCTGACCCTCAGCGAGCGCGCCGCGCGCCGCATCCGCGACATCATGAGGAGCGAGGCGGCAGGCTCCCTGTTGCGCATCTCGGTCAACGGTGGGGGGTGTTCGGGCTTTCAATACGCCTTCGACGTCGTGCAAGCCGCCAACCCTGACGATCTCGTGATCGAGCGCGATGGAGCCCGCGTCGCGGTCGATGAAGTCTCGCTGCCCTTCCTGCAAGGGTCGAGGCTCGATTTCGTCGACGATCTGATCGGCCAGTCCTTTCGCTTCGAAAACCCGAACGCGACCTCCTCTTGCGGTTGCGGAACGTCGTTTTCCGTCTGAACGGGCCGCATAGGCTCCCTTGCCCGGGTCATGCCCATGTCGCAGCGCGCCGAGGGTCTTCGGCATTAACTTAAGCCGGGTTATCAACGCAGATGTCGCTCGCTTTCGCTTGGACAAGATTTTGTCGCAAGCTATGCTTAGAGCATGGATTGTCGGCAAAATCGGCTGGCCGATCGCAAGCGGGAGCGGCAAATGAAGCGTAGTTCAGTATGTATTCTCGGGTTTGGACTTGTCGCCGCGGCCCCTGCCGCACCCTTCCTCCAGGGTCCCGACCACGCCGCGGGATGGGTCTCGGCCGCCATGGCCGCCGAGGATATGTCCTTCGACAATCTCTCCGTGACGCTCGCCGGCGCCACCATCAAGATCCCGCGCATCTCGATCAACGGCTCCTCGCTCTCGAAGAGCGACGTGCAGAACCTGGTCAACGGCCCTTGGGGGCTTGCTTCGGCTGATACCTTGGCAAAGTTCGATGCGACCTCGATCGTCATCCCCGAGATCCGCTTCGATCTAACGACGCCCGCCGCCGGCAAGGACGCGCCCATGACGCAGAGCGCCGTCTATCGCGACCTGCACCTCGACGGCATCAAGGCAGGCAAGGCGGCGCGCGCCAGCTCGGCGGGCATGACGGACGAGATCAAAGGGCCCGTCGCGTTGAGCTACACGATCGGGTCGTTCCTCGCCACGGATTACGACCTCGCTGGCGCCGTCCGCGTCGTCTACGCGGCAGCACAGCCCGGCGAGGCACCGAAACAATTGCTGGGCCCCTCTTCCTTCGAAAACATGCATCTCAAGGGTCCCAACGGCGTCGAGGTCAATTTCGGCAAGATAAGCGCGGGCGCCATGAGGATGCGGCCCCTCGCGACGCCGATGGCCAGTCTCATGCAGACGGCGATGGCCGCGAACGCCGCCAACCCGGGCAAACCGTTGCCGCCCGCCGAAGCGGCCAAGATGGTCGGCATGCTCGCCGACTTCTACGACGCCTTCGCGGTCGACGGCATGTCGATCTCGGACATCTCGATCAAGGCCCCCGATCCCGCCTTCCAAAGCGCTTCGCTGAAGACGTTCAAGCTCGGTCCGATCGCCAATTCGCGCTTCGCCGAATTCGGCATCGAAGGCCTGGAGGTCAGTGCGGCGGGCGGCCATGTCAAGCTCGGCAGGGCGGCGATGCTCGGCATGGACATCAAACCGTTCCTCACCGCGATGGCCGCGGTCGCCAAGACCGGCGACATGAGCGATGAAGCGATGAAGAAAATGGATTGGCGCACTGCCATTCCGCGCCTCGACGGAATCGTCGTGAAGGGAGTGGATATCGGCATCCCTCAAGGCCCCTCTCCGGCAACGGTCACGCTCGCCGGCTATGAGCTGAAGCTCGGCAACTATGTCGGGGCGATCCCGACCAGCATCCGCACGCAGCTCGACAATCTCGTCGCCGATGCCAGCCTCTTCAAGGAGGCGGCGGCCCAGCTTCAGCAGTTCGGCTATAAGAGCGTCGATCTGTCGACCGTCACCGATCTGATTTGGAACGAGAGCAGCAAATCGATCAACATCAACGAGATCAGCGCCAAGGGCGCGAATATGGGCTCCGTCTCGCTGAAGGGCAGGCTCGGCAATGTTCCGCGCGAGCTGTTCGCGGGCTCGATGGCGCAGATGCAGGTCGCGGGCCTTGGCGTCACGCTCGGCGAGGCGAGCTTGCGGCTCGAGAACGCCGGGCTCCTCGACAAGCTCGTGGCGCAGATGGCGAAAGCCCAGAATACGACGCCGGACAACCTGCGCGCCCAATGGGGCACGCAGGCAGCCTTGGTCATCCCGCAGATGCTCGGGGGATCCGAGAAGGCGAAACTGCTGGCGAACGCCGTGGCGAGCTTCATCGCCAAGCCGAAGACGCTCATGATTGCGGTGAAGGCCAAGGACGCGACCGGCCTCGGCTTGACCGACGTCGTGGGCGGCGGCGGCCCAAATCCCGCGGCGATCTTCGACAAGCTCGACGTCACCGCGACGGCGAACCAGTAGAGCGCCCCCCCTTACCTCTCCCCTTGTGGGCCTTGTGGGAGAGGTCAATCCGAGGCGAAGGATCGGGTGAGGCGCGCAGCGCCAACCGTGGAAGCCCGCCCCCCGGCTCGCCGCCTTCCGGGGGCAGGCTCTGTCCCACAACGGGAGAGGCGAAGGGAGCCCTCAACCCCTTCCGATGGCTTTCTCCACGAGATCGCGGATGAAGCGCGGCAGGGCGAAGGCCGCCTTGTGCACCTCCGCGGTGTAATAGCGCGTCGCGAGCTTCGCTGCCGCGAAGCGTTGCTCCAGCGTCGCCAGCGGCACAGTGCGCAGCGCCTTATCGTCGGTCGCGAAACCCATGGCCATATGGCCGCCGACATAAGTCGGGATCGCGGCGATATAGGCGTAGGGATCGGCGAACAGCGTGCGCCAGATGCCGAGCGTGCCGACGAGCTCCTCGGGCTGGAAGAAGGGCACGCCGTTTTGCGTCACCATGACTCCGCCCGGCCTCAGGCATTGCTTCGCGCCCTCGTAGAATTCACGCGAGAAGAGCACGGCCCCCGGCCCTTGCGGATCGGTCGAATCCACGATGATCACGTCGAAGCGGCGGTGATTGGCTTTGTCGGCCACGTAAAGCATGCCGTCGGCGATGACGCTGTCGACGCGCTCATCCTCGAAGAAGGGACGGTTCCATTCGAGGAAATGCTGCTTGGAGAAGTCGAGCACCGCCTTGTCGATCTCGACCTGCACGCAACGCTCCACACCCTTGTGCTTGAGCACCTCCTCGGCGATCAGGCAGTCGCCGCCACCGACGATCAAGACTTCCTTGGCGCGGCCATGGGCAAGGATCGGGACATGGCTCATCATCTCCGAATAGATGAACTCGTCGGCGGTCGTCACTTGCGTCGCGCCATCGAGCATGAGCATGCGTCCGAAGCGCTTGTTCTCGAACAGGACGAGGCTCTGCAGATCCCCCTGCCCCTGGAACAGGACCTTCTGCGCCGCGAAGCTCATGCGGAAGCCGAGCTCGTCGAACAGGGTTTCTGGGATGTAGCGCGCTTCGGTCATGGAGATGAGCCTGCGGAGAGGTTGGACGGCGCTGCCGTGTAGCAAAAGGGCAAACCCTGCGCGATATCGATCGCGCGGCTCGCCGTCGCCGCAAACGAAAAGCGCGGCCGAGCCGCGCCTTTCCTTCCTGCCGACGGCGAGAGATGCCTTCGCATTCAGCCGTCGGTATCGTTCATTTCGGCCGACTGGAGCCCAAGGTCCGATTCAATCGGACCTTGGGCTCCAGTTGATTGTTCTTGCCGCATTTTCTGCGGCGAACCGAACGCTACCCCCGCCTTCGCGGGGGGCTATGCTTCGCCGAAAAATGTTCTCGCGACCGCGACGCGGCAGGCTCAAACGTCCTTGCCGCGCAGCAGCGTGTCGACCTCGATCCGCTCAGCGGCGAAGGCTTTCTTCAGTACCGGCACGCATTTCTCGGGCGACGCCTCCCCGCACATGAAAACGTCGAGCGCCGCATACCCGCATTCGGGCCAAGTATGGATGGAGATGTGGCTCTCCGCCAGAACGGCGACGCCGGACACTCCACCATTCGGCTCGAAATGGTGCAGATGGATATGGAGAAGCGTCGCGCCGGCGGCCTCGACGGAGGCGCGCAGCGCCAGGTCGATATGACCGATATCGGCGAGATGCTTCGCCTTGTACAGTTCGATAATGAGGTGCGTCCCGGCGCAACGCACGCCGTTCTTCACCACGAAGTGGTCCTTACGATCGTCGTCAGAGACGAACGAACCGATATAGGAAATATCTTCCTTTCGGGTGGTGCTTGGAAGCTCCAAGTCCATCCCCGATTGGAAGAGGGCGTCTCGATCCATGGGAACCCTCCCCAACCAGCAGATGCAGACCCGGCAAGCCGGAGCGAAGTCGTCTACAAAGCGCCCCGTGAATCCAAGCCTATGGCGACGCGCGTCGAAGCGCGCATATGGGTCCCGAATCGGCGGGGGTCAAGTAAAATTTTGGCCCATGCCCATGAAAAATAAGTTAGCCTTTCGACCAATCCCTCAAGCCTGCGGCTCTCGGCCTGCGGCGCGGCCGATGAAGGCGGCGAAGCGAGGGGTGCACGGGCGTCGATGCGCAACGGGCGAGCAGCGGGTGAGCAGCGGGTTGCCGCTCGCTCGGGCCCGGCCTATACGGAGCGCCAAGCAAACCGGCCCCGGCCGTTCGCCCGCCTCCAGGCCGGCTCGCTTCCGACATTTCAAATGGCAACGCTGCATCATCATCCCATCTGTCCGCAATCGCGATTCATCCGGCTCGTCCTCGGCGAGATGGGCCTCGAGGCCGAGCTGGTCGAAGAACGCGTGTGGGAGAGGCGACGCGAATTCCTGGCGCTCAACCCGGCTGGGACGACGCCGGTGCTGACGGAAGAATCGATCGCTTCCGTGCCGGGCGCCACGGTGATCGCCGAATATCTCGACGAGACGCGCGGCCTGGCGCTCGGCGAGCGGCGTCTCTTGCCGGAGGATCCGACGAGCCGCGTCGAGGTGCGTCGCCTGACCGACTGGTTCCTCGAAAAATTCGATGCCGAGGTGTCGTCCTTCCTGGTCACCGAGAAGGTCTATAAGCGCTTCATGCCGAGCGCTGACGGCGGTGGCGCTCCCGACATGGCGGCGATACGGGCGGCGCGCTCCAATATACGCTATCATCTCAAATATATCGGCTGGCTGCTCGGCAGGCGGAACTGGCTCGCGGGCTCCCGGATGAGCTATGCGGATCTCGCGGCGGCGGCGCAGCTGTCGAGCGTGGATTTTCTTGGCGACGTGGCATGGGACGAGGACGAGACGGCACGCACCTGGTATTCGCGGATGAAATCCCGGCCGAGCTTTCGTCCGCTCCTGGCCGACCGCATCCCCGGCGTCGCGGCGCCGGAGCATTACGCCGACCTGGACTTTTGAGGGACGCCGTCGCACTGCGCTCGCGGCTCGAGGAAAAGGCTCGGCTCCTCGGGTTTTCGGCATTCGGCGTGACTTCGCCTGCGGCGTCCCCGGAGCTCGGCGAAAGACTCGATGCCTGGCTCGCGGCCGGCGAGCATGGAAGCATGGCCTGGATGGCGCGCCAAGCCGGGCGCCGCGCCGCGCCGAAAGCCCTTTGGGGCGAGGTTCGCAGCATCATCATGCTGGGGCTCGACACGCCGCCGGGAAGCGAGCCTCTGGCGTCGCTCGGCAAGCGCGATGCGGGCGTCATCGCGACCTATGCGCGGCGCCGCGACTATCACGATGTGATCAAGGGACGGCTCAAGGAGCTGGCGCAGCTGCTCGTCGGGCTCGCCGGCGGCGAAGTGAAAGTATTCGTCGATACGGCGCCGGTGATGGAGAAGCCGCTTGCCGCCGCTGCCGGCCTCGGCTGGCAAGGCAAGCACACCGTACTGCTCTCGCGCGAGCTGGGCTCGTGGCTGCTGCTGGGCGCGATCTTCACGACGGCCGAGCTTCCCTTGGACACCGCGGGCGCCGACCATTGCGGCACCTGCAGGCGCTGCCTCGACATCTGTCCGACCAAGGCTTTCCCCGCCCCCTACCGGCTCGACGCGCGCCGCTGCATCGCCTACCTCACCATCGAGCACAAAGGGCCGATCCCGCGCGAATTCCGCGAGGCGATCGGCAACCGTGTCTTCGGCTGCGATGATTGCCTCGCCGTCTGCCCTTGGAACAAATACGCCAAGGCGA
The DNA here is from genome assembly GCA_044445965.1 of Hyphomicrobiales bacterium. Taxonomy (GTDB): domain Bacteria; phylum Pseudomonadota; class Alphaproteobacteria; order Rhizobiales; family Beijerinckiaceae; genus GAS188. The sequence continues at coordinate 14,954 of JBIOEJ010000103.1, forward strand.
GCCATGACGCCCGCATGGCCGAGCGCGACGATCTGACCGATCGGCCTTTGCGCGAATTGGCGAGGCTCGACGATGCGGCCTTCCGCAAACTGTTCGCCGGCACCCCGGTCAAGCGCACGGGGCGCGACCGCTTCGTCCGCAACGTGCTGATCGCCATCGGCAATTCCGGCGATGACGGGCTCGCGCCGGAAGCCGAGAAGCTCATGCGCGACCCCTCGGCGCTGGTGCGCGGCATGGCGGTCTGGGCGGCGTCGCGCCTGTTGCCGCGCGAGCGCTTCGCGATGCTGGCGAGGCGCCAACGCATCAGCGAGGCCGACGAGCATGTACGCATCGAGCTCGATGCGGCCGAGAGGGCTGCGTGAATCTCTTCATCCTCGGCCTCGGCTATGCGGCGACGATCTTCGCGAGGCGCAAGATCGCCGACGGATATCGAGTCGGCGGGACCGTGCGCAGCGAGGCGAAGGCACTGATGCTGCGGTCGGAAGATATCGAGGCGGCGGTTTTCGACGCGCGCGACGAGGATCCGAGCGTCGTGGAAAGAGCTCTCCGTGAGGCGGATGCGCTGCTCGTCTCTATACCGCCCGGCGTCATGGGCGACTTGCTGCCGCAACGCCTTGCCGGCGCCGTCATCGGCAACGCCGAGCGGTTGCGCTGGATCGGCTATCTCTCCACAGTCGGCGTCTATGGCGATCATGGCGGCGCCTGGGTCGACGAGGCGACGCCTTGCGCCCCGGTGTCGGGGCGCGGCCAGGCGCGGCTCGCGGCCGAAGCACGATGGAGCGAGCTCGGCGCTCGCGCCGACAAGCCGGTGATCGTCTTTCGCTTGCCTGGAATCTACGGGCCGGCGCGCAACGCGCTCGTTGCCGTGCGCGCGGGCACGGCACGGCGCATCGTCAAGCCGGGACAAGTGTTCAACCGCATCCATGTCGAGGACATCGCGACGGCGCTCGGCGCATCCGTGACCAACGATACGGAGAGCGCCATCTACAACCTGACCGACGACGAACCCTCCCCGCCCCAGGATGTCGTCGCCTACGCGGCCGAGCTGCTGGGTGTCGAGACTCCGCCTGAAATCGCTTTCGACGAGGCCCAATTATCGCCGATGGCGGCAAGCTTCTATGGCGAAAACAAACGTGTGCTGAACTCCCAGATCAAGCGCGCGCTCGGTTTCGCGCCGGCCTTCCCGAGCTATCGGGAAGGCCTGCGGGCGTTGCTGGATCAAGGTGAAGGAGAAAGCTGACAAGCGAGTTCCAGCGCCGAAGTGCAGCCTGGGGTCACGCCGCCTTCTTCTCCTCCGGCGAACCGAGATAATGCAGATAGCGTTCGGAGATGACGCTCGTCCGCAGCAGCACGAACACATCGGTCGTGCCGAATTGATGGTCGACGACGGCGCCTTCGCCAAAGGTCGCGCCGAGCCGCAGATAGCCCTTGATCAAGGGCGGCAGGCTGCGCAACGCCGCCTTCACGTCGAGCCCCGATTTCGGCAGCATACCCATCGGAACATAGCGCCCATCCTTGGCGCGCACCCGCCAGCCTTCGGGGCAAGGCGCGTAATGGTGCAGGAAGCTCAGCTGCTGCGCCAGCGCCGCGGGATCCGTGCCCTCGAGACTGGCGCAGCCCATCATCACGTCGACGCCATGCCGACGGATATAGGCATAGATGCCGCGCCAAAGGAGCTCGAGCGTGCGCTTGTCGCGATAATCGGCGAGGACGCAGGAGCGGCCGAGCTCGAGGAAATGCTTGTCGCGGTGCGCCGCGATCATCGGAGAAATGTCGAACTCGCCTTGAGTATAGAAGCCGAAAGCCTGTTCCGCCACACGCTGGCGCAGCAGCCGATAGGTGCCGACGACCTTGCCGCCGCCCATGCCGAACGGCGATCTTGCGTCGCGGTCCACCACGAGGAGATGGTCGCAGAAGCGATCGAAGCGATCGGCATCGCGCCGCAAGAGCGCGGTCATGGGGTTGGCGAGAGCCGACATCTCCTCGTAGAAGACGCGAAAGCGCAGGCGCTGCGCCTGGCGGAGTTCCCGCGCATCGCGGGCGAGCCGCACTTCGAGCGATCCGAGCCGGCCGAGAACCTCGCCCTCTCGCGCCAGACACCAATCGCGAAAGCTCTTCCCGGCGGCTCTCGAGGCGACGGCGGGACTCAGCGCAAGGCGCACCAGCCCATCGGGAACCCCCATGCGCCGCAAGGCCAGCGCAGGCTTGGCGAGGGGCAATGTGAGACCGCGACCGCCCGGGATAATGCCCCAGAAGGGCCTCGAAGCCATCGAAGCTCGGCTGTTGGTCACTTGGCGCTGCCCCTGTGATTCCCGTCCGGAAACGCCAACACGAGGAGATGACGGCAGCGTGACGATGCATCGCCCTGAGCTCAGGCCGGCGACGCCCGCGCCGATGGCGCAAATATCGTCTTGGAGGACCGTGACCCTTTCCCGCCCAGCTGTCAGAGGTTTGCCTCCGGGGGCAGGAAATTCACCTCATGGCGAGCCGAAATCTTCACGACCTCTTCAGGTTCCGGCACATTGTGCAAATTGTCGAAAAGCTCCTTGAGCATCCGCGCCGGCGACACCCAGAATAGCGCCCGCGCCGGCTTGTCGGACTTGTTGAAATAGCCGTGCGGAATCCCGCGCGGCAGACGAACCAGATCTCCCGCCTTCGCCTGAACCCAGACGCCGTCCAGCTTGAGATCGAGAACGCCATCCTGCACGAGAATGAATTCGTCCTGCGTCGGATGGATGTGAACCGGAACAAATTGCCCGGGCAGGCTGTTCGTCTCAAATGCGAATGCCGACCTGCAAACCGCCTTCGGGAAATAGACTTGGCCAAGAATGTTCCAGCTCTTGCCGGAATATCCTTCACCCTCGCGCGTGATCCCCTTTTCGAGCTGTGTCACGAGACCCTCCTTCTCATTCGGGCGGCTCGAGCGCGCCGCGCCTCCTGCGTCAGGTTAGGCCAAAGCGAAGACTGAAATCCATCGCGATCGCTCCGCTACGCCACCTTGCTCGTCGCCGCGCCCTGCGACAACAGGCGCAGCAGCTCGTCGCGGCGCACCGGCTTGACGAGAAAGACATCGAAGCCTGCAGCAAGCGCCGTCGCCTGATCCTCGGGAAAGGCGTTCGCCGTGAGCGCTGCGAGCCGCAAGGGCGCACGCTTGAGCCGCGCTTCCTCCTTGCGCAGCCGCCGCGCCACCTCATGTCCGTCGAGACCGGGCATGCGGATATCGAGGAGCGCCAGATCGAATGGCTGGCCCCGGCCTTGGATGCCCTTTACGGCCGCCTCGAGCGCCGTGATGCCGTCGCGGTGACGTTCGACCACGGCGCCGGCGCGTTCGAGCAGCCGCGTCGCCAACAGCGCATTGACCTCGTCGTCCTCGGCCAGCAGCACGCGAAAGGGAACTTGCGTGGCGATGCCGGGGGGGCCTTTGGGGCGCTCCCCTTTATGGGGCTCCAGATCAGCCGGCTCGAACAGGCGCGCCTTCAGCGAGCGCTCGCGGACCGGCTTGACGAGATAGCCGTCGAAGCCGAAGGCCGCCGGCGCACCGAGATGACGCCGCTCGAAAGGCGAAAGCAGCATGAGGCGCGAAGCGGTTCCCGCCTGCGCGGCTCGCGTCGCGATGGCGCGAGCCGCCTCCTCGCCGATCGCCGCATCGACCAGGAGCAATTGCGGCGCCGAGGAATTGCCGAGCAGCGCCAGCGCGTCCGGCACGCCGCCCGCCTGATCGACATCGAAGCCGATGGCGCGCAGCTTCTCGCAGAGGAAGGGCGCCTCGAAGGGCGAGCGCGCGACGATGAGCGCGCGGCTGCCCACCGGCACGGAGCGTCGGGCAAGCGGCTGCTCCATGACGGCGGCGAGTGGAATCTCGGCCGTGAATACCGAGCCGTGACCGGGAGTGCTCTCGACGCCGAGGGATCCACCCATCATCTCGACGAGGCGGCGCGAGATGGCAAGACCGAGGCCCGCGCCCCCGCTCGCTCCTTCACCCTGCTCGAATTCCTCGAAGATGCGCTGCAGCCGGTCGGCGCTGACCCCTTCCCCCGTATCGGCGACCTCGAAGACGGTGCGCCCCTGCGGCGATACCGACACGGACAGGCCGACCCCGCCGGTCGCCGAAAATTTTACCGCATTGCCGGCGAGGTTCAGGAGGATCTGGCGCAGCCGCGCCGGGTCTCCGATCAATTGCCTCGGCGTCCGCGGCGCGATGAAGCTTGCGATCTCGATGCCCTTGCCTTGGGCGCGCGGAGCCAGGAGCTCGACGACGCCTTCGACCAGCCCCGTGAGATCGAAGGCTTCCTCGGCAAGCTCGAGCTTGCCCGACTCGATCTTCGAGAAATCGAGAATCTCATCGATGAGGGAGAGCAGCGATTCGCCCGAGCTCTTCACCGCCCGCGCATAGGTCGCCTGCTCGGGGGACAGCCCCGTATCGAGCAGCAGATCCGCCATGCCCATGATGCCGCTGAGCGGGGTGCGCAGCTCGTGGCTCACATTGGCGAGAAAGCGCGATTTCGCGGCGCTCGCCGCCTCGGCCTTGCGCTGGGCGCCGGCGATCGCCTGTTCGGCTTCGCGCCGCTCGGTGATGTCGCGCCCGACGCATTGCGTCAGCATCCGCCCCTCGGGCTCGCGCACCACGGTCTCGATCCAGGAAATCCAGCGCCGGCCCCGGCCGGTTTCGATCTCCTGGTCGAAGCTGCGCGCCCCATCCGCCGTCAGCAGGGTCTCGCTGGTGCTGATCGATGCCAGCACGAAGCCCGATCCGATGATCGCCTCGCTTTGGCCGGCAGCCTCCAGAAAGACCGCATTGGCGTAGACGATCCGGCCGTCCTGGTCGCGGCGCAGGATCAGGTCGTTTTGTCCCTCGATCAAGCTGCGATAACGTTCCTCGCTCTCGCGCGCCTGCCAAATCTCGTCGCGCAGGCGCTCGATCTCGCTCTCGCCAGTAAGGGCTTGGCGGTCCGCTCGGCGCAGATCGCGCAACAGCAAGAGGGTGGCGACCGCGAGCGAGACGGAAACCGGAACGCAAATAGCCGCGATCAATCCGGCAAGGCCGGACGAAATACTCAACATGATAGCCGTCCCCGTCATCAAAACTCGCGCGTTTTTGGCGCGTTATTCAGGGCAAACTGGCTGAAATAGATTGATATGAGGTTTTCGCGGCTCCGGTGGCGCCCGCGGCTTGCGCAAATGCTTAATATCTCCGGAATCTCGAAAATGCCCGATATTCCGGGCCGGACGCTCGCGCCTTCGTCCTCAGCCGCGCCTGCGCTCGCGCCGGCGCGGGGGGCTGCCCGCGTCCCTTGGAGGCTGCGCCAGGGGTCCGAGCGCAGCGACCACCTCATCGAGCGACGGAGGGGCGCGCCGTTCATGCGCGTCGAGCGCCTGGCGCATGGCGGCAAGATGGGCGGGCGAAGTGCCGCAGCAGCCCCCGATGATGCGCGCGCCGGCGTCATAGGCGAGGCGGGCATACTCGCCCATCACGGCCGGCGTGCCGGAATAATGGATATGGGCGCCTTCCCATTGAGGGATGCCGGCATTCGCCTTGGCGATGACGACCGCCCCATCGGCATGGCCGACGATACCGAGAACCGACATGACGAGGTCCGAGGCGCCGACGCCGCAATTCGCGCCGAGCGCCACCGGCGGAGGCGAGAGGGTCGCGGCGAACACCGGAAACTCCGCGGGGCCAAGGCCCATCATGGTGCGCCCGGCCGTGTCGAAGCTCGCCGTCAAAGTGTAGGGCATGCCGAGCCTTGCCGCCGCGTTCGCGGCAGCGCGCATCTCTTCCGGAGCGGACATGGTCTCGATCCAGGCGATGTCCGCGCCGCCGTCGCGAAGCCCTTCCATCTGCTCGACGAAGACGGTTTCGGCTTCTTCCTCGGTCAGCGGACCGAGTGGAGCGAGGAGATCGCCCGTCGGCCCGACCGAGCCCGCGACGACGATCGGCCGCGGCGCCTCGTCCGCGACCTGGCGCGCCAGCCGCGCCGCCATCCGGTTGAGCTCGCGCGCCCGGCTCTGCAGACCGTGCAGCATCAAGCGCCGGGCATTGCCGCCGAAGCTGTTCGTCAAGATGATATCGGCGCCCGCTTCGACGAAGCGTTGATGCAGCCCCATGAGGCGGTCGGGGTGCGCCTCGATCCACTGTTCCGGCGCCTCGCCGGAGACGAGCCCCATCTCGAACAGATTGGTCCCCGTCGCGCCGTCGGCCAACAGGAAGGGCCTTTCCGCCAGCAGCTCTCGTAGCAAGCGCGCGCCTTTCCAGGTCTCGATATTTGCCGCGTCCAATGACCAACCGATCACCCATGGCTGTCAAGAGCGCCGATAATTTCAGCCGACAAGAAATCGCGCTCGCCCGAGGCATCGAGCCTCTTCCTCGCGCCGAACCGGTGTCGATCCCGGCCGAGATTGCCCGATCGTCGCGGCTTCGCTTAGCCCGGGAAAGACTTAAGCCTCAGGCAAACGAACCGCGCGAATTTTAGCGGTTGCGCTCTAGGGCCTGTGGACATTCACCTCAATGCGATGACGGAGCTAGCGAGATAGATCATGGCGGCGAAGCTTTCGTCGGTTTTTTCGTAGCGGGTGGCGATGCGTCTAAAGTGTTTCAGTCTGCAGAAGAAGTTCTCAATGA
>JBIOEJ010000104.1:0-21433 GCA_044445965.1 Hyphomicrobiales bacterium
CCTTGAACGCAGTCGAAAATACACGCATCCGTCGATCCGACATGACCTCTCCTGGTTGGCCATGTCACTCAATTAGCGTGTCTCAAGATCGGGGTGCAGTCCATTACCGTAGTTGGAATAAGATATGTTTTATCATGATTGAGAAAATTCTCGTTCTGGACAAACAGGTTTTATATGGCGGCGGCGCTTTGGGGCAAGGTCTACTACAACGATCTCTACGCGGGCGAGTTGCGTCAAGAGCCGGGCGGCCGCTGCGTCTTCACCTGCGATCCGACTTACCTTGAAGCCAAACACCCCGCCATTGCCTTCACTCTACCGCGGCGGGCGTCACCGCACATCTGCGAGCAAGGGCTCCACCCCTTCTTCGACAATCTGGTAGCTGAAGGCTGGTTACGCAACGCCCAGGCTCGTGCGCTCAAGATCGACCCGAGCAACCGCTTCGCCCTGTTGCTTGCCTTTGGTCATGACTGCGCAGGCGCCGTTTCAGTCATCGATCCGGCCCCGCTCAGGGAACCGGCGATCAACGTTGACGATCCCCTCGCCGCGGCAGCCCTCAGCAGCAAAGGTTCACTTTCAGGCGTGCAGCCAAAGCTCCTCGCTGTGCGCGAGGGGCGGAAATATCGCCCAGCGGGTCCGCAAGAGAGATCGACTTTTGTCGCCAAACTGCCATCCGGCACCCTGCGCGATCTCGTCGAAAACGGGTATCTGACCACGATCGCTGTCCGCGCGCTCTTGCCCGACGATCAGACCGTCGCGGCTACGATTGCGCCTCTCGAAGGGATTCGGGAGCGGGCGCTTCTTGTCCGCCGCTTCGACCGGCTGCCCAGCGGCACAAAGATCCATTTCGAGGAGTTCAACCAGCTACTCGGCCGGCGCTCCGGGGACGACAAATACGACGCCGCATACGAAGACATTCTATCCTTTATCATCAGCACGCCCGGAACCACGCAAGTTGACGCCTGGAGGCTCTACCGTCGCCTTCTCGTCTGCTTTCTGACTGGCAACACGGACGCGCACCTGAAGAATTTTGCGATGTTGCATACGCCGGACGGTCTGCGCCTTACGCCATCTTACGATCTGGTCGCCGCGGCGCTTTATCCCGAGTATCGCTCGCTCGCGCTTTCCGTCGCGGGTGCGGCCGACCTCACGCTCGACCGGCTGCGCCCCAAGCAACTTCTCACCTTGGGAAGGGCCGCTGACCTCTCGAACGAAGTTATCGCCAACGCCGTCGAGGATCTCGGCCGCCGCCGCCAGGCCCTGGAAAAAGCGGTGATCGCAGCTGGCCGTAAGATCGATGCCGAGCGGCTGGCTACCGACCTTCTTCAACTCATTGAGCGCAGATGGAACGGGACCTTCGCCTCAACTGGCCGCTACTTGTCGATGAAGCGGTCAGGCGGCGCCACGGAATGAAGCTCACGCAGAAGCAGCTCGCGGCGCTGGCGCGGGTCAGCGCGCCGACAGTTTCGCGCTTCGAGCAGAATGCCAAGGACATCCAATTATCCTCCGCGATCGCGCTGCTCGACGTGCTCGGCTTGACGGACAAGCGCACACTCGAGTTCTCGGATCCGCAATACGCTTACGACATGGGCGCGGGCGTCACCTTCTGGGGGGAGGATGGCAAGACCCGCGTGCGTTGCCGGATTTCGCGTGAGGCGCTGGACGATCATTTCTCGGAGGGCGACCGGCTACGCCCCGAGGCCGCCTTCAAGAAGTATCGACCGGAAATCGAGGCACTAGCTCGGCTAAAATATCTTAGCGGTCGGATTGAGCCCGATGCGACTGTGCTGATCACCACGCATGATGTCCTCAGCTAGGGTGGAGAAGCGGTCTCGGGCGGGCCATGGCCTTCCGGTCCAAGAACGCCATCGATCGATGCATGGAGGCGAATGATGGTGCGCGAACCCGGTGACTTGTCACCTCATGGGTCGGACGAAATCGATCGATCATCGCCGATAGGTGTTTTCAATTTCGCCGAGTCGTATTTTCAGGCCGCCCGACATTTGCAAAGCGCGTTGGAGGCGAAAGAACTGTGGCTCCGCTTCGAAATGCCCGTCTATACCTCTATTGTCACGCGCTCGAGTTGACGCTGAAAGCCTTCTTGCTGACGAAAGGCCTCACCATTGAAAAACTCAGTTCGCGTGACCTTGGGCATAAGCTTCAAGGGCTTTGTCACGGGAACCTTTATCGGATCGCAGAAACCCGACCGGCCGGTTCTCGCTCATGCCGCCGTTGCGGTTCTCCAAGTGTCAAATGCCTCGCACATCGCGCGTCAGGTCGCCGAGCGCCACGCCTTGCTCTTCCATCAGCCGGAAGAGCCTCCGGATCGAGCGCAGAAAGACGTTGATCGAACCTATAACGTAGTTCAACCGTACCAGCTCGGCGCGATATTGCGCGATGATCGCTTCGAACTGCACCTGCTCGTCTGTCGGATCGGACATGTCCTTGCTCCTCGTTGGTGAGGAGCCAAGGATGCCGCGCCGCTGTCCGGCTGATACGGCAATCGATCAAGATGGCGCCGAACGCCGCGTCGGCAGGAGATTGGCGGTTGAACCAGGGGCGCTACGATAGGGTGCTCGGCATAGGCGTAGTCGCAATCGGCCTGTGATCGCCTACTGCCTTGACAATGGCGGCAAATTCGAGCCCGACTCGGCAGCGTACGAACGGCCCGCCGTTAGCGAAAGCTAAGCATGCTCGACCAGCTCAAGCAGAACAACCGCGCCTGGGCCGAGGGCAAGCTCGCCGTCGACCCTGGCTTCTTCAAGCGGCTGGAGGCTCAGCAGAAGCCCGAGTATCTGTGGATCGGCTGCTCCGACAGCCGCGTGCCCGCCAACGAGATCGTGGGCCTGGATCCCGGTGAGCTGTTTGTCCACCGTAACGTCGCCAACCTCGCCCCGCCGCAGGATGCGAACTACCTGTCGGTGCTGCAGTTCGCCGTCGACGTGCTCAAGGTGAAGCACGTGCTGGTCGTCGGCCACTACGGCTGCGGAGGCGTGGCCGCCGCGGTGGATGGCAAGCGCCGCGGCCTCGTCGACCACTGGCTGCATCCGATCCGCGAGGTCGCCCACGACCACAAGGACGAGCTCGCCGCCTACGCCGACGATCGGGAGCGGCTGAACCGGCTTTGCGAGCTCAACGTCGTCCGCCAGGTTGGGAACGTCGCCTCCGATGTCTTCGTGCAGGAGGCTTGGGCGCGCGGCCAGCCATTGTCGGTACATGGCTGGGTATACTCGCTGTCGAGCGGCCTGGTCACCGATCTGAGCGTGACCGTGGCCGGGCCGATATCGTCCGGACGATAAACTGCTCACCTTCCTCGAAGCGCTCTGATTATGCCGAAGACCGCATGGCCGGAGGACCGCGGCGGTGCGGCCGCCAATCCGCACCATGCGGCATAATCCGGACTTCGGCATAATGACCTGCCTCGTGAAGGGCGGTCGCGTAAAACCTCGACGCGTCCTTGAACGCTTCCTTGGGAGGGAGCGATATGAAGTCGCGGGAGGGGACGATGCACTCTTCCGCCGTCAGCGGGAACTGGAAGGACGACGCACCAGCGACTGGCTGGGGCAGACGACGTCCGGCACGGGAGCATACCCCCCGATCAACGTCTTCCAGCAGGGTCACGACTTCGTGGCTATCATGGAATTGCCGGGCGTGGCCAAGGCCGATCTCGAAATGCAGGCGAAAGAGAGCACCATCTCGATCTCGGGTAGGAAGGCGATCGCCTATGGTGACAAGGTCAGTATCCACAGGCGCGAGCGGATGGCGGGGAATTTCTATCGGACCATCACCGTGCCCGTAAAGATCGACCCCGACAGGATCAAAGCCGAACTACGGGACGGTATCCTGGCCATCTTTATTCCAAGAGCCGAGAGCGACCTGCCGCTTGTGTCTTTGCTCCGCGGGAACTTGGAGTTCGACCCGGCGAATAAAGTGATCGAGATCATCGGTCGGACCGACGGGCCGGCATCCCCTCTGGACCGCCACGGACGGTTACGCAATTCGGGGTGTCGATGAAGGCTCCGAATCGGGACAGAGTTGTCGCTTCGGGTCGGGACAGTCAACAATTCGCGGTGGCGGCGCGCGCAGGCTTGGCGCTTCCAACTTGGCCCGCTGAGCGCGCGAGGTTGAGATCGAGGAGCTTCCCTAAGGCATCGTCCGTCACGATTTCCTCGGGCCAGCCATAAGCCGCCGCTACCGCGCGGTCGAGCGCGGCATGCGCGTCGGCGAGCCATCGCGGGCGATGATTGTAGAGCTTGGTCAACGTGCGATCTTTGAGGATCACCGCCGCGTGTGCGTCCTTGGGCAGGACGCGGTCGGGATATAGTCTTGGGTGGCCGGCTGCGAGCATTTCGGGCGTCGGATACACCTCTGGTTCGATCCGCACGAGGTCAGGCGGGTTGAGCCAGTTGCGCCGCAACTCGTCGAGACGCCGTGCCGCCTCCGCGACGCGGATGGCGCGCGGATCGGTTGCGTAGGCCGCCGCTGGGATGTTGGGGGTAAGGCCGTCCGGAAACGGGAAGGTCTCGAAGGTCGTCGTCGGCGTGTAGCGTGGCCGATCTTCGAGGCTCGTTCCGAGCCTCAGCGACCAAGCTTCATGGAAGCGCGAATGCAGGACGCCGAAGCTAGTGTCGTCGTCGCGGGTGATGACTATGAGTTGGCAGTCTGGCGAAACTGCGGAATTGAGCCATGCGAAGAGCCGATGCTTTGCGACGCGGGGCGTTGCAATGCCTCTGTTAAGCTGTAAGAGCTTCCGCCACATCGCTGGCCTTGGCTCGATGTGACGCCACCAATTTTGGGCATAGCTTTGCCTGCGGTTGTTGGCTCGCTCCGGTTTTGTGCGGGCTGCCGCATGGGCGAATGGATCCTCGTACAGCGCCGCTTGGGCCTCACTCATCGTCGAGCCGAAGTCGATGATCCACATGTCGCGTGGGCGTCGCGTTACATCCAGGCCATTCACCCAAGGCTTCAAGACGTCCGAATTAGGCCGGCCATTCGGGTTGAGAGGGGCTCGGAGCCAGGATCTTGCGAGTTTGCCGGGCACATCAAAAGCACCGCCTTTTGTGTCGCCCATAAACGCGACATCTCTTCAAACTTAAAGTAATCATTAAGAGATACCCCTTTTTCCCAAAACTTTTCTCTAAGGAAATCGGCGTCACCAATGTCGGACTGAGCTAATACGAGTAGGCTTGGCCTATGGCATGCTCGACAAATTGCAAAAACTTCAAACCATCGCTGCCAGCTATATTGAACACCGGCAGGTGTGGCGCCCCTGACATCAAAGGTCGAGTGCTTGGACTTACAGCGCGGACAATCTGTTACGAACGTAGCCATGCGACGCCCCTTCGCTTGCGGTGCTAGCGCAAATCCGTTTCCGATGCCAGGCGACGACGGGAAGTTACCAAGCCCGCTCGCTTTGGGGGCTCGAGAGAGCTGATGAGGCGAGTCAAGAGCCCCGCCCGTGACGTCCGTTCGACTGTTACGGATTGCCACGTTCGTGAAGGTCCGGATTTCTCGTAAGTTATTTAAACTACGCGCGTTTTTGTCTTGCTGGCTGGGGCGCTAGGATTCGAACCTAGGAATGGCGGTACCAAAAACCGCTGCCTTACCACTTGGCGACGCCCCATGAACCGGCGGGAGGCTTGCGTCTGTAGCGACCGTCTCCCGAATTGGCAATCTGGAACGCGAATAGCGAATAGCGAATGGACGGATCTCTTCGGTCCCCATTCTCCGCTTTCCAACCCTTGCTCGCTCTGCGCAATCTCCATTCGCTGCTCGCTACTGGCTGCTCCGCTTGCCGCTTCCAGCGCTTTGCGGCAAGGACTGGCGCATGGCGGCCGATATCCTCATCACGCTTGCCGCCGCGGCTGCGCTGTCCGCGGCGCTCGTCGTCTCGATGATGCCGCTGCTGCGCCGTTACGCCTTGGCCAGGCCCAATGCGCGCTCGAGCCATGCGGTGCCGACGCCGCAAGGGGCGGGGTTCGCCGTCATCCTCGCCGCGATCCTGGCGGGGGCAGCCGGGCTTGCGCTCGCATCCGCCGATCCCGGCGCTTGGCGTGAAGCCGCCGTCGTGCTCGCCGCGGCGCTCCTGCTTGCGGCGACCGGTGCCCTGGATGATCTGCGGCCGCTCGGCCCGCTCGCCAAGCTCGTGCCGCAGCTCCTCGCAGTCGGCATGGTCATCTGGCTCGCGACCCCACAAGAGGCCCGGCTCGTCCCCGTCCTGCCGCTCGCGCTCGAGCGCCTCCTCGCCACCTTGGCCGGCGTCTGGTTCGTCAATCTCGTGAACTTCATGGACGGCATCGACTGGATCACGGCCGCCGGCTGCGGCGTGCCGCTTGCGGCGCTCACGCTGCTCGGCGTCGTCCCGGTCGGGCTAGGGGCGGCGACGCCGTTCCTGACGGCCGCGCTCTGCGGCGCGCTCATCGGCTTTGCGCCCTTCAACAAGCCGGTGGCGCGCGTCTTCCTCGGCGATGTCGGCAGCTTGCCGATCGGCTTGCTGCTCGGCTACGGGCTCTATCGCCTGGCGCTCGCGGGCCATTTCGCCGCAGCCTTGATCCTGCCTCTCTATTACCTATGGGATTCAGGCGCGACGCTGATGCGTCGCCTGGCGCGGGGCGAGGCTTTCTGGCAAGCCCATCGCAGCCATGTCTACCAGCGGGCCACCGATGCGGGCTGGAGCGTGACGGCCGTGGTCGCGCATATCTTCATCCTCGATATCGGGCTTGCCGCGCTCGCCTTCGCCAGCGTCTGGTGGAGCTCGGCGCCGATCTCGGCGGCGATGCTCGCCGCGGCCTTGGCGCTGGTCGCGCTCGTCTGCAAACGGCTCACCGCGGGGCCGGCGGCGGTGGGCGAGACGCGAGCGTGAAGCGTATCCTGGTAACGGGGGCTTCGGGATTCATCGGGCATGCGCTTGTCGCCCATCTGGCGGAGCACGGCTATCGCGTGCGGGCGGCGAGCCGACGACCTCCGCCGCGAGCCGGACGCGTCGAGAACGTCGCGTCTCCCGACCTCGCCGGAGAAGCCGATTGGGTGCCGTTTCTCGCGGGTGTCGACGCGATCGTCCATGCGGCGGCTCTCGCCCATACTGGCGACGCCGACGAAGCTGCCTATGACGCCGTCAACCACCGCGCCGTCGTCGCCCTGGCGCGGGCGGCGCAGGGCAGGGTCGAGCGCCTGGTCTTCCTCTCCTCCATCCGGGCCCAGAGCGGGCCGGCCGCCGCCGCGATGCTGACCGAGGCCGATGATCCGCGGCCGACCGACGCTTATGGCCGCGCCAAGCTCGCGGCCGAGGAGGCGTTGGCGCGCTTAGGAGCCACTGCCGTCATCTTGCGGCCGGTGCTGGTCGCCGGCTCACAGCCGCGCGGCAATCTCGCGGCCATGCTGCGCTTCGCGAAGCTGCCACTGCGCTTCGACGGGCTCACGGCGCGGCGCTCGCTCCTGGCGCGCGCCGATCTTTGCGCCGCGGTCGAGCATGTGCTGGGCGACCCGCGCCATATCGGCGAGACCTATATCGTCGCCCATCCCGAGCCGATCGGCATCGGCGCCATGTTCGCCGCCTTGCGCGAGGGGCTCGGCCGCAAGCGCGGCCTGCTATCGGTGCCTGGCCCGCTGCTGCGCGCCGCCCTGGGGTTGCCGGGGCTGCGCGACGCGAAGGACAGGCTGTTCGGGGACCTCGTCGCCTCGCCCGCAAAGCTCATGGCGACGGGCTGGCCGCCGCAAATCTCGGCCCATGCGGCGCTCGTCGAGATCGGCAGGGTCGGCAAGAGCCCATGATAAAGCCCATGATCCTTGCCGGATGATCGTGCTTCGGGTATGTGTGTTCCAGCGCCTGCGCTCGGGCTCGTTGGAGCCTAGCCAACCAAGGGTCTTGCGCGAAATGCCGCCTCCATTGCGCGGCAACTGTGGCGATATTGCACCGCAGCAATCCGACTGCCGGAAAGCTCGCTCGAACTGTATTTCACCTGTTATTAACAGATGTTGCGCCGCAGCATGAGAGCGGCGAAATCCTCGTCGTCAAACCGCCGGCAGCGTGATCTCGAAGCGTGCGCCCCCGCTACCGTCGGCGAGGCGGATATCGCCGTCATGGGCGCGCAGGATATCGGCTGCGATGGCGAGGCCGAGCCCGCTGCCACGCCTGCTGGATGAAGCCGAGAAGGGCTCGAACAGCCGCTGGCGGGCGGCCGCCGGCACGCCCGGCCCGTTATCCTCCACGAAGATCAGGCTTCCCCGCGCTTCATGTCTTGCCGAAACCGTGATCCTCGCTTCGTCCGCCGGCTGCTGCCCGGCTGGAGGTGCCATTGCCTGCAGCGAATTGCGCATGAGGTTGAGGAAGACGCGCGCCATCTGATCGCGATCCGCGGTGATCTCGAAATCCGCCGGAACCTCGTTGACGAGCGTCGAGGGCGCGCGGCTCACCGGAAGGGCGAGCTCCCAGCATTCGGCGACCAGCGGGGTGAGCTTGAACCGGGCGGGTCTCAGCCCGGCCTTCAGGTCGGCGCCGTAGGCGAGCGTGCCTTCGCAGAGATCGATGGCGCGGCGCAGCGCGTCGACGAGGCGCGGCGCCAGGCGCTGCACGCTCGGATTCTTCAACTCGGCGATGCGCTCGGAGAAGAGCTGCGCGCCCGAGAGCACGTTGCGCAGATCATGGCTGATCTTGGCGATCATCAGGCCTAGCGCCGCGAGCTTCTTGCTGCGCCGCAGCTCGTCCGCGAGCTTCGCCTCGAGCCTCGCGAGCGAGCGCTCGGCGAAGCCGATCTCGTCGGTGCGGGTGCCGGTCGGGATGACGCGCGCGTCATTCTCGGGCTCGCGCTCGAAGCCGGCCATATTGTCGGACAGCCGCTTGATCGGTCGCACGATCATGAAGATCAGCGACAGATAGACGAGCCCGGCCGTGATCAGCGAGATCAGGAGCGACAGCCACAGGATATTGCGGGCGAACCCCCACATGGCCTCCCTGAGGCGGTTCTCCTCGATCGTCATGTTGATGACGACCCCGCCCATTCCTCGCGCCGTGACGCGCAGGATGCGCCCCGGCCGCGCCGCGAGCGTATCCAGCGCCTCGCCGATCTGATGCATGGCGTTGGTGTCGCGCAGATCCGTCGACACATCGACCTCGGGAGGGTTGTCGATGCTTGCGACCAGCATGCGCGAATCGGCGCGCCGCGCCCAGATGGTCAGGGCCCCGACCTGCTTGAGAAGCTCCTTGCCGAGATCGGGCGGCACCATGCCGGAAGGCGCGGCGTCGAAGACGAGCGCGGCGGTCGCGGCGGCGGCGATCTTGTTCATCAGCCAGGTCCGCCTGAAATTGGCGACCGAGGGGATGAAGATCAGCACCTCCGCCAGCATCACGAAGGCGATCGTCAGCACCAGCAGCTTGCCGGAGAGGCCGGGCCGCGCGCGCACGAGCGCCGCTATGTCGGGAATGGCATGGCTCGTCGCGCGCTGAGTGACGTCGTCCATGCGCGTCATTACCCCAAGGCGCGCAGGAAGCCCAGGAGGCGACGCACGAACGGGCGGCGCGTCAGCGGCGCATAGAATTCGAGCGCCGCGCGTCGGGACGCCTCGCTCAGCGTCGGATAGGGCGTCACCAGCGCGGCGACCTTCGAAAGCTTCATCTTCTCCTGCAAGGCGAGCGTCCAGAGCGAGATCATCTCGCCCGCGCCCTTGCCGCAGATCGCAGCCCCGAGGATGCGCCCGTTCGTCGTGGCAACGACCTTGACGAGGCCTTCGGGTTCGCCATCCGTGCGCGCCCGGTCGGTCTCGCCGAGCGGAAAGCGTAGGACTCGGATGCGGCCGTGCTTGCCGCGCGCCTCTTCCTCGGAAAGGCCGACGGCGGCGATTTCGGGGTCGGTATAGGTGACGCGAGGCACCGTCATCGGATCGAACCGTGCGGGCAGGCGGAAAAGGACGCTGCGGATCACCAGGCTCGCCTGCAAGGATGCGGCATGCGTGAAGCGATAACCGCCAGCCGCCCCGCCCGCGCAATCGCCGATGGCGAAGACGCGTCGATTGCTGGTGCGCATGCCATGATCTACAATGATACCGCCTTTGTCATACTTGATCCAGCCGGCATCGAGACCGAGGCGGAGGGTCGTCGGCGTCCGTCCGACGGCGATGAGGAGATGCGTGCCGGTTACCTGCTGCGGGGCGGATGCCGCGTCGCTGTAATGCACGCGCACGCCTCCCGCGACGGGCGCGATCGCCGCCAAGCGGATTTTTTCCCGCAGCACGATGCCGTCGCGGGCGAGCGCGCCCCGCACGATGCCGGCGAGCTCGGGGTCCTCGCGCGGCAGCGGCGGGCCCGCATCGAGCAGCGTCACCTCGCTGCCGAGCCGCCGATAGGCCTGGCCGAGCTCGCAGCCGATCGGCCCGGCCCCGACGATCACGAGATGGCCCGGCCGCTCGGCGAGATCGAACACGGTTTCGTTCGTCAGATAGGGCACGGCATCGAGCCCCGCCACGTCCGGGAGCTTCGGGCTCGAGCCGGAGGCGATGACGAAGCGGCGCGCCTTGACGAGCTTGTCGCCGGCCTCGACCGTGAACCGATCGATGAAGGCCGCCTCGCTCTTGATGACCTTGACGCCGAGCGCGCCATAGCGGGCCGCCGAATCCGTCGGCGCGATGTCGGCGATCACGCCTTTCACATGCGCCATGACCTGCTGGTGGTCGAGCGCCGGTGTCGTCTGCCCCGATGGTCGCAGCGCCGGTGGCGGGCCATGCGCGGCACGCGCCGCCGCGATCAACGCCTTCGAGGGCACGCAGCCCGTATTCAGGCATTCCCCGCCCATCTCGCCACGTGTGATCAGGACGGTCGACACGCCGAAGGCGGCGGCGCTGGCGGCCACCGACAATCCGGCGGCGCCCGCGCCGATGATGCATAAATCCGGGCGTAACGTCTCGCCCATCACGGTTCTCCGCTCGCCCGCGCTCGCCTTCGCGAGCCGGTTCCGCTGGATCGCAAGCTTCCGTCAGGACCGGTCACGGGGCTTGATCCAACCCTTGCTTTCGCAGAAACGCCTGAGCGGCGGAATGCGCTTTATCGCGACGGGGATCAATGCCAAGGCTCCGAGCAGCCCGAGCGCCAGCAGCAGCCGCCGGTCGACGAGCGCGGCCCGATCGAGATGCATGCCGCAATATTGCGTGCCCGAGTCGATACAGGCGCGATAAGCCTGCGATTGGCGCTCCAATATGGCGCCGAGCGCCTCGCCCGCGGCCGCGAAGGCGAAGCCTCCCGGCATGACGCCGAAGAACGTCGTCCATGCGAAGGTCGTGAGCCGGACGCCGGCGACCGCGGCGGCCAGATTGACGAGCCAGAACGGAAAGACCGGCATCAGGCGCAGGAAGATGAGGTAGGAGGCGGCGTCTTGCTCGAGCGCCTCGATCACGCCGGCGAGGTCGAGACCCGCGAGCTTTCGCGACCAGTCGCGGCTGAGCGCGCGCGCCGCGAGGAAAGCGCAGAGCCCGCCGAGCGTCGCGCTCGTCGCCGCGGCCATTCCTCCGACCAGCGCTCCGAAGCCGAAGCCGCCGATCAGCGTCAACAGGACCGCTCCAGGAAACGACACCGCCACGCTTCCCACATAGATCGCCATATAGCCGGCGAGGGCGAGCCCGCGATGCTGCTCGATCACGCGCTCGAATCTCCCGAGGTTGTCGTTGAGGAAGATCAGGATGTCGGATTCGTAGAAGGGTATCGCCACCAATACGCATACGCCGGCGAGCATGAGCAAGAGGGCAGGCCATCGCCGAAGATTTCTCATGGTCAACCCAAGCCGCTCTTTGGCACGCCGCTCTTGGGGACGCCGCCCTTGGGGACGCCGCTCTTGGGCAACGCCTCGCGGATCAGGCGCGGCAGGCGCGCCGGGCGGCCGCCCGAGAGGGACGCCACCGTCACGCGCGCCTCGACCAGCCGTTCCTCGCCGCGCAGGACGTTTTGCGCGAGGACGAGGCTCGCGCCGCGCGCCTCGATCAGCCTCGTCTCGACGGTGATCACGTCGTCCATGCGCGCGGGTCGCAGATATTCGATCGACAGGCGCTTGACGATGAAATTGGTCGGCGGCGTCCCATCGAATGCGGCCCTTTGGTCGAAGCCGGTGCCGCGCACCCATTCGGTGCGCGCCCGCTCGAGGAAGCGCAGATAATTGGCGTGGTAGACGGCGCCGGAGAAATCGGTGTCTTCGTAGTAGATGCGCAGCGAAAGCCTGTGCAAGGTCGGCCGCTGGTCAGGCATCGTCGCCGCCGCCCCCGAACAGGCCGAATTGCTGCGCCTCGCGCCCGGCCGGCTCGGCGAGGCCGAGATGGCGGAAGGCGTGCGGCGTCAGCAGGCGCCCGCGCGGCGTGCGTTGCAACAGGCCCTGCTGGATGAGATAAGGCTCGATGATGTCCTCGATGGCGTCGCGCGGCTCGGACAAAGAGGCGGCGATGGTCTCGACGCCGACCGGTCCGCCGTCGAAGGACAGGGCGATCACGTTGAGATAGCGCCGGTCCATCTGGTCGAGGCCGCGCGCATCCACTTCGAGGAGCGCGAGCGCGCGGGCCGCGATGTCGCGCGTGACACGCTCGGCATTGTCGACCACGGCGAAATCGCGCACCCGGCGCAACAGCCTGCCGGCGACGCGCGGCGTGCCGCGCGCCCGCTTGGCGATCTCGTTCGCGCCGTCCTCGGATACCCCGAAACCCATCACGCGCGCGCCGCGCTTCACGATGAATTCCAGCTCCTCGACGGTATAGAAGTTGAGCCGGATCGGGATGCCGAAGCGGTCGCGCAGCGGCGTGGTCAGGAGGCCGGCCCGCGTCGTCGCGCCGACGAGGGTGAATTTCGACAGGTCGATCTTCACCGAGCGCGCCGCCGGTCCCTGGCCGATCACGAGATCGAGCTGGAAATCCTCCATGGCCGGATAGAGGATTTCCTCGATGGCCGGATTCAGCCGATGGATCTCGTCGATGAACAAGACGTCGCGCTCCTCGAGATTGGTGAGGATGGCGGCGAGGTCGCCGGCCTTGGCGATCACCGGGCCGGAGGTCGCGCGGAAGCCGACGCCCATCTCGCGCGCCACGATCTGGGCGAGCGTGGTCTTGCCGAGGCCGGGCGGCCCCACGAACAGCACATGGTCGAGCGCCTCGTTGCGCGCCCTGGCGCTGTCGATGAACACCTTGAGATTGGCGCGCGCCTGCTCCTGGCCGACGAAATCGACGAGCTTCTGCGGCCGGATCGAGGCTTCGAGCGCGTCGTCCTCGCGTCGTTCCGGCGTGATCAGGCGGGGGGGCAGGGTCATTGCGAATCGATCATAGCCTGCGTTGGCGACATTACGCCATCACAAGGGCGTCGCCAGCGCTTGATTGGCATGCATGACAGACGCCCCACAAGCTGGCATTTTGTCCATGCGGCGGTGCTTCGCCGCGCAAGAGTTCATCGATGGATCTGCGCCCGCCCGTCACCGCCGCTTCGAGCCTGCTCCTCCTCCTGGCGCTCTGCCTTCTCCTGACCGCGGGGGTGGATGCGCTCGGCGAAGGGCCTGATGCCGTGCTGTTTTGCGTCTGCGCGGCGGCCGCCATCTTCCTCGGCGTCGGGCTGCGGCTCGTAGCGCGCTCCGATGGAGGCCGTTCGTTCGGCGCGCGGGAATTACCGCTATTCGCGACCGGAACGGCGATCTTGCTCACGCTGTTCGCGGCCGCCCCCTTGGCGCTCGGCTCGGCCAAGATGCCGTTTGCCGCCGCCATCTTCGAAGCCGCGTCGGGCCTCATGACCAATGGCGCGAGCGCGCTCGTGTCGCCCGACGACACCGCGAAGGGCCTGCTGTTCTGGCGCGCCTTGCTGCAATTCCTCGGAGGCGGGCTGTTCGTCGCCTTGATGATTTGTCTCCTGCCGCATGGCCAAGGCCAGGCCGATGGCTTCTGGATGCTGGGCGGACCGAATTGGGAGGCCTCGCGCCTGCGCCGGCTCGGGCCACGCGTGCTCGGCGTCTATGCGGCGCTGACGGCGCTGTGCGCCATCGCCTATTTCGCCGCCGGCATGTCCGCCTTCGACGCGGTCGCGCACGCCTTCTCGACATTGTCGACGGGCGGCTTCTCGACCCATGCGGGCTCGTTCAGCTTCTTCGGCGAGCCCGATCTGCAATGGATCGCGATCGTCTTCATGCTGCTCGCGGCATTGCCGCTCGGCACGGTCGCCATGCTGTTCAAGGGGGAGTTGCAGCCGCTGCTCCGCCACCGCGAGATCCAGCTCTTCCTGGGGGTCGCGCTGGTGCTGGTGGTAATCGCCTGGACGCATCTTGCGCTCGCCGGCATCGAGAGCGGCTGGGTGGGCCTGCGGCATGCCGCCTTCGACGTCGTGAGCCGTATCACCACCACGGGATTCGAGGCCGGCGAACCCGGGAAGCGCGGGGACTTCCATGTGCTGTTGCTCATCGCGGCCGCGCTCATCGGGGGCTGTACAGGCTCGGCGGCCGGTGGCTTGCGCCCCATCCGGCTCGCCGTCCTGATCCAGGGGATGCGGCGCTCCTTCATCCGCTTCGTGCATCCGAACGCCGCGGTGCCTTTCACGCATGGCGGAAGGCGGTTGCAGGAAGAGGCGGTGACCACGGTCTTCGCCTTCGCGGTCATTTACGTCGCCGCCTTTGCCGCCCTTTCCCTGGCGCTGGTGCTCGCGGGACTGCGCGCGGGCCCTGCGCTGACGGGCGCGATCATGGCGTTGACCAATGCAGGGCCCGCCTTCGGCGCCGGGCTTTCGGCCGGTGACTACGCGCATCTGCCGGCAGCGGCGCATTGGGTGCTCGCCGGCGGCATGATCGTCGGCCGGCTCGAGGTCGTCATGGCGGTCGTGCTGTTTCTGCCGGGTTATTGGCGACGATAGGAACGCCGCGGATGGAGCTCAGATGACGAAGGACAGCCCAGCGAGCCGCGAGGCGGTGATCGAGATTCTCGAGCGCCTCGTCGCCTTCGACACCGAAAGCTCGAGATCCAATCTCGCCCTGATCGACTATGTCGAGGCCTATCTGCGCGGTCTCGGCGTCGCCAGCACCAGGATGACGAGCGCCGCCGGCGACAAGGCCGCCCTGTTCGCGACCATCGGCCCGACGGATCGCGGCGGCATCTGCCTGTCCGGCCATACCGATGTCGTGCCGGTCGCCGGCCAGAGCTGGACCACGGACCCGTTCAAGCTGCGCATCGCCGACGGCGAGGCCTATGGGCGCGGTGCCGTCGACATGAAGGGCTTCTGCGCCATCGCGCTCGCCCATGTGCCGCTGTTCCGGAAGACCGCGCTCGAGACGCCGATCCACCTCGTCTTCTCCTATGACGAGGAGACGACCTGCCTCGGCGTCAAGGATCCCATCTCCCGTATGGGCGCCGACTTCCCATTGCCGCTCGCCGTGATCGTGGGCGAGCCGACCATGATGCAGGCCGCCGACGCCCATAAGAGCGTCACCACCTTCAACACTTATGTGCACGGCACCGAGGCGCATTCCTCCAAGCCCGAGCTCGGCGCGAGCGCCATCAAGGGCGCGGTGATGCTGATGGCCGAGCTCGACCGCATCGGCGAGGAGATGGTCGCGCGCGGCGACCCGACGGGCCGCTTCGACCCGCCCTATACCAGCGTGCATATCGGGGAGGTGCATGGCGGCACGGCGCGCAACATCATGGCGAAGCTTTGCCGCTTCTATTGGGAGTTTCGTGGCCTGCCGGGGCTCGATGCCGACGAGATACCGGCCAGGCTCGAGCGTTACGCCCGCGAGGTGGTGCTGCCGCGCCTCACCGCGCATGGCAGGCCGGCGAGCGTCGAGACGCTATGCGAGGTGGCGGTGCCGGGCCTTGCTCCCGATCCGGGCTCGGCCGCCGAGACCCTGGCTCTGAAGCTCGCCGGCCGCAATCGCCCGATCACAGTTCCCTATGGCAGCGAGGCCGGCCATTTCCAAAGGGCCGGCTTGCCGACCATCGTCTGCGGCCCGGGTTCGATCGATCAGGCGCATCAGCCCGACGAGTTCATCACGCTCGATCAGATCGATGCGGGGTCGGCCTTCATGCGTCGTCTCGCGCAGTGGTGCGAAAGGGGCGGCTAGCTGCCCGAGTGAATGTCGAGGCGGGGCTCAGTCATGGCTTTTAGGGTGAACCGCTGGCACGCCCGTCTTCGCAAGGGCGCGTCGGGAAAAGCGCAGGTCTACCTCGCTCCGATCTCAGGCTGCTCCCTGGCGATCTGGTCGGGCGCCACGGAATAGCGCGCCGAGCAGAACTCGCAAGTGACCGCGATCATGCCGTCATCGGCGATCATCTCGCGCCGATCGTCGTCGGTGAAGCTGCGCAACATGGCCATGATGCGCGGGCGCGAGCACTGGCAGCTCTCCTCGAGCTTGGTCGGCGCGAAGGCGCGCACGCCGCGCTCATGGAAGAGGCGCACCAGGAGCCGCTCGGCCGACAGCATCGGATCGATCAGCTCGTGATCCTCGATGGTATCGGCGAGCATCCGCGCCTCGGTCCAGGCATCGTCCTCCTTGACGGCTGGCGCCTCGTATGAAGCCGGCGCGTCGCCTCCCGGCAAGTCGCGCCGGCGCACCCGTTCGCCCGCCTTCGGCAGGAACTGCACCAGGAGGCCGCCCGCCGACCATAATTTGTCGCGGCTGTCGGCGCCCGGCACATAGAGCTGTCCCGCGGCCAAGCGCACGCGGGTCGGAATTTGCTCGGACTGCCTGAAATAGTGATGCGCCGCCTCCTCGAGGCATTGGCCGTCGAGCGCCACCAGGCCCTGATAGCGCGCCCGGTCGCCGGCCGCCGGGTCGATGGTGAGCGCGAGATGTCCCTTGCCCATCAGGGCGCCGCCATTGCGCTTGTCCCTGGGAAGGGCCGCGACCTTGTCCTCGTCGAACCGCGCATAGGCGCGGAACTTGTCGGGGAAGCGGAAATCGACCACGATCATCCCGACCGGGCCGTCCGTCTTGGTCTGGAGCTGGAAGCGGCCGTCGATCTTCAGCGAGGCGCCGAGCAGCACGGCGAGCGCCGCCGCCTCCGCGAGCAGCCGCGATACCGGCTCCGGATAGGCGTGGCGGCGGATGACCGCATCGATCGAGGCGCCGAGCTTGACGACCCGCCCGCGCGTATCGAGCGCGTCGACCGAGAAGGGCAGGATGCGGTCGCTCGCGACCCCGTATGGATCATGGGCCCCCGCATCGGTCGGGGGCGGATTCATAGGCTTGCCGCGCCCATGCACCAGGCGAGAATGCCTTTCTGCGCGTGCAGCCGGTTCTCGGCCTCGTCGAAGACGACGGATTGCGGGCCGTCGATCACCTCGTCCGTGACCTCTTCGCCGCGATGCGCCGGCAGGCAATGCATGAAGATCGCGTCCTTCTTGGCCGCGCCCATCAGCTTGCCATTGACCTGGTAGCGTTGCAGCAGGTTCTGCCTGCGGCCTTCATCCTCGTCGCCCATCGATACCCAGCAATCGGTCACGACGCAGTCCGACCCGTCGACGGCCTCGAAGGGATCGCTGGTCATGGTGATGCGCGCGCCGTTCTGCTTGGCCCAGGCCGTCAGCTCGTCCTTCGGGCTCAGTTCCGGCGGCGTCGCGATCCGCAGGTCGAAGTCGAAGCGCGAGGCCGCGTGCACCCAGGAACCGAGCACGTTGTTGGCGTCGCCCGACCAGGCGATGGTGCGCCCGGCGATCGGTCCCTTCTTCTCTTCGAAAGTCAGCACATCCGCCATCACCTGGCAGGGATGCGACATCTTGGACAGGCCGTTGATCACCGGCACGCTCGCATAGGCGGCGAGCTCCTTCATCGCGTCGTGGTCCAGCATGCGGATCATGATGGCGTCGACATAGCGTGACAGCACGCGCGCCGTATCGGCGACCGATTCGCCGCGGCCGAGCTGCATCTCCTTGCCGGTGAGCATGATGGTCTCGCCGCCGAGCTGGCGCATGCCCACATCGAAGGAGACGCGGGTGCGCGTCGAGGGCTTGTCGAACACCATGGCGAGCACCTTGCCGGCGAGGGGCCGCTCGCGGGGCGCTTCGCCGCGCTTGAAGCCGAGCTTCATTGAACGCGCGCGGTCGAGGAGCCCTTTCAGGTCTCTCGCGGTGAAATCGGATAGGTCGAGGAAATGACGCGGAACAGACATGACACGCTCGCGCTCATTCCGCCGCCTGGCGGGGCTTTGCCTGCTCGATGCGGGTCGCCGCCGCGTCGAGGCGACGGAGCGCCTCGGCGATATCGGCATCGGTGGCGGTGAGCGGCGGCAGGAGGCGCACCGTATTGTCGCCAGCCGGCACCACGAGCAGCTTCTCCTCGCGGGCAGCGCCGGCGAATTCCGCATTCGGCGTCTCGAGCCGCAAGCCGATCAGCAGGCCTTCGCCGCGCACTTCGGCGATGACCCCCGGGTGCCTGTCCTTGAGCTCGGCGAGACGTTGCTTCAGCAGCAGGCCCTTGCGCTCGACCTCTTCCAGGAAGCCCGGCGCCAGCACCACGTCGAGCACGGCGTTGCCGCAGGCCATGGCCAGCGGATTGCCGCCGAAGGTCGTGCCATGCGTGCCGACGGTCATGCCGCGCGAGGCCTCGTCGGTCGCGAGGCAAGCGCCGAGGGGAAAGCCGCCGCCGATACCCTTGGCGACGGACATGATGTCGGGCGTGACGCCCATCTTCTCATGGGCGAAGAAGCGTCCCGTGCGGCCGACCCCCGTCTGCACCTCGTCGAAGATCAGCAGGAGGCCATGCTCGTCGGCAAGCTCACGCAGATGGCGCAGGAACTGCGGCGCGACGGCGCGCACCCCGCCCTCCGCCATGATCGGCTCGATCATGAAGGCGGCGCTCTGCGGCGAGATCCATTTCTCGATCGCCGCCACGTCGCCGACGGCGACCTGATCGAATCCGTCGACCTTGGGACCGAAGCCGTCGATATATTTCTGTTGCCCGCCGGCCGCGATGGTCGCGAGCGTGCGCCCATGGAAGGCGCCCTCGAAGGTCAAGATGCGATAGCGCTCCGGATGGCCGCCATGGGCATGGAATTTCCGCGCCATCTTGATGGCGCATTCATTGGCTTCGGCGCCGGAATTCGTGAAGAAGACCTTGTCGGCGAAGGTCGCGGCGACCAAGCGCTCGGCGAGGCGCTCCCCGCCCGGAATGCGCACCAGGTTCGAGACATGCCACACCTTCTGCGCCTGCTCGACGAGCGCGGCGACGAGGTGGGGATGGGCGTGGCCGAGCGAGGTCACCGCGATGCCGCCGCCGAAATCGAGATAGGCGTCGCCCTTCGTGTCGTGGAGCCAGGCTCCCTCGCCTCGCTCGAAGGAGAGGTCCGCCCGTGCGAATGTCGGCAAGAGCGCTGACGTGGTCACGACTATCCTCCCGCTGCAAGATGAGCGCCGAGGTGATCATGCGCCCAGGCGCCACAAACGAAATCGCCGCCCCTTGGGCGGCTCGTTACTAGCATAGCTCGGGCGTCGTCGGTGTCAAATGCCGGTGAACCTCACACCGAGTTGATGCTTCGCCGGGGACCTCCGCCTTGTGGGTGGCATCCATGTCGAGCATGCTGTCAGTCTTGCGCCCTTAATCGGAGAAAGCGCGGCAATATGTGTTTTCTGGCTTTCAGGACGTGTCTCGCGACTTTGGCAGCGGTGCTCTCGCTCGGAGCTTGCGTTCCCGCCGGCCCATCGGTGCACATGACGGCCTATGGCTATGTGCAGACCGTATTCTCCGGCAGACTGAGCCGAATGGGGGATTACAACACCGTCTCGGGCGATGGACGACGGACCTGCCATCTACAGCCACTTCCGAGCATCCGCATCGTCGCGAAGCCCGCCCATGGCGAGCTCTCGCTGACGACCGGTGAGCGTCTCTTTCAAGCGGGACCAAGCACGCCCCTTGGCTATTGCAACGGGCGGCGATTCGCGGCGAAAATCGTGCAATACCGTTCCGCGCCCCACTATGTCGGGCCGGATCAACTGTCCTATCAGGTGATCTTCGCCGACGGCACGGCCGAAACCTACGAGAAGATCCTTACGGTGCGGTGAGACCCCGGCAAAATGCCGCGCGAGCCGACCCGTGCGGTAAGCGTAGGGCAAGAAAAAAGGAGGTGTGAGCGGGACGGAAGCGCCGGCTTTCCCTCGTTTCATCCAGCGGGCATTGGCTGCTCGGTTGCGGCGGAGCTTGGCTTGTCTCGCCGTTCCGCGGCTTCCAGCGACTGCTGACGGCGGCCGAGCCAAAGCGCATTGGCGAGCCAGATCGCGGCGGCCGCGATCGCGACCAGGGGCGCGGCGCGCGGTCCTACCCCGGTCAGCAGCGGCACCGACCAGGCGCCGACCTGGTCGCCGAGGCGGTAGACGAAGGTGTCGATGAAGCCCTTGGTCTTGTAGCGGTCCTCGCGCGGCACGACCGTATAGATGACCTCGCGCGTCGGCCGCGTGATCGCATAGTCGGCGGCGCGCCGCATGACCTGGAACACGGCGATGACGCCAAGGCTCGGCGTCAGTGCGAGCACCGCAAAGCCGAGCATGGTCAAGGCCGGCAACAGAGCCAGCGCCAGCGAGACGCCGAGCAGCAAGATGATCCGGCCGGTGAAGAAGAGCTGGACGATGAGGGCGAGCGTATTGACGCCGAGATCGACGCTGGCGAAGAACGCGGTCTGCGCCCCACGGTCCGTAAAGCTGTGGCTGACGATGTCCGCCTGCTGGAAATAGACGAAGGTCGAGGTGACCGCATAGAGCAGCAGAAAAGCCCCGACGCTCAGGAGGTAGGGAGAGCGGAAGGCGTGGGTGATGCCGGCAATGACGCTGCCGCCGACCGGCCGCTCATCGGCCTTGTCATTGGCGTTGTCGGAGGTGTTATCTGAGGCCTTGGCCCCGCTGCGCTCGCCCAGGCGCCGGTGCAAGCTCGGCGAGAGCCTGGCGAGGCGCCCGACGCTGAACACCGCCACCTCCAGCAGCAGGGCCGCGCCGATCAGCAGCAGCGTCGGCGATACGTAGCGCACGAGGCTCGCCGTGACCGCGGAGCCGACCAGCGCGCCGATGGTGGCGCCCGCGGCAATGAAGCCGAACAGCCGCTTGCCCTGCTCGGGGCTGAAAAGATCGACATTGAGCTGCCAGAACACCGAGACGACGAAGAGGTTGTAGACCGATGCCCAGATGAAGAAGATGCGTCCGACCCAGATCGCCTGCTCGGCGCTGGCGACATGCAAGGCCACCGCGAACAGCACGATGTTGAGGGCGAAGAAACGGTAGGTCAGCGGAATGAAGCGGCTGCGCGGCAGCTTCTTGACCAGATAGGCGAAGGGCAGGTTCAGCAGCACCATGCCGGCGAGCGTGCCGCTGAACAGCCAGGGCAGATTGTTGACGCCGCCGGCGACCCCCATCTGATCGCGGATCGGCCGCATGATGTAGTAGGACGACAGCACCGCGAAGATATAGAGCCAGCACCAGCAGACGGCTGGCACCTCCTCCGGCCGCACCGCGACGACCCGCTGCAAC
>JBIOEJ010000105.1:0-21069 GCA_044445965.1 Hyphomicrobiales bacterium
CGACATCGGTCTCCGATCTCCTCGAAGTCGCGGTGCTGCTCAAGGAGGTCGGCCTCGTCGGGCCGGACGGACGCAGCGACGTCGACATCGTGCCGCTGTTCGAGACCATCTCGGATCTGCGCCGATGCGCCGGCGTGATGGACAAGCTGTTCTCAGTGCCTGAATACCTGCGCCTCATCCGCAGCCGCGACGGCATGCAGGAGGTGATGCTCGGCTATTCCGACAGCAACAAGGATGGCGGCTTCGTCACCTCTGGCTGGGAGCTCTACAAGGCCGAGATCGGCCTGATCGAGGTGTTCCGGCGGCACGGCGTCAAGCTGCGGCTGTTCCACGGCCGCGGCGGCTCGGTCGGGCGCGGCGGCGGCCCGAGCTATGACGCGATCCTGGCGCAACCGGGCGGCGCCGTGAACGGCCAGATTCGCATCACCGAGCAGGGCGAGATCATCTCCAGCAAATATTCCAATCCCGAGGTCGGCAGGCGCAACCTCGAAATCCTCGCCGCCGCCACCCTCGAGGCGACCTTGCTGCATCCGAACGAGAGCGCGCCACGCGAGGAGTATCTCGCCGCCATGGCGACGTTCTCGGACGCCGCCTACAAGGCCTATCGCTCGCTCGTCTACGAGACGCCGGGCTTCGAGGAATATTTCTGGGAATCGACGGTGATCACCGAGATCGCCACCCTCAACATCGGCTCGCGGCCGGCCTCGCGCAAGAAGACGCGCTCGATCGGGGATCTGCGCGCCATCCCCTGGGTGTTCAGCTGGGCCCAATGCCGACTGATGCTTCCCGGCTGGTACGGTTTCGGTTCGGCGGCAAAGGAGTGGCGCGCCGCGCATGGACGGGAGGGCTTCGCGCTGTTCAAGGAGATGTACCGCGCCTGGCCGTTCTTCACGACGCTCTTGTCCAACATGGACATGGTGCTGGCGAAGAGCAGCCTCGCGGTCGCCTCGCGCTATGCGAAGCTCGTTCCCGACGCGAAGCTTCGCGAGACGATCTTCCAGCGCATCAGCGAGGAATGGCAGGACACGGTGGCGGCCCTGTTGGAGATCACCGGCCAGATCAAGCTCCTCGAAGGCAATCCGCTGCTCGACCGCTCGATCCGCAACCGCTTCCCGTATCTCGACCCGTTGAACCATATCCAGGTCGAGCTGTTGAAGCTGCATCGCGGCAATCGGACGAGCGAGCAGGTGCTGCATGGCATCCAGATGACCATCAACGGCATCTCGGCGGGGCTGCGCAATAGCGGCTGAGTTCCCTCGCTTGCAAGGTGGAGCAAATCGAATTGACGCTTGACGTATCGCGTCAATGCCTATAGCCTCGCGCCGATGATTCTGGGCTATAAGGACAAACGCACGGAGGCTTTTGCGAATGGAGAGTTCGTCCGGGCGTTCCGGAGCTTTGATCGCCAGGGTTGGAAGCGACTGGAAATCCTCGATGCTGCTACGAGCCTCGTCGATCTCGCTGGGCTCCGGAGCAACCGCCTGGAGGCTCTGAAGGGTGATCGAGCTGGCCAATACTCGATCCGCATCAATCAGCAATGGCGGATTTGCTTCGAGTGGCCGGACAATGCCCCAGGACCTTCTGCCGTCGAAATCGTGGACTATCACTAGGAAATGAGCAGCGCCATGGCCCGTCCCGCCATTCACCCCGGCGAAATTCTTGCGGAAGAACTCGAGGAGCTCGGCATCAGCCCGACCGAGCTGTCGCGCCAGATCGCAGTGCCGCCGAACCGGGTGACCCAGATCATCAAGGGGCAGCGCTCGGTCAGTGGAGACACCGCGCTGCGTCTCGGTCACTGGTTCAGGACCAGCGCGCAGTTCTGGCTCAATATGCAGGCTGCTTACGACATCCGCGTCGCCCAGCAACGGATCGGAGCCGAAATCGACCGCCTGCCGACGCGACCGATGGCACCGCAGGGTCGTCCAAAGCCGGCGATGACGCGATAATATCGGGCCAGGAGGCCAGCGCGGACCGCGAGCGACGGTCTTGCACGAGGCTCGCACCATCGTGCCGCACTTCCGCCGGCAAGCCGCGCTACCTATGTTGTCGAGGGATCCGGCACAGGAGGCGTTCATGGCCAGGAAGTCGAACCCGGTGAAGCCCGACAAGCCGCATGGCGAGCCTTCGCCGCGCGACCGCGTCATCGATGCGTTGATGGGGCTTGCGGCCGAGAAGCCCTTCGGCGAGATCGGCCTTGCCGAGATCGCCCTGCGCGCGGAGGTTTCGCTCGCCGAGCTGCGCGACCTTTTCCCGTCGAAGGGCGCGATCCTCGGCGCCTTCTCGAAGCGCATCGACCACATCGTGCTCGAAGGGACGGGCTCCGAGCTCGCCGAGGAGCCGGTGCGCGAGCGCGTGCTCGACATCATGATGCGCCGCTTCGACGCGCTCAAGCCCTATCGCGAGGGCCTGCGTTCCATCAGGCGCGACCTCAGATGCGACCCGCTCTCCATCGCCGCCATGAACCAGGTGGCGATGAACTCGCAGCGCTTCATGCTGGCGGCGGCCGGCGTCGACACCACCGACGCGCTGGGCCCCTTGAAGCTGCAAGGGGCGGTCGCGGTGTTCGCGCGCGCCTTCGAGACTTTCCTCGACGACGACGACGAGGATCTCGCCCGCACCATGGCAAGGCTCGACAAGGAGCTCGACAAGGGCGAGCGCCTGCTGCGCCTCGCCGACGATATCCACGCGCTTACCGCGCCCTTCCGAGCTTTCTTGAGGGCTGCCTGCCGGGGAAGGCGGCGCTTCCGCGACCGGATGCGCGAGCGCATGCGCGCCCCGCGCGACGGCGACGGCGAGGAAGGCGTCGAGCCGGCTTAGGGGGGCCAAGTCGAGGCGAGGGACGCTACTCGGTCTCTCCCTCATCCACCTCGCGGTCATCCGCGTGCCAGTGCCGGAGCGCGTTGGCGTAGCGCGGCATCACGGCCGGCATGATGCTGCCGCCGGCAGGCGGCCGGTCGACCCCGAAGACATATTTCGGAAAGTCGAGCCCCTGCTGGACCGCCCAGATCTCCTCATGCCTCTCGGGCGGCAGGATGCGCACCGGATCGCCGACCGCGATCCAGTTGAGCGGCACCACGGCCTTCGCAGGCAGCACGGTGCGCAAATGCACGATGCCGTTGATGCGAACCTCGGCATTGTGACTGATCCTGGCGCCGTTGAAGACCGTCGCGCCCGTCGCCAGGAAGGCCTCGCTCTCGACCGTGCAGCCGACCAGATAGGCGCGTGGCCCGACGAGCACATTGTCTCCGATCAAGACCGGGTTGTCGCGCACGCCGCAGATGACGGCCGTATCCATGATCACGCAGTTTTCCCCGATGGTCACCTTGCCGCTCTCGGCGATGATCACCGCGCCGAAGCCGACCGAGCCATTCGGGCCGATGGTCACATCCCCGCAGATCACCGCATTCGGCGCGACGCGCGTCGAGCGGTCGATCTTCGGGGCGACCCCGCGATGTTCCAGGATCATCTGCGCCTCCCCTGCTTGCAAACTCCGCCTACCTGCCGCTAGAACGCCCCGCAATCAGCTTCACATCTCAGCAAGCGAGCGACACGCCCCATGGCGCGGCAATTCATTTATCACATGCGCGGCCTCACCAAGGCCTATCCCGGCGGCAAGAAGGTCTTGGAGAACATCAACCTCTCCTTCTACCCCGACGCCAAGATCGGCATTCTCGGCGTGAACGGCTCCGGAAAGTCGACCTTGATGCGCATCATGGCGGGCGAGGACACGGAGTGGACCGGGGAGGCCTGGCTCGCGGAGGGCGCGCGCGCCGGCTACCTGCCGCAGGAGCCCCATCTCGACGAGACGCTCGACGTCCGCGGCAACGTCATGCTCGGCGTAGCGGCGAAGAAGGCGCTGGTCGACCGCTACAACGAGATCGCCATGAACTATTCGGACGAGACGGCGGACGAGATGACGCGCCTGCAAGACGAGATCGACGCCAAGAACCTCTGGGATCTCGATGCGCAGGTCGGTCAGGCGATGGAGGCGCTCTCCTGCCCGCCTGACGATGCCGAGGTGACGACGCTCTCCGGCGGCGAGCGACGGCGCGTGGCGATCTGCCGGCTCTTGCTGGAGCAGCCCGAATTGCTGCTCCTCGACGAGCCGACCAACCACCTCGACGCGGAGACCACGGCCTGGCTCGAAGGGCATCTGCGCGCCTATCCCGGCGCCGTGCTGCTGGTGACGCATGACCGCTACTTCCTCGACCATGTCACGGGCTGGATCCTGGAGCTCGACCGCGGCCGCGGCATTCCCTACGAAGGCAACTACTCCTCCTGGCTCGGCCAGAAGCAGAAGCGCCTGCTGCAGGCAGGCCGCGAGGAAGAGGCGCGCCAGCGGGCGCTGGAACGCGAACAGGAATGGATCCAAGCCTCGCCGAGAGCCCGGCAGGCGAAGAGCAAGGCGCGCATCCAGCGCTATGACGACCTCGTCGCCAAGCAGGCCGATAAGGGGCCGCAGACCGCACAGATCATCATTCCGGTCGCCGAGCGGCTCGGCAACAACGTCATCGACTTCGAGCATCTGAACAAGGGTTACGGCGACCGGCTCTTGATCGACGACCTCTCGTTCAAGCTGCCGCCGGGCGGCATCGTCGGCGTGATCGGACCGAACGGCGCCGGCAAGACCACGCTGTTCCGCATGATCACCAAGCAGGAGAAGCCGGACGGCGGCACGATCAAGATCGGAGAATCCGTGCAGCTCGGCTATGTCGACCAGTCGCGCGATGCGCTGAACGACAACAACACGGTGTGGCAGGAAGTGTCGGGCGGGCTCGACCAGCTCATGCTCGGCAAGCGCGAGGTCAATTCGCGGGCCTATTGCTCGGCCTTCAACTTCAAGGGCGGCGACCAGCAGAAGAAGGTCGGCCAGCTCTCGGGCGGCGAGAGGAACCGGGTGCATCTCGCGAAGATGCTCAAGACCGGCGCCAACCTGCTCCTCCTCGACGAGCCCACCAACGACCTCGACGTCGACACCTTGCGCGCGCTCGAGGAGGCGCTCGAGGACTTCGCGGGCTGCGCCGTCATCATCTCGCATGACCGCTTCTTCCTCGACCGCATCGCGACGCATATCCTCGCCTTCGAGGGCGACAGCCATGTGGAGTGGTTCGAGGGCAACTTCGCCGAATACGAGGAAGACAAGATGCGCCGGCTCGGCACCGACACCATCATCCCGCACCGCTTGAAGTACAAGAAGTTCGCGCGGTAGGTGGGGCACCGACCCGTCTCACCGTTCGATCGGAAACGCCTCTCCAACAACCTCGGCGAGGAAATCCATGACGGCGCGGATCGGCGGCGAGCACCGCAGATCGCCGTGCACGACGAGCCACAACTCGCGGCGGAACACGTCTTGCGGGACCGATAGGCAAATCAGCCCTCGATCCGCATCCGCCATGAAGCGCGGCAGGAGCGCGACGCCGAGCCCGTCGCGCGCGGCCGCCTGCAGGCTGACCACATCGTTCGACCGGAAGACGAAGGGTCGCTCGCCGGCGAATTGATGCAGCCATCGCTCCTGCGGGAGGTGCTCCAGATCATCGTCGTAGCCGACGAACTCCCACGCCTCGACGGGCCGCTCGCTAGCATAGGCGTGCGCAGCGTAAAGGGCGAATGCCAGGCTGCCGATCTTGCGGACGACACCTCCGCGCTCCTGCGGTCGCGACAGGCGGATCGCCACATCCGCCTCGCGCCGCCCCAGCGACACCGAGCGCTTGTCCCCCGAAAGCACGAGCTGGATCCCGGGATGGCGCTCGCGCAGGCGCGCGGCCTGATGTGCCAGGAACTGGCTCGCGAGCGCCGGCGGCGCGCTCACCTCGACCTTGCCGGCGAGACGCGACGTGAGGCCTCGCGCGGCACGTTCGATGGCGAAGGCACCCTGCTCGATCTGAGCGCCGAGGTCGGCAATGCTGCGCCCCTCCGGCGTCAGCGAGTATTTGCGCGGCAACCGGTCGACGAGCCGCAGGGCCAGCGCCTTCTCGAGCGCGGCGACGCGGCGGCTGACGGTCGCATGATCGACCTCGAGCTGCCGCGCCGCCTCCGATAGCGCTCCGTGTCTCGCCAAGGCCACGAAATGACGAAGGTCTTCCCAGTCGAACATAGGTGCATTTTCTCGCAACGAATGTGCGGATTATCGGGGTTTTCGCGCAAGGAGTCATCTCCTACCTCGTCCTGGACACAAGGAGCATGGGCCATGGTCACGGAGATTCATTTGAGGGCTCCCGGCGGCGTCGAGAGGCTCGAGGCGGCCGAGATGGAGCTGCCCGAGCCGGGGCCGAAGGAGATCCTGCTGCGGCACGAGGCGATCGGCGTGAACTTCATCGACATCTATTACCGCACCGGCTTCTACAAACTGCCCAGCCTGCCCGCGGTCCTCGGCGTCGAGGGCGCCGGCATCGTCGAGGCCGTAGGAGCCGAGGTCGGCTCGGTGCGTCCCGGCGACCGTGTCGCCTATGCGGGCGCGCCGATGGGCGCCTATGCGTCGAAGAGGCTCTTGCCGGCAGACCGGGCGATCGGCATCCCGGACGGTATGGCGTCGGTCACGGCGGCGGCGATCACGGTGCGCGGCATCACGGCGCAAATGCTGCTGAAGCGCGTCCATCCCATCGGGCCCGGCGTCACGATTCTGGTCCACGCGGCGGCAGGCGGCGTCGGGCAGATCGTGACGCGCTGGGGCAAGCGGCTCGGCGCCACCGTCATCGCCACCGTCGGATCGGCAGAGAAGGCGGCAATCGCGCGCGAATGCGGAGCCGATCACGTCATCATCCATCGGGCGGAAGATGTGGTCGCACAGGTGCGCGAGATCACCGAAGGCCGCGGCGTCGATGTCGCCTATGACGGAATCGGCGCCGAGATGTTCCTCAAAAGCCTCGCTTGCCTCAAGCCTTTCGGCGTGGTGGCGAGCATCGGCCAAGCGGGAGGCCCCATCCCGCCGGTCGATCTCAGTCATGTGCGGGCCGCGACCATCAGCCGGCCGAGCGTCATGGCCTATATGACGGACAGCGCCGCCTATCATGCGGCTGCCGCGGAGGTGCTGGAGCTCGCGGCATCCGGATTTCCGGTCGCCATCGGCGCCCGATACGAGCTCAGAGACGCCGCGCGCGCCCATCTCGATCTCGAGGCCGGCCGTACCACGGGAAGCATCGTGCTCATCCCTTGAGCTCACGACCGAAGGCTTCAGGGTTTCGGGCTCGATTCCCGAGGCGGCGCAATGCTAAAGATCGGCTCCATCTCCGGAGCCCCGCATGCCGCAACGCGCAGCCCAAACCTTAATCAAGCGCTATTACGACGCCTTCAACGCCGGCAATGCGGCCGGCATGCTCGCCTGCCTTGCGGAGGATGTGCGCCACGACGTGAACCAGGGCGCGAGGCGGGTCGGCAAGAAGCTCTTCGCCGAGTTCTGCGCCCATATGGGGCGTTGCTACAAGGAAAGGCTCGCCGACATCGCGATCATGACGAGCGAGGACGGCGGCCGGGCCGCGGCCGAGTTCATCGTGCATGGCGAATATCTTACGACCGATGCAGGGCTGCCTCCGGCTCGAGGCCAGCGCTACGTCCTTGCGGCCGGCACGTTCTTCGAGCTGCGCGATGGGCTGATCACGCGGATCACCACCTATTACAACCTCGCCGACTGGATGGCGCAGGTCTCGGGAACGGCCGGGCGGTGACGCTACGCATCGAGCCCGTGACCGGCGAGGCGCTGCAGCGCGCCCTCCCCGCGCTCGCCAAGCTGCGCATCGAGGTCTTCCGCGAATGGCCCTATCTTTATGAGGGCACGCTCGACTACGAGGCGAGCTATATCGAGCGCTTCGCGCGGCTGCAGGGTGGCGTCATCGTGGTCGCGAGCGATGCCGGCGAGGCGGTGGGAGCAGCGACAGCCGCGCCCATGCAAGGGCAGAACGCCGACGTGACCGCGCCGTTCATGCAACGTGGCTACGACCTCGCGAAGCTCTTCTATTTCGGGGAATCGGTGCTCAAGCGCGCCTATCGCGGGCAAGGCGTCGGGCACCTCTTCTTCGACCTGCGCGAGGCGGCGGCGCTGGCCGCGCCCGGCGTCGAGCAAGCGACCTTCTCGGGCGTGGTGCGCGCCCCCGACGATCCGCGCCGCGACCCGGATTACCGCCCGCTCGACAGCTTCTGGAGGAAGCGCGGCTACGCGCCGGTCGAGGGGCTCGTCGGTCATTATTCCTGGACCGATATCGGTGATGAGCGGCAGACGCGCAAGCCTATGCAGTTCTGGATGAGGAGGCTGTGACGACCCGCCACCTCTCCATCGCGCTGGCGCAATATCCGCTCGACTGGTTCGACGGCTTCGCCGCCTACGAGGCAAAGCTCGAGCGCTGGGTCGAGGAGGCGGTACGCCAAGGCGCCGAGCTCCTGGTCTTTCCGGAATATGCGGGGCTCGAGCTCGCCTCGCTCGCGGGGCATGCGGCGGCCGGCGACTTACGACGTTCGATCGATGCCGTGAGCGGGATGCTGCCGGAAGCCGATGCGCTGCATGCACGCTTAGCCAGGCGCCATGGCGTCTTCATCCTGGCGGGCAGCGCGCCCGAGCGCCAAGACGACGACGCCGTCCGCAACGTGGCGCGCTTCTTCGCGCCGGCCGGCGGAAGCGGCCGGCAGGAGAAGATCATGATGACGCGCTTCGAGCGCGAGCAATGGGGCGTCCGCGGCGGGCGCGACCTCGCCGTCTTCGACATCGGAGCGGCGCGCATCGGCGTCGCCATCTGCTACGATATCGAGTTTCCGCTGATCGCACGCGCTCTTACGGAGGCAGGCGCCGAAGTGATCCTCGCGCCTTCCTGCACCGATACGGTGCACGGCTATTGGCGGGTCCGCCTCGGCGCCCAGGCGCGCGCGCTCGAAAGCCAATGCATCGTCGTGCAGGCCCCGCTCGTCGGCAGCGTCGACTGGTCGCCGGCGGTCGACGTGAATCGCGGGGCCGCCGGAGTTTTCGGCCCGCCCGATCTCGGTTTCCCTGAAGACGGGGTCATCGTCCAAGGCGAGATGGACAAGGCCTGTTGGGTGCAGGCGCGGCTCGACCTCGATGCGATGGCGCGTGTGCGCGCCGAAGGCCAAGTGCTCAACCACAGGCATTGGGACGAGCAGACGCTCATCCGCGCGGTCGGTCATGTCGATCTCAGCGCTACGCCGCCAGCAGCTCCGCGAGGGTGAGCGCCACGACCTTCGTCGCCTTGCGCAGATCCTCGAGCACCAGCTTCTCGTCGGCGCGATGGCCATTGGCGTCGAGCAAGGTGCGCGGGCCCGCCCCATAGAGCGCGGTCGGAATGCCGGCTGCCGAATAGAGCCTGGCATCGGTGTAGAGCGGCACGCCTTCGGCCGGGATATCGACGCCCATCACCGTCCTGGCATTGCGCTGCAGCGCGGCGACGAGGACCTCCTGTCCGGGCTGCGGCGTGAAGGGCCGCGCCAGGAGGATGCGCCTCGTCCTCACGCGGATGCCCGGGATCGCGGCGCAGACGCGCTCGATCTCGGCGATGAGGTCGCGCTCGACCGCATCGGGGTCCTCCTCGGGGATCATGCGCCGGTCGATGCGCATGGTCACCACATCGGGCACCACATTGGTATTGATGCCGCCCGAGATGAGGCCGACCGTCAAGGTCGGATGGTCGATGCCGACGACCTTGGAGCGCCTCGCCTTGTAGCCCTCGCGCAGCGCGTAGAGCGCCGTCAGCAGCTTGGTCGCGGCTTCCAGCGCGTCGACGCCGGTATCGGGCCGCGCCGCATGGGCCGACTTGCCCTCGACGCGCACCTCGAGATGCAGGCAGCCATTATGCGCGACGACGACGCTGTAGGAGAAGCCGGCGCTGATGACGTAGTCGGGCTTCGACAGGCCTTTTTCGAGAATCAGGCCCGGTCCGACGGCGCCGCCCGCCTCTTCGTCATAGGTGAAGTGCAGCTCGACCGCGCCTGCGAGTCGAGCGCCGCTCCCCTCCAGCGCCTTCAGGGCGAAGGCATAGGTCGCGAAATCCGATTTCGACACGGCCACGCCGCGCCCATACATCACGCCGTCCTTGACGACGGCGCCGTAGGGATCGACCGACCAGCCTTCGCCCGGCGGCACCACATCGCCATGCGCGTTGAGCGCGATCACCTTGCCGCCTTCCCCGAAGCGCTTGCGGATGATGAGGTTCGTGGCGCTGATCATGCCGCTCGCCTTGACGGCATCGTCCGGCACCTCGTGGCGCTCGACCGCGAAGCCCAAGCCTTCCAGAAGCTCGGCGGCGCGGCGCGCATGGGCGCCGCAGTCGCCGGGCGGATTGTCGGACGGCACCTTCACCAAGGCGCCGAGGAAGCCGATCTGCTCCGCATGGCGGGCATCGACGGCGGCGAGGATGGGTTGGGCAGGGGCGCTCATCGGCGAGCCGTGCCAGCTTTGGCGGCCGATTTCAATTCAGCCGCAACCGGCCGACCGCCTCGGCGAGCCCAGCGCCGCCGTCATCGGCGACCGCGGCCTTGCGCAACGCGGCGATGAGCTTGGCGGGTTCCGGCCGCGTCGAGATATGATCGAGAAGCCCGATGATGGTCTGGTAATTGGCGAGGCCGCGCTCATGCGTGTCGCCATAGCCCTTGACGAGGTTGCGGCACTCCGCAAGCTCGACCGCGAGATCATAGTCCTTCGCGGCGGTGGCGACGACGATGTCGAGCCACGCCCTCAGCCTTTCCTGTTCCTCCGCGAAGCGCAGGGAGGAGCGCCGCCAGGGCTTCAGGCTCGCCACCATATAGAGCTGCAGGAAGCCGCGCAGCGAGGTCGTCTTGACGATCTTCCCGGACTTGGTGGCGTTCTCGATCGCGGAGCGCAGCAGCCCGGGCCGCAACATGGCGCGGCCGAGCCAGGCCGGCACCGATTCGGCGATCTCCTTCAGGCGCGGATGCATGAACTCGGCGATCTCGACGATCTGCCCGTCCCTGGCGCGCACCTCCTCGCGCACCCGCGCGAAACGGCTGGCGCGCACCTTCAGCTCGGCGACGCGGATGGTGTCCTCATAGGCCATCCCCAAGGCCAGCTCACGCGCCGTCTCGGCGATCAGCCTGCCCGAGCCGTCCCCATGATGGCGCTCCGCATCGACGACGGGCGCGAGGCGCAACAGGTAATCTTGCGCATAGTCGAGGTCCTGATAGTCGGCGAGGCGTTCGAGGCCGGCGCGCACCATGCTCCGCGCGGCGGCCGGGAAACCCGCCTCGCTCTGCGCGATGAGTGCGGCGAGCGCTTGCCGGCCGGGGCTTGCCACATGTCGGGAAGGCGGCTGCCGCCGAGCTTGCGCCGCACCGGCGGCCGCCGGCGCCGCGGAGCCCGCCGCCTCGGCCAGGCCCGCCGCGAAACCGCGCTTGCTCGCCGCCACCCCGACGCCGGCGCGCTCGATCGTCGCCTCGTAGGCCTCGCGCGCAAAGGGCAGGGTGCGCGATTGGGCCAGCGCGCCGAAGAGCACGGCGCTGATGACGCTGCCGCTACGCTCGGCGGCGGCCGCGAGATCGCCACCGAAAAAGGTCTTGGCCGAATTGCGGCAGGCTTCGAGCAGCACCGGCGCGTCGACCCGGCCGTCCGCCATGGCGATCTTCTCGGTCATGGTGAAGACGCGGTGGGTCGAGGCGATCAGGGTCGTGCGATCGGGGGTGACGAGGCCGCGCTGCACGGCGCGCCCCGCCTCCATCAGCTCGGACGCGACGACGATGTCGACATCGCCTGGCGTCGGCATCAACGCCAGCACAGGCTCGACTGCGCCAGAGGCGATCGCGCTCCTCGGGAACAGCTCGAGATAATAGATCGTGGCGCCCGTGCGCTGCGCCACGCCCGGCACCGAGGTCAATTGCGCCAGATAGCCGCCATGCTCGGCGAGATCGACGATCCAGTCGGCCAGCACGCCGCCGCCCTCCCCGCCCATGGCCATGATGGCGATGCGGATGGCGCGGGCCTTCGCGACCGCCTCGGTGCGAGGAGCCGCGCGATCAAGCATCGGACGGGCCTGGCGACATCACGCGAATGCAGCCTTGCGCGCGAGGCGCCGCTGCAGGAAGCCGATCACCGCGCCGCGCATCTTGGCTTTCAGCATGTCCCATTGCGTCGGGTTCTCGATGATCGAGGCGCGGTAGAAGGAGGGGCAGAGCTTCGCCGCATGCGCGACCTCGCCGCAGAGCCCGCAGCCGACGCAGGAATCGAGCACCTTGGTGACCGGATCCTTGCGCAGCGGATCCGGATGCGGCGCGATCGTCAGCGACGGACACCCCGACAGCCGGATGCAGGAATGATCGCCCGTGCAGGTGTCGGCATCGACGCCGAAGCGCTCACGCACCACGCGCTCGCCGCGCTCGACGGCGGCGCGCGTCTGCGGGCGCACGCGGCGCTGCTTGTTCAACATGCATTCGGACTGGGCGACGATGACCTTCGGCCCCTTCTCGGGCGTGGTCAGCGCCTCCTTCAGCGTGTCGCGCATCTTGGTGAGGTCGTAGGTGCGCGTGATGGTGCGCGCCCATTCGACGCCGACGCCGCGCACCGCCTTCTCGATCGAGTTCTGCGTCCTCCGGATCGGGTTGTTCCAGAAGGACGAAAGGATGTCCTGGCCGCCGGTCGCGGAGGTGTAGCCATTGTCGACGACGATGATGACGTTGTCGCTCTTGTTGAAGACGGCGTTGCCGACGCTCGACGCCAAGCCGTTGTGCCAGAAGCCGCCATCCCCCATGATCGAGACGACGCGCCTGTCGGCCTTGACGTTGAAGGCCGAGGCGCCGGCTCCGCCGAGGCCATAGCCCATCGTGGTCGCCCCGATATTGAAGGGCGGGAAGATCGAGAACAGATGGCAGCCGATATCGCAGCTGACATGATGGCGGCCGAGCTCGCGCTCCACGAGCTTCATCGCCGTGAAGATCGGCCGTTCGGGACAGCCGGTGCAGAAGGAGGGCGGGCGCGGCTGCACCTCGCCGTTCACCGCAGCCATCGCCGCCTGGCGCGAATTATCGCCCTCGACCGGCCGCTGCTCCGGCAGCATGTCGGCGCGGTAGCGTCCGACGAAGCGCTTCATGCCGTCGCGCATCACGGCGCCGGTATATTCGCCGGACGTGGCCAGCATGTCCTTGCCGTGGACCTTGGTCTGGATGTCGGCGCGCCGCAAAATGGTGTTCACCGCCTGCTCGATGAAATCGGGCTGGCCTTCCTCGACGATCAGGATCGCCCGCTTGCCGGCGCAAAACCTCACGAACTCGGCGTCGATCAGCGGATAGGTCACGTTGAGCGCATAGATCGGCAGCTTGGCGGCCCCGAAGGCGTCGGCGAGGTTCAGCAATTCGAGCCCGCGCAGCGCGGTGTTGTACATGCCGCCCTGCATGACGATGCCGATATCGGCGGCCTCGCCGTCGAAGAATTCGTTGAGCTTGTTCTCCTCGACATATTTCACCGCCGCCGGCCAGCGCTTCTCGATCTTCTCCTTGTCATGGAGAAAGGTGCCGGGCGGCATGGCGATGCGGGTCACGTCGCGTACCGGGTTCTCGATGGCGTCCTTCAAGGTGAAGGAGGGCCGCACATTGTCCTTCGTGGTGAAGTGGCCGTAGACATGGCAGGCGCGGATGCGCACCTCCAGCATGACCGGCGTGTTCGAGGCCTCCGACAGCTCGAAGCCCTTCTCGACCATGCGCACGATGGTCGGCAGGTTGGGCCGCGGATCGAGCAGCCAGATCTGCGACTTCATGGCGTAGGGGTGGCTGCGCTCCTGCATGATCGAGGAGCCCTCGCCGAAATCCTCGCCGATGATGATCAGGGCACCGCCTTTGACGCCGCCGGAAGTGAGGTTGGCGAGCGCGTCGGAGGCGACGTTGGTGCCGACCGGGGCCTTGAAGGTGACGGCGCCGCGCAACGGATAGTTCACCGAGGCCGCGAGCGTCGCGGCCGCCGTGGCTTCCGAGGCGCTGCTCTCGAAATGCACGCCGAGGTCCTCGAGGATGTCGTTCGCATCGGCCAGCACATCCATCAGATGCGAGATGGGCGCCCCCTGATAGCCCGCCACATAGGAGACGCCCGATTCGAGCAAGGCCTTGGTGATGGCGAGTATGCCCTCGCCATGGAACTCCTCGCCGGCGCCGAGGCGCAGCTTCTTCACTTCTTCGGCAAAGGATCGTTCGGCCATGTCTCGAGCCTCGATGGATGGCGGGCGCGCCGACCGGAGGGCCGGCCGCGGCGCGCAGCCGCGATGCCTGTCATACTAGCATCGGTGCAAGCGGGGGGCCAAGGCGCATATGTCATGGGTCGGCGAGCCGTCGGAGGCTATGGACCCTGCACTGACGGCGATCGCCCTCCCCGGCTCGTCGCCGCGGGGGCAAGATCGGTGCTATGATGCTAAAACGTAGGCGAAAACGGGAGCCGAGAAAAGACTCCACTCCGGCCTCGATTGCATATAGGATTTAAATGATTACGCAGCACATTGGTGGGCCGGCAAGGATGACCTTTCACATCGAGATCATCAAGCCATCGCATTACGACAAGGATGGTTACGTCATCCAATGGTGGAAGGCGTGGATACCATCGAATTCAATGGCTTGCCTCTACGCGATCTCGCAAGATTGCGCCGAACGGCGGGTCCTGGGCGAAGACGTGTCGATCGAGGTCGACGCCTATGACGAGATGAACGTCAAGGTTCCGGTCGAGCGCATCGCCTCGCGAATCAAGCAGCCGGGGCATAGCGGCATCGTCTGCCTCGTCGGCGTGCAATCCAATCAATATCCGCGGGCCATGGCCATTGCCCGCCAGTTCCGCTCGCGTGGCGTCAAGGTCGCGATCGGAGGCTTCCATGTCAGCGGCTGCGTGTCGATGCTCAAGGAGCTGACGCCGGAGCTGCGGGAGGCGCTCGATCTCGGGATCACGCTCTTTGCGGGCGAGGCCGAGGAGCACTTCGAGTCGTTCCTGCAGGACGTGCACCACGGCAGGGAGAAGCCGCTCTACAACTGCATGCACGACCTGCCGAACATGCAGAAGCAGACCATCCCCTATCTGCCGTTGCGTCTCGTCAAGCGCTACGACGGCATCTTGTCGTCCTTCGATGCCGGTCGGGGCTGCCCGTTCCAATGCTCGTTCTGCACCATCATCAATGTGCAAGGGCGCAAGTCGCGTTGGCGCGACGCCGACGACATCGAGCGCATCGTGCGGGAGAACGCCAAGCAGGGCATCTCCCGCTTCTTCATCACCGACGACAATTTCGCCCGCAACAAGAATTGGGAGCCCATCTTCGATCGGATGATCGAATTGCGCGAGGTTCATGGATTCAGCCTTCACTTTCTCATCCAGGTGGACACGCTCGCCCACAAGATCCCGAACTTCATCAAGAAGGCGGCCCGCGCCGGGTGCAAATACGCCTTCATCGGGCTGGAGAGCATCAATCCCGACAATCTCGTGCACATGAAGAAGAACCAGAACCGCATCACCGAATACCGGAAGATGTTCCAGGCTTGGAAAGAGGCCGGGACCGTCACCTATGCGGGCTTCATCATGGGGCTGCCGAGCGATACCCCGCAGAGCATTCGCCGCGATATCGAGATCATCCAGAAGGAATTGCCGGTCGACGTGCTCGAGTTCACCATGCTGACGCCGCTGCCGGGCTCCGAAGATCACCAGAAGCTGCATGAGCAGGGCATCTGGATGGATCCGGAC
Organism: Hyphomicrobiales bacterium; assembly: GCA_044445965.1. Classification (GTDB taxonomy): domain Bacteria; phylum Pseudomonadota; class Alphaproteobacteria; order Rhizobiales; family Beijerinckiaceae; genus GAS188. The sequence continues at coordinate 15,647 of JBIOEJ010000105.1, forward strand.
CTCAACAAATACGATCTCGAGACCGTCACGGTCGAGCATCCGCGCATGAGCCGCGAGGAATGGCAGCGCACCTACCAGGATGTATGGAACTGGTACTACACGGACGAGCATGTCGAGCGGCTGATGCGGCGCAACGTCGCCTACGGCATCAAGCCGATCAGGATCTGGCGCAGCGTGCTGCAGATCTATGGCGCGGCCAATTTCGAGGACGTGCATCCGCAGCAATGCGGCTATTTCCGGCGCAAGGACCGGACCCAGCGCCGGCCTGGATTGCCGCATGTGCCGGCGCTCGCGTTCTACGCCCGGCATTGCTGGCAAACATCGGTCAAATATGCGCGCTTCGCCCTCTACGGCCTGAAGACCTTGCGCATCCGCAGCCGCGTGCAGAGGGACCCGGCCTCGAAGACCTATTCGGACCTCGCCATCACGCCGGTGGTCGACGCGGAAGGGGAAGCCCTCGAGATGTTCGAGCTGAACCAGTCGTCCAGGGCCGCCGTCGAAAAGGCGCGCCGCCAGGCCCAGAGGCACAGGCTGAGCGAGGGCGCCGCCCCTGGCGCGGCGGCCAAGAGCAGCGCCGCGTCGGCAGCGGGCTGAACGCATAGGTTTCGCGCATCGTCCGGCAGTCGAAGCGCCGACAGGAAACGCGCCGCGTCCTTCGATGGCGCGCGAGGCCTGCAGAAGTGGGAGCTCTCGTGAGGCTCATCGACCGTGCCATCGACATCTGCGTGAAGCCCCGCGCCACCTTTCTCGAGATCGAGCGCGAGAAGGCGGGCTTCACCGGGCTCTACCGCGACTACCTCCTCTGGCTTGCCGCTCTGCCTGTCCTCGTCAAGCTCGCGGTCGGATGGCTCGGCCGCCATCCGCCGCGCGCAGGGAGCCATGTCGCGGCTGTGCTCGCCGGCGCCGCGCTCGACTATATTTGCCTGCTGGCGGGCGTCTACATCCTCGCATTGGCGATCGACGCGCTCGCGCCGCTATTCGGCGGCGAACGCGACGAGGATCGCGCCTTGAGGCTCTGCGCCTATGCGCTGACCCCGACTTTCCTCGCGAGCGCGACAGGGGCGCTGCCCGGCCTCGCCTGGACCTCCGTGCTCGGCCTCTACTCGATCGCGCTCGTGATCATCGGGCTGCCGCGACTGATGCGCTGCGCCGATGATCGGGCGCTCGCCTATGGCGCGAGCGCCGCCGTCGCCATGGCGGCGATCGCGCTCGCGACGAGCCTGCTCACCTCGCGCGTGCTGCCGCAATCCTGAACCGATGCTATTCTCGCCCTCATGCCCGGAACCCGGCCACGGATGGTCGTCCCGATAGAGGAGGCTCGCCGCCCCCGCCCCGAGGTCACGGCGGCGGTGACGCGCGGCGCCATGCGCTGCTTGCGGGCGCTCGGCTACTCGGCGCTCGTCGAGGTCACCCTCGCCTCCGGGCGGCGCGCCGATATTCTCGCGCTTGCGCCCGGCGGACGCATCCTCATCGTCGAAGTGAAATCCGGGCTCGAGGATTGGCGCGCCGATGAGAAATGGAGCGACTACGCCGAGTTCTGCGATGCGCTCGCCTTCGCGGTCGCCGTCGATTTCCCGGTGGAGGTGCTGCCGGCGGATCTCGGCCTCATCGTCGCGGATGCCTATGGCGGCGCGCTGCTGCGCGAGTCCGCCGAGACGCCGCTATCGCCCGCCCGCCGCCGCGCCATGCTGATGCGCTTCGCGGCGCTCGCCGCGGACCGCCTGCACGCCCTCGCCGATCCGGTCACCGACGACATGCCGCGCTGATCAACGCGGCGCTCGCTTGGCGAGAATGCGCTGCAAGGTGCGCCGATGCATATTGAGCCGGCGCGCCGTCTCGGAAACGTTGCGGTCGCACATCTCATAGACGCGTTGGATATGCTCCCAGCGCACGCGATCGGCCGACATCGGGTTCTCCGGAGGCGCGGCGCGCTCGCCGGCCACCGCCATCAAGGCGGCGTGGATCTCGTCGGCGTCGGCGGGCTTGGCGAGATAGTCGAAGGCGCCGAGCTTCACGGCGGTCACCGCCGTCGCGATATTGGCATAGCCCGTCAGAATGATGCCGCGGGCATTGGGGCGCTTCGTCTTGAGATGGGCGACGACATCGAGCCCGTTGCCGTCGGCGAGCCGCAGATCGATCACCGCATAGGCGGGCGGAGAGGCCTCGACCCGCGCGATGCCGTCGGCGACGCTTTCGGCGGTATCGACGGAGTATCCGCGCATCTCCATGGCGCGGGCGAGGCGGTTGAGGAAGGGCTGGTCGTCATCGACGATCAGCAAGGTCTTCTCGGTTTGCGCCGGCGGCGCCCCAGGGGGGCTGGTTGTCTGTTGCATGGCCATCTACCGCCTCCGACGGAGTTGGAATGCCTGTAATGTGTCGTCAATCGGATGCTGGAACAAGGGCTTGGGCGTCCCGGCCCGTTTTTGCCTCTGACCTTGCCTCGGTCCCGGGGACCTCGAAGACCTGGCGTGGCCAGACCACGGTCAGCAGCGCGCCGCCATTCGCCAGGTTCGTCGCCGCGAGCGTGGCGCCGGAGCGTTCCAGCAGCGTCTTGGCGATGAACAGTCCGAGCCCGAGGCCCGATTCCGCATCGATTCCCTCCGCATCGCCGCCGCGCGTCGTCACATAGGGCTCCCCGACCCGCGAGAGGATATCGGGCGGAAAACCTTGCCCGTCATCCTTGATGCGGACGGTGACCGAGGCGGAATCCCATGCGGCCTCGACGATCACCGTCTTGGCGGCGAAACCGAGCGCATTGTCGAGCAGGTTGCCGAGCCCATAGAGGATACCGGGATTACGCCTCGTCGAAGGCTCCGGCCCGACGCCTTCGAGCCTCGTCTCGATGCGCACGTCGAAGGCTCGTTGCGGGCTGATCACCTCTTCCAGCAGATGGTGCAGCGACATCACCTCCCAAGGGCCGGCGCCCGATTGGGAGAGGGTGGTCAACTTGGAGAGGATGCTGCGGCAGCGCTGCACCTCGTCGCGCAGCAAGGTGACGTCCTCGGCGATCGGCCCCTCCTTCGGGCCGATGCGCTGCAGTTCCTGAGCCACGAGGGTGATGGTCGCGAGCGGCGTGCCGAGCTCATGGGCGGCGGCGGCGGCGAGGCCGTCGAGTTGCGACAGATGCTGCTCGCGGGCCAAGACCAACTCGGTCGCCGCCAGCGCCTGAGCGAGATCGCGCCCTTCCTTGGCGATGCGCCAGGCATAGACGCCGGTGAAGGCGAGGCTCAGCATGATGGCGGTCCAGATGCCGAGCCGATAGAGATACGGCAGGCCGTTCGTGGTGCCTTCATACCATGGGAGGGGCTCGTGAACGAGCGCCAGCACCGTCACGGCGACGCCGGTCATGACGCCGAGCGCCAGGGTCCGCTCCGGCGCGAGCGCCATGGCCGAGATCAGCACCGGGGCGACGAACAGGATGGCGAAGGGGTTTTCGAGGCCGCCGGTCAGATAGAGCAGAACCGCCAGCTGGATGATATCCGCGGCGAGCAGGGCCGCCGCCACCCGATCGCTCACCCGATGGCTCATCGGAAGGCGCAATCCGAGCCCTATGTTGAGGAGTGCCGAAGCCAGGATGGCGGCGAGCGCCAGCGTGATCGGCATACGGAAACCGAGCCCGAAATAGACGACGGCGACGGCGATCGTCTGTCCGAGTATCGCCATCCAGCGCAACCGGACGAGCGTGCGCAGGCGCAGGCCCTGCGCGTTGGACAGGAAGCGTGTCGTGTCGCTGTCGGGCATGGGCCGGTCCTTTGCCTTCAGCCGCTCCTTCGCCTGGCCCGGGGCGCGACCGCGGCTTCGCCGAGCACCCCGTCCGTGTGGGCGCCGAGCGCCGGCACCGCGCCGAGAAGCCGGGGCTCACCGTCGAAGATCGCGGCCGGCGCCGGATAGGAGATCGGGCCCGCCGGCGTTTCCAGCGACGAGCGGCGCAGATGCGGATGGCGCGAGAGGTCATCCAGGCCATTGACCTCAGCGAAGGCGATATCGGCATCGCTCAAGCGTTGGATCAGGACATCGTGGGTCGCCGCCGCGAACGCCTTTGCCACCAACCCGTCGGTCTGCGACCGATTGCCGGTGCGAAGGAGGTTGGTGGCAAAGCGCGGATCCTCGGCGAGCGACGGATCGCCCAGCAAGCCCTTGCACAAGGACCGCCATTCGCGATCGCTCTGGATCGAGATCAGGATGCCCTTGCCGTCCTTCGAGGTGAAGACGCCATAGGGCGAGATCGAGGGATGGCCGAGGCCCACCCGCCGGGGCGGGTTGCCGGCCTCCATGTTCAGGAGCGGCACGGTGAGCCAGTCGGCCATCACGTCGAACATGGAGATGCGGATATCCGAGCCCTTGCCGCTCGCCGAGCGCGCGATCAGCGCCTCGAGGATCGCCGCATGGGCCGCGGCGCCGGTCGCGATGTCGACGATCGACACGCCGACACGCGCCGGCGCTTCAGGGCCACCGGTGATCGAGGCAAGCCCGGTTTCGGCCTGGATCAGGAGGTCATAGGCCTTGCGGGCGGCGAGCGGGCCCTGATCGCCATAGCCGCTGATGGAGCAGCAAATGAGGGCCGGGTGCTGCTCGCGCAACCGCTCGATCGGGAAGCCGAGCCGCGCCAAAGCGCCGGGTTTGAGATTTTGCACCAGGATATCGGCCTTGGCGATCAGCGCGCCGAGCTCGATGCGATCCTGCGGCGCGGAAAGATCGAGCACCACCGATTCCTTGCCGCGGTTCAGCCAGACGAAATAGCTCGACAGGCCTTTGGCGGCATCGTCATAGCCGCGCGCGAAATCGCCCTCCGGCCGCTCGATCTTGATTACCCGCGCGCCCGCGTCCGCCAGGCGGCTGGTGCAATAGGGGGCGGCGACCGCCTGCTCGACGGCAACGACCAATAGGCCCTCAAGCGGACGCATCGGCGAGCTCCTGGCGGGGCGAGGGCAGGCAGAGGACGGAAGACCGAGGACAGAGGACAGATGAACCAATCCCACGGCCGGCTGCACCGTGCTCTATCCCCCGGCCGCTGTAAAATACAGCGAATCTGCAGCGAACGGAGGACGGAGATCGGCCGATGGAGGACCGACTGGCGAGCTTTGCCGCGGCTCCGCTGTCCTGCGTCGTCAGTTCTCTGTCGTCCCTGTGCTGCAGTGCAACGCCTGTAAACAACAGGCGATTTACAGGCAGGCGGGCCGCAGAGCCTCGCGGACCGCCACGGATTTGCTGCTTTGCAATATGACTGGGCGGCTGCGCCCGGATGCGATCGAGGCACACGTCCAGCGCCCAAACATCGCCGTCCCTGGCGAGGTCCGTGAGCTTGCGGCCGATCTCTTTTCCCTCGCCGCCGAGCTGGGCTTTGACCTTGGCGCTCATGGCCTTGCTCAGGCCTTTCGGCCTGCCGCCGGAAGTGCCGAGTGGCCCTTGCCGAAGAGATGCCC
>JBIOEJ010000106.1:0-20643 GCA_044445965.1 Hyphomicrobiales bacterium
ATGGTGACGATGACCGTGCGCGAGGCGCTGCGTGACGCCATGGCCGAGGAGATGCGCCGCGATGAGGCCGTCTTCGTCATGGGCGAGGAGGTCGCCGAATACCAGGGCGCCTATAAGGTGACGCAGGGTCTGCTCCAGGAATTCGGGGCGCGCCGCGTCGTCGATACGCCGATCACCGAGCACGGCTTCGCGGGGCTGGGCGTCGGTGCGGCGCTGTCGGGGCTCAAACCGATCGTCGAGTTCATGACCTTCAATTTCGCCATGCAGGCCATGGACCAGCTCGTCAACTCGGCGGCGAAGACCCTCTACATGTCGGGCGGCCAGATGGGCTGCCCGATCGTTTTTCGCGGGCCCAATGGCGCGGCGGCGCGCGTCGCCGCTCAGCACAGCCAGGATTACACGGCCTGGTTCAGCAATGTGCCGGGGCTGAAGGTCGTCGCGCCTCACACCGCCGCCGATGCCAAGGCCCTGCTCAAGGCGGCCATCCGTGATCCCAATCCCGTTATCTTCCTCGAGAACGAAATTCTCTACGGCCAGTCCTCACCGGTGCCGAAGCTCGGCGATTTCGTGATCCCCATCGGCAAAGCCAAGATCGCGCGGGCGGGCTCCCATGTCACCATCGTCGCCTGGTCGATCGGCATGACCTATGCGCTGAAGGCCGCGGAAGCCCTGGCGAAGGAGGGCATCGAGGCCGAGATCGTCGATCTGCGCACCATACGCCCCATGGACATCGAAACGGTCGTGGCGAGCGTCAAGAAGACGAACCGCCTGGTCACGGTCGAGGAGGGCTGGCCGCAGTCGGGCGTCGGCGCCGAGATCGGGATGCGCGTCTGCGAGCAGGCCTTCGACTGGCTCGACGCACCGCCGGTGCGCGTCACCGGCAAGGATGTGCCGATGCCCTATGCGGCCAATCTCGAAAAGCTCGCCTTGCCGAATGTGGGCGAGGTGGTGCGGGCCGCGAAGGCCGTGCTCTACCGTTAGCAAGATGGCCGCTCCAGTGGTCAAGCCGCTTGCGGTGCCGCCCGATGCCCAAGAGCACGGCGGCGAGGAAATCCTGCGCGCCTTCATCGTCGATCAAGGCCTCAGCGTCAGCATTCAACGGGCCTTCGACGAGCCTTCGACCTGGGGAATTCTGCTCGATCGATGCCATTGGTCTTATTGTCTTCTTTCTCGTGCTGAATTGGCTTCTGGCACGCCATGTCGGTCGAGAAATCGGCGGCTTCCGCCTGGTCTTGCAGCGAGTCCAGCGACGGCTTTCGATACTGGCGCATAACGAGCGATCTCACATGCCCACCAATATCCTCATGCCCGCCCTCTCGCCGACCATGGAGAAGGGCAATCTCGCCAAATGGCTGAAGAAGGAGGGCGATACCATCAAGTCCGGCGATGTGATCGCCGAGATCGAGACCGACAAGGCGACCATGGAGGTCGAGGCGGTCGATGAGGGCGTGCTCGCCAAGATCGTGGTGCCGGAAGGCACGGCGGACGTGCCGGTGAACCAGTTGATCGGCCTGATCGCTGCCGAGGGCGAGGATGCCAAGGCCGTCGCCAGCGGGGCGGGCCAACCGAAGGCGGGCGCCCTGGCGAAAGCGGCTCCCGACCCCTCACCCGCAAGGGGAGAGGCGGGCAAGGGCGCGGCGCCCCCTGCCTCTCCCCTTGCCCCGGATCACGGTCCGGGCCTTGCGGGAGAGGTCGGTGTGCGAACCACGCCGGGTGAGGGGTCGACACCAGCCCGCGCCAACGGCCACGCCCCTGGCGCACGCGTCTTCGCCTCGCCCCTGGCGCGCCGCATCGCCAAGGATGCCGGCATCGATATCGCTTCGATCAAGGGGTCGGGGCCGCATGGCCGCATCGTCGAACATGACGTGAAGGCGGCGATCGAGGGTGGGACGGCCAAGGCGGCGGCTCCGAGATCGGCCGGCACGCCCGCTCAAGCGCCCGCCGCCCGCCCAACCGTGCCGATGGGCATGCCGGACGAACTCGTCAAGAAGCTGTTCGAGCCCGGCAGCTTCACCGAGGTGCCCCATGACGGCATGCGCAAGGCCATCGCGCGGCGCCTCACCGAGGCGAAGGCGACGATCCCGCATTTCTACCTGTCGCTCGACTGCCATATCGACGCGCTGCTCGAGCTGCGCGAGGACATCAATGCCGCGGCGCCGAAGGACAAGGACGGCAAGCCCGTTTACAAGCTGTCGGTCAATGACTTCGTGATCAAGGCGCTGGCGCTCGCCTTGATGCGGGTGCCGGAGGCGAACGTCTCATGGACCGACGCCGTTATGCTCAAGCACAAGCATGCCGATGTCGGCGTCGCCGTGTCGATCCCGGGCGGTCTGATCACCCCGATCGTGCGCAAGGCCGAGGCAAAGACGCTGTCGGTGATCTCGAACGAGATGAAGGATTTCGCGGCCCGCGCCAAGGCGCGCAAGCTGAAGCCCATCGAATATGAGGGCGGGACGACTGCCGTCTCCAATCTCGGCATGTTCGGTGTCGCGAACTTCTCGGCCGTGATCAACCCTCCCCACGCCACCATCCTGGCGGTCGGGGCCGGCGAGAAACGCGTCGTCGTCAAGGACGGCGCGCCGGCTGTCGCGACCATGATGTCGGTGACGCTCTCGACCGATCACCGCGCCGTCGACGGCGCGCTCGGCGCCGAGCTGCTCTCGGCCTTCAAGACGCTGATCGAGAGGCCTGCGGCGATGCTGGTGTGAGCTGGGCTCTCATCGCTCCGAACCCTTTCCCGGCGCCGAAGCGGCCTGCATGATCCGAACCGTTCATGCCGTGATCACCGGTGCCGTCCAAGGGGTGGGCTATCGCGCTTGGGTCGAAAGGGAAGCCGTCGCTCGAGGCCTCTGCGGATGGGTCCGCAACCGCCGCGACGGTTCCGTCGAAGCATCGTTCTCAGGGGAGGGCGGGGCGGTCGAGGCGATGCTCGCCGCCTGCCGAGCCGGGCCGCGTATGGCGGTCGTCGAAAACGTTGTCGTGGCGGACATGTCGCCGGACCACGCTCCGCAAACGTTCTTGGTCATGCCGACCGGGTGAAGCGGTTGCCGAGGCGCAACGCCGGGCGTGCCGCCTCTCCCCTTGCGGGAGAGGTGGAGGCCGAGCCTAATTCAACCGCATTCCCGCGGGCCGTTTCGACGGCTGCTCGGGGGCGATGGTGACATCGCCGATCATCAGCCCGCCGGCGCCGAGGCTGACGCGCGGCGTATCGCTGCCCTTCACCTTGCCGGCGAGGATCAGCTCGGCCAGCGGATCCTGGATGCTCTTCTGGATGACGCGCTTCAGGGGGCGCGCCCCATAGGCCGAGTCGTAGCCCTTCTCGGCGAGCCAGGCGCGCGCCGTCTTGTCGAGCTCGAGCCCGATCTCGCGGTCGGCGAGCAGCTTCTTCAGCCTCTCGATCTGGATGTCGACGATCGCGCCCATATCCTCCCGCTTGAGGCGGTGGAACAGGATGATCTCGTCGACGCGGTTCAGGAATTCGGGGCGGAAATGCGCCCTCACCGCGCCCATCACCTCGTCGCGCACCCCGTCCGTATCCTGCCCCTCGGGCTGGTTGACCAGGAATTCGGCGCCGAGATTGGAGGTCATGACGATCAAGGTGTTGCGGAAATCGACCGTGCGGCCCTGTCCATCCGTGAGCCGCCCGTCATCGAGCACCTGGAGCAGCACGTTGAAGACGTCGGGATGAGCCTTCTCGATCTCGTCGAACAGCACCACCTGATAGGGCCGCCGGCGCACGGCCTCCGTGAGCGCGCCGCCCTCCTCATAACCGACATAGCCGGGGGGCGCGCCGATCAGGCGGGCGACCGAGTGCTTCTCCATGTATTCGGACATGTCCATGCGCACCATGGCCGCCTCGTCGTCGAACAGGAAGGCCGCGAGCGCCTTGGTCAGCTCGGTCTTGCCGACCCCCGTCGGCCCCAGGAACATGAACGAGCCGATCGGCCGATGCGGATCCTGCAGGCCGGCACGCGCCCGCCGCACCGCCGTCGAGACGGCGGCGACCGCCTCCTTCTGGCCGACGACGCGCCTGCTGATCGCCTCCTCCATCTTGAGGAGCTTCTCGCGCTCGCCTTCCAGCATCTTGTCGACGGGCACGCCAGTCCAGCGCGAGACGATGCCGGCGATATGGTTGGGCGTCACGGCCTCGTCCGTCATGCCGCCCGCCTCGCCATTGGCCGCGCTCTTGGCCTCGATCGCGGCGAGCTCCTTCTCGAGGCCGGGGATGATGCCATAGGCAAGCTCGCCGGCGCGCTGATACTCGCCGCGGCGCTGGGCCTGCTCCAGCTCGCTCCGCGCCTTGTCGAGATCCTCTTTCAGCTTCTGGGCGCGGTTGAGCTTATCCTTCTCGCCCTGCCATTTCGCCGTGAGCGCGGCCGATTTCTCCTCGAGCTCCGCCAATTCCTTCTCGAGGCGGACGAGCCGGTCCTTGGAGCCCGGATCGCTTTCCTTCTTCAGCGCCTCCTGCTCGATCTTCAGGCGCACGATCTCGCGGTCGACGGTATCGAGCTCCTCCGGCTTCGAATCGACCTGCATGCGCAGGCGCGCCGCAGCCTCGTCGACGAGGTCGATCGCCTTGTCGGGCAGGAAGCGGTCGGTGATGTAGCGATTGGACAAGGTCGCCGCGGCGACGAGCGCCGCATCCTGGATACGCACCCCATGATGCAGCTCGTATTTCTCCTTGAGGCCGCGCAGGATCGAGACGGTGTCCTGGACCGTCGGTTCCGAGACGAAGACCGGCTGGAAGCGCCGCGCCAGCGCGGCATCCTTCTCGACATGCTTGCGGTATTCGTAGAGCCTGGTAGCGCCGACGCACTGCAGCTCGCCGCGCGCCAGCTCCGGCTTGAGTAGGTTCGAGTCATCCATCGCGCCGTCGGCCATGCAGGCGCCGACGAGCGTGTGCATCTCGTCGATGAACAGGATGATGCCGCCTTCGGCCGCCGTCACCTCCTGCAGCACGGCCTTGAGCCGCTCCTCGAACTCGCCGCGATATTTGGCGCCGGCGATCAGCGAGCCCATGTCGAGCGCCAGAAGGAGCTTGTCCTTGAGGCTCTCCGGCACGTCGCCATTGACGATGCGGAGCGCCAGGCCCTCGACGATCGCCGTCTTGCCGACGCCCGGCTCGCCGATCAGCACGGGGTTGTTCTTGGTGCGCCGCGACAGCACCTGGATGGTGCGGCGGATCTCTTCGTCGCGGCCTATGACCGGATCGAGCTTGCCGGTGCGGGCAGCTTCCGTGAGGTCGCGCGAATATTTCTTCAGTGCGTCGTAGGCCTGCTCGGCCGAAGCCGAATCCGCCGTGCGGCCCTTGCGCAAGGCTTCGATCGCGGCATTGAGCGACTGCGCCGTCACGCCCGCCTTGGCGAGCGCCTTGCCGGCCTCGCTGTCCTTCTCGATGGCGAGCGCCAGCAGCAGCCGCTCGACGGTGACGAAGCTGTCGCCGGCCTTCTCGGCGGCCTTCTCGGCCGCGGCGAAGACGCGTGCGAGCTGGGGCGTCAGATAGACTTGGCCGGCTCCGCCGCCGCCGACCTTGGGCAGCTTGCCGAGCGCGTCCTCGGTGCCGCGCAATGCGAGGCGCGGATCGCCCCCGGCGCGCGAGATGAGCCCCGAGGCGAGACCCTCGCCGTCCTCGATCAGAACCTTGAGAAGATGCTCCGGCGCGAATTGCTGATGCCCCTCGCGCAAGGCCAGCGACTGCGCCGATTGCACGAAGCCCTTGGCGCGATCGGTGTATTTTTCGATGTTCATATCAGACCCTTCCAGCCGCTCCCGAACGCTTCGGTTGAACGCGCGCGGGAGCGCTTGCCAAAATGTGGTGTGATCGAACCGGAAGACAAGGGTCGGCGCATTGACGTGCGTCAACTCTTCGATCCCGCGGCGATACACAGCGGCGCGCTGCTGCTCGGTATGCGCTGCCGGCGGACGGATCGTACGGGAGAGCCACCAAGGAGAGGTCGGGGCGGAAGTGAACCGCGCGCAGGCGGCGATCGAGCTCACATGCGTTGACTACCCATCTTGTTCTTGCTATGTTCGGACCGTGCTGGGGGAAATATATGCCGCAGGGGAAATTTGGGGGACGGCACACAATCACGAAACTGGGGATCGTCGAGGAATATCTCGACGCCTACACGCATGTCTTGAAGAACAGTGGCCTAAGCACCGTCTATTTTGACGCGTTCGCAGGCACCGGCGATCTCAACATCGATGCGTCGCCGCTACTGGGAGAGGTCGAGGATGTAAGAGAGTTCGCGGCTGGCTCAGCCAGGCGGGCTCTACGCATTGAAATCCCTTTTGAGCGATACGTTTTCAATGAATTGAAGCAAGCGAACGTCGTGGAGCTGGAGGCCCTGAGGGAGGAATTTCCGCTATTGGCGCCTCGCATATCGATCGTGAGAAAAGACGCGAATGAAGCGTTGTTGGAATTCTGCGATTGGCTTGATCATAAGCCACAGTACCGAGCGGTGATTTTTCTCGACCCATTTGGGAATGAAGTGAAATGGACCACGATTTCGCGCATTGCTCGAACGAAGCGGACGGATCTTTGGTATCTGTTCCCCGTCGGCCTTGGAATCGGCAGGCAGATTGGTAGGGATGGTGCCGTTTTGCCTGAACATGGACAGTCCATTGATGAACTGTTGGGGACGACGCAATGGCGAAGCGCGTTAGTCGCCCCCACCCAGATAGTTCAGGCCGACATGTTTGTCGAAGACCAGGTCAATTCAGTGCAGAGAGCTACAGCTGACCAGATCACCCAATATGTGATCGGTCGAATGAAAACAGAATTTGCCGGCGGCGTACTTGATGTATGGATTCCGCTTGGACGTGGACGGGCTCATTGGTACTCCTTATTGTTCGCGTGGGCCAATCCAAGGGCCACCGATATCGCCAAGCGCATCGCTGGGCATTTGATTAGGCGGGCAAGGCATGGCAGGCCTTTCTGACATCGAGTGGACTGACGCGACCTGGAACCCAGTCTCCGGCTGCCGGATCATCTCGCCAGGCTGCACGAACTGCTACGCCATGCGAATGGCAGCTCGGCTGCAGGCCATGGCGCATCCAGCCTATCGAGAAGTGACGCGAAAGAGCGGCGGCCGACCTGTTTGGACTGGCAACCTGCATCTGATCGAAAAGGCGCTGTCGGTGCCGCTTGCCTGGAAGAAACCTCGCAAGATCTTCGTGAATTCCATGTCGGATTTGTTTCAAGACGGCGTTCCGGGCGAGTTCATCAGGCGAATATGGAATGTGATGGCTGCCGCTGACTGGCATTTGTTTCAAATTCTCACGAAGCGTCCGGACCACATGGCGAATGTCGTACGGCAGCAGCGGCTCGAGCGACTTGGCAATGTGTGGCTCGGCACCTCCGTCGAGTCGCAAGGTTACGCAAGCCGAATTGACCTCTTGCGGCAAGTGCCCGCAGCAGTTCGCTTCATCTCATTCGAGCCGTTGATCGGACCGGTAGGCGAGGTCGACCTGACGCAAATTCACTGGGCCATCGTGGGTGGCGAATCCGGGCCCCGCGCTCGGAGCATGAATCCCGAATGGGTCGAGGACATTCGGCATCAATGCGAGCGTGACGGCACCGCGTTTTTCTTCAAGCAATGGGGCGGCGCCAACAAGAAAGCTGCGGGCCGCACCTACCGTGGAAGAACATGGGACGAGTTTCCGGCTATCGCCCCCTAGGAGGGCACCTTCCGTCTCACCCCGGCAGCACGGTCACCTTCGCATTGATCGCCGCGCGGTTATAGAGGTCCATGGCATCCTGATTGATCAGGCGGATGCAACCCGAGGATACGCGCGAGCCGATGGTCCAGGGCTCGACCGTCCCGTGCATGCGGTAATAGGTGTCCTGGTTGCCCTGCCATAGATACATGGCGCGGGCGCCGAGCGGGTTTCCAGGTCCACCGGACATGCCGTTCGGAGGGGCGAATTTCGCAAGCTCAGGCTGGCGCTGGCGCATCTCCGGGGGCGGAAACCATTTCGGCCATTCCTGCTTCGAGCGGATATAGGCCTCGCCGTTCCAGCCGAAGCCTTCGCGCCCGACGCCCACGCCGTAGCGCACCGCGCGGCCGCCGCCGAGGATGTAGTAGAGATAGCGCTTGCCTGGATCGATGATGATGGACCCCGGCGCTTCGCCGCTCATATAGCTCACCGTGCGCCGCAGGAAAGCGGGGTTGATCCGCTTGAGGTCGATCGCCGGCACCGGGAACGGCTCCGTGGTGATCGCCGCATAGGTCGCGGTGTCGGAAGGGTCGGGAGCGTAATCGAGCTTCGCCTCGGGGGGCAAAGGCGGTGGCGGGCTCAACGGGGCCGCCGCCACCGGCGTCGTCGGGGCCGCGGGTCCCCGTGAGACCGTGGTGCTGCTGGTCGCTATGCAGCCTCCGACCGCGACGGGCAGGCTCAAGGCGAAAACACGTCTCGTAATGCTGCTGTTCATGTTCGCTCCAGCATGGGGAAAAGCAGGAATCAAGCCTCGCCCCATCGGGGAGACCGGTGGTGAATTGCGGCTCGTCTGCGTCTGAATTGTGGCAAAATGCGCCGTGACGCACTGCCCTCGATAAGATCGCGTCGAGGTGCGTCAGAAATGCAACAGTCGGAGTTGAGGAAAGCCCATGGCGGCAAGCTAGCGCCCGCCTGACACGGAGAGATTGGCGCCGGTGACGTAGGAGGCCTCGTCCGACAGCAGATAGAGGACGGCGCTGGCGATCTCGTCCGGACGGCCGATGCGTTGCATGGGGATGCGGGGCCTGATGCGCTCGACCCGCCCCGCATCGCCGCTCGAGCGTGCGTGGATCTCGGTCTCGACCATGCCTGGCGAGACGGCGTTGACCCGCACGCCCTCCATGGCGAGCTCCTTGGCGAGGCCGATGGTCAAGGAATCGATGGCGCCCTTCGAGGCGGCGTACCAGACATATTCACCCGGGCTGCCGATGCCGGCGGCGACCGAGGAGATGTTGACCATGGCGCCGCCTTCCCCGCCATGGCGCCTCGCCATGCGCTTGATGGCCGCCCGCGCCACCAGGATCGCCCCGGCCACGTTGAGATCGATGACGGCGCGGATCACCTCGGCGGGCGCCGCGTCGAGCCGGCTCGATTTGCCGGTGACGCCGGCATTGTTGACGAGATGAGTGAGCCGCCCGAGCCTCGCATCGACCTCGGCGAAGACGCGCTCGATATCGGCTTCGATCGCCATGTCGCCCTTGATGATCTCGCAAGCTGCGCCTTGCGCGCGACACTCGCGCGCCACGCTCTCGGCGGCCACGCTGTCGCGCTGATAATTGAGCGCGACCGCGTAGCCGGCCTTCGCCGCCAGCCGGCACACCGCAGCACCGATGCCGCGCGAGCCGCCGGTGACCAGCAGGACCTTCTTGCTCAAGGCGATCCCTCCGGCGTTATCGCGGCGCCATGCGGATGGCGCCGTCGAGGCGGATCGCCTCGCCGTTCAGCATGTCGTTGTCGATGATCGCTTCGACGAGACGGGCATATTCCTCCGGCTTGCCGAGCCGCGACGGGAAGGGGACCGAGGCCTCGAGCGATTTGCGGAACTCCTCGGTGATCTGGTCCATCATCGGCGTGTGGAAGATGCCCGGCAGGATGGTCATGACGCGGATGCCGTATTGGGCGAGGTCGCGCGCGATCGGCAAGGTCATGCCGAGCACGCCGCCTTTGGAGGCGGAGTAAGCGGCCTGCCCGATCTGGCCGTCTTGGGCAGCGACCGAGGCCGTCTGGACGATCACGCCGCGTCCGCCATCTTGCGTCACAGGCGCCAGCGCCGCCATGGCGACCGAGCATTTGGCGATCATATGGAAGGTGCCGACGAGGTTGACCTGAACCACCTTGGCGAAGGTCGCAAGGTCATGGGCCACGAGCTCGCCCGTGTCGCGCTTCTTGGCGACCACGCGCTTGCCCGCCGCGATGCCGGCGCAGTTGACGAGGATACGCTCGACGCCGTTCGCCGCCCGCGCCTGCTTCAGCGCCGCGTCGACCGAGGCCTCGTTGGTCACGTCGCAAGGAGCGAAGACGCCCTTGATCTCGGCCGCGACCTTCGCTCCGCGCTCGCCGTTCATGTCGAGCAGCGCCACCTTCGCGCCATGGCTTGCCAGCATGCGCGCCGTCGCTTCGCCGAGGCCCGACGCGCCGCCGGTGACGATCGCCGATATCGAATTGTCGAGCTTCATGATCAACTCCGGTCGGACGACAGAGGACAGACGACAGACAGCGAACGACAGGCAAACCGGCTCCGTCGTCGGCTCCTCTGTCCCCTGTCGTCTGTCCTCTGACGATGGCCACCGAGATAAGTCAACCGGACCGCGACACGGCACCTGGACATTTTCGAATTCGGCGCGCTAGTTGACCGCTACGCGAGGGGGCGTCGAAGGTCGAATGCCGGTGCTGTCTGGGGAGAAGAGACAATGAAGCCCGCAATTTACGCAATCGTCGCTGGTGCTCTGGCCTTATGCCCGGCGGCCTCCGCACAGGAGTCGGTGAAAGTCGGGGCCGTCGAGGGGCTGACCGGCCCCATCGCCAAATATGGAGTGCCGATCCGCCACGGGCTCGACCTCGCGACCGACGAGGTCAACGTCAAGGGCGTGCTCGGAGGCCGCAAGATCGAGATGATCTACGAGGATTCCGCGGGCCAGAAGGAACAGGCGCTCAACGCCATGAAGAAGCTCTTGGCCCGCGACCGCGTCGTTGCGGTTTTTGGGCCGACGCTCTCCAATGAAATGTTCGCCGCAGGCCCGGCCGCGGTCGAACGCAACATCCCCGACATCGGCACCTCGACCACTGCCGACGGCATCACCGACATCGGCGACTGGATCTTCCGCACGGCGATGCCGGAGGCCGACGTCCTCCCGGCGACCATCGCCGCCGTCAAGAAGCGCTACGGTGTGAAGCGCATCGCCTTGATGTACTCGAACGACGACGCCTTCACCAAGTCGGGCTTCGACGTGATGAAGGCGGCGGCCGAGAAGCTCGGCCTCGAGATCGCAACGGTCGAGACCTTCGGCACCAAGGACAGCGACTTCTCCGCCCAGCTCACCAAGATCAAGGGATTGAACGTCGACGCCATCGGCATCTCGGCGCTCGCCGAGGCCGGGGCCGGCGTCGTGCTCCAGGCGCGCCAGCTCGGCATTCCCCCGAAGATCGTGATGTTCGGCGGCAACGGATTCAACTCGCCGAAGGTGGCGGAGATCGCCGGCAAGGCCGCGGAGGGTTTCATGGTCGGCACGCCCTGGTTCATCGGCAAGAAGGACCCGGCGAACCAGCAATTCGTCGCGTCCTACAAGAAGAAGTTCAACGAGGAGCCGGACCAGTTTGCCGCTCAGGCCTATGACAGCCTGTATATCCTCGCCGAGGCGATCGAGCGTGCCGGCAGCACCGAAAACGTCAAGCTGCGCGAGGCGCTGCTCAAGACCGACCACAAGGGCGTGCTCGGGCCGTTCCGCTTCACCCCGCACCGTGATCCGGCCTCCGCCGAGGGCGTCGTCGTGCTGGCCATCAAGGACGGCAGGTTCGACACGCTCGAATAGATCAGGCGCCGGTCGCGGCCCCTGGGGTCGGGACCGGCCTGGACTTCCCTGATGCTCGCTCAACAGGTCTTCAACGCGCTCGTCCTCGGGTCGGTCTACGCTCTGTTCTCGATGGGCTTCACCCTGACCTTCGGGGTCTTGCGCGTCATCAACCTGCTTTACGCGTTCTATGTCGCGGCCGGAGCCTTTTTGTCGCTCGTCGCGGTTCGCGATTTCGGCATTCCGCTCTGGGCCGCGGCCGTGTTCGGCGCGTTCGGCACCGGCGTAATCGCGGTTGTGTGCGACACGGCGCTGCTCACGCCCTTGCGCCGCGCGAAGGCGCCCGAGCTCGCGAACCTCGTGGTGACGCTCGGCGGCGCGCTGCTCCTCAACAACTTGACGTTCCTCGCATTCGGGGCCGAGATCCGGCGTTTCCCGGCAACCTTGCTCAGCCAGGAACCCATCAGCCTCGGTCCGCTGCAGATCGGCGAGATCCAGCTCGTCATCATCGCGGTCGTAGCGGTGCTCGCGGCGGCCTTGTTCTTGTTCATGGATCGCACCCGGCTCGGCATTGCCATCCGGGCGCTGGCCGAGAACCCGGATGCGGCGATGCTCATGGGTGTCAATGTCGACGCGATGGTCATGGCGGTGTCGTTCGTGGCTGCCACGTTGATCGGTGTCGCCGGAATTTTGATCGGTCTGAACTTCAACGCCGTTCACCCTTTCATGGGCGAACCGCTGATGTTGCGCGGCTTCGCCGTGGTGGTGATCGGAGGTTTGGGTGATATCCGCGGAGCCCTCATCGCGGGCCTGGCGCTCGGATTCGTCGAGGTGATGACGGCCGGCTACATCTCCTCGAATTTCAAGGATGCGGCCGGTTTCGCGGCCCTCGTCATCACGCTCTGGCTGCGCCCGTCAGGGCTTTTTGGCCGAGCGGTCGTGACGCGAGCGTGACCCATGCCTCCATGGCTCGACGATTTCCTCTGGGCTTACGGCAGTTTCGTCTACGGGCTCGGCGTCAATGCGATACTCGGTCTCTCCATGTACGCCGTGCTGGCGCTGGGCCAATTGTCGCTCGGCCAGGCCGCCTTCATGGGCATGGGCGCCTATACGAGCGCCGTGCTCACCGTGAAGTTCGGCGTGCCGTTCCCGCTGGTGCTGGCGGGCGCAATGGTGACGCCGGCCATCGCCGCCCTCGTCATCGGCGTGCCGACGCTACGGCTCACCGGCGTCTATCTGGCCATCGCCACCATCGGCTTCGGCGAGGTGATGCGCATCGCTTATATCAACGCGCCGTATATCGGGGGAGCGCTCGGATTCAACGGCATTCCCGAAAAAGCCGACGGGTGGGTCATCTTCGGCATCCTGGCCGCTATCCTGGCGGGCTTCCTGTCGGCCACGCGCTCGAAAATCGGCCGCGCCTTCGAGGCGATCCGCGCGGACGAGGCCGCGGCCCGCATCATGGGCATCAATGTCGGCGCCTATAAGATGTCGGCTCTCGTGCTCTCGGCGGCGCTCGCCGGCCTTGGCGGCGCGCTCAATGCGCATTTCTCGTCTTTCATCGGCCCCGACGAGTACGGGTTCGATACGGCCGTCAGCATCCTGAGCTACGCGGTTTTGGGCGGGGTGACGACGCCGCTCGGCCCGGTGCTCGGCGCCTTCATTCTGTCCGCGCTGCCGGAGGTGTTGCGGCCACTGCACGATTTCCGGCTGGTGTTCAACGGCCTCATCATCGTGCTCGTGGTCATCTTCATGCCGCGGGGCATTGCGGGCTTCCGCGTGCGCAGGGTGGGATGAGCGCGCCGCTCCTCGAGGTCGAGGCGCTCACACGCCGCTTCACGGGGCTCGTGGCGCTCGACAAGGTTTCGTTCGCCGTGACGGGCGGCAGCATTCACGCGCTCATCGGCCCGAACGGCGCCGGCAAGACCACGCTGTTCAACGTCATCTCCGGCTTGCTGGCACCGACCGCCGGATCGATCCGCCTGCGCGGCCGCGACATTACGACGTTGGCGGCACATGCGCGCGTGGCGCTCGGGCTTGGCCGCACGTTCCAGAACCTGCGGCTGTTCGGCGAGATGAGTGTGCTGGAAAACGTCATGACCGGCATGCACCCGCGCCTCGAGGCGCCGTGGCCTTCCGCGGTCCTGCGCCTTCCAAATGCAAGGTCCGAAGAGCGGTCCGCGATCCGGCGCGGACACGACCTCGCGCACATGATCGGGCTCGAGGATCGGATCGACCGACCGGCGGCTTCGCTCGCCTATGGCGACCAGCGGCGGCTCGAGATCGCTCGCGCGCTCGCGTCCGAGCCGGCGCTGTTGCTGCTCGACGAGCCGGCGGCCGGGATGAACCCGACCGAGACGGCCGCACTGGCGCAAATGTTGCGGTCCTTGCGAGACGGCGGGCTCACCATCCTGCTGGTCGAGCACGACATGAACTTCGTGATGGGCTTGAGCGATCAGATCACCGTGCTCAATTTCGGCCGCAAGATCGCCGAGGGCACGCCGGCACAGGTACGCCTCAGCCCGGACGTGGTCGAAGCCTATCTGGGCGGCCATGCGGCGGCACGCCTGAACCGCCAGTCCGCGGGCACCTCATGAGTGCGCTGCTGTGCGTGCGCGGGCTGCAACTCGCCTACGGCAAGATCACCGCCGTCAAGGGCATCGATCTCGACGTCGAGGAAGGCAAGGTGGTTTGCTTGGTCGGTGCCAACGGGGCCGGCAAGACGACGGTGCTGCGCGGCATTTCCGGGCTGCTGCGGCCGCAGGCCGGGACCATTGCGTTCGCGGGCCAGGCGATCGAGCGCCTGCCGCCGCACCGCATCGCCAAATTGGGGATCGTTCAGGTACCGGAAGGCCGGCAGATCTTCGCGCGCATGACGGTCGCCGAGAACTTGCGCATGGGGGCATTTCTCGTGACCAATGGCGCTGAGGTGCAACGTCGGCTCGACGAAGTGGTGACGCTTTTTCCGCGGCTCCGGGAACGTCTGCGCCAGTCTGCCGGGCTCCTGTCCGGCGGCGAGCAGCAGATGCTGGCGATGGGCCGCGCGCTGATGGCAGCGCCGCGCCTGCTGTTGCTGGACGAGCCCAGCATGGGATTGGCGCCGATCCTGGTCGAGGAGATCTTCGGCCTGATCGCCAGGCTCAAGGCGGCACGGCGGACGCTCCTCCTCGTCGAGCAGAACGCGCGGCTCGCCTTGGAAGTATCGGACCAGGCCTATGTGCTGGAGACCGGCCGGATCCGCCTCTCGGGCGTGGCGCAGGACATCGCTGCCGATCCCCAGGTGGTCGCGGCATATCTTGGGGGGCAGGATTAGCAAACTTGTACGCGGGCCGCTTCGTGGATCCGTGCAAACGGTTCTGGGCGCGGATCGGCTTTGGCAGGCAATGAGAGGCGGTTAAGCTTGGCTCGACTGAAATCTCACGCTTCAGTCGACGGAAGCGTCGGCAAGAGCGGCGATGATCTCGGGAAGCGAGGCTTGCAGGCCCGAGCGCTCCGCTTCGTGCCTGAGCCTCCGCAGATCTTCAGATAGCGCCCGGTCGCGCCGTCCGCCGCCATGCTCGGCCAAGGCCCGCCCGCGATCGATGAAGAAATCCGACCATGGCAAGGGATCGCTGCTCGTGAACTCGGCCAGGGCCGATGCGCAGGATCGAACCCGGTCGAAGTCGCGCGCCTGCAAATGCGCCTCGATGGCATCCCGATAGAACCACAATGCATTGTGAGCGAGGCAGCCGCCTTTGATGATGCTCTCTCCCTCCGCGAGGGCGGCGGCGCGATGGCGATCGCTGACCAAGGCCAGGGCTGCAAGCACCCTCGGCCCGATGAATCGCATACCGGCCTGTCGGCTGAAGGCGAGGGCTTGTTCAAGTACAGCCGCCGCCTCACCTCGTCTCGCAGCCTCGTAATAGTGGGCTCTACCCAACTCGTAGAGGACATAGGCGCGATAGCGCGTATTGTCGAAGGTCTCGGCGAGGTGCAGCGCTTGTGTGAGGGCTTGGCGCGCCTCGTCTGGCCGCGCCCCATCCACCAGAACCTCCCCTAGAATATTGAGCGCGACCATTTGCGTGCGGAAGTTGCCGACCCTTTCCGCCACGGCGGCAGCGTCGCGCAGGTTTTCGACCGCCTCATCCCATTCGAACAGATAGCGCCGGATCGCCCCGATCATATGCGTGCTGCCGACCTCGATCCTGCCGAAACCCCTTTCCTGGCAGAGCGCCTTGCAGCGGCGAAAATGGTCGATGGCGAGGCGCATGCGGCCGCGTCCATAATGGGCGTCGCCGAGGCCGCTCAGGGCTCTGGCCTCATATTCCGCGTTGCCCGCCTTGAGCGCGAAATCATATCCTCTCGCGTGATGCTCCAGGCAAGTATCGATATCGCCGGTGGCAAAGAGCAGCGAGCCAAAATAATAATGGATATCGGAAAGCTCGCGATACGCTTGATCTCGGTCGGCGAGCGGCTCGGCCAGCCGCAACGCCGCGATGCCCTCTTCATTCCCTCCGAGCAGGCGCACGCAGGACGCGACGCCGATCCATGCCCTGCATTGCACGATGCCGTCCGGCGTCGTCAGTGCAACTTCGCGGAAGGCCTGCATGGCTTCCTGCGCTCGCCCGAGCTCTCGCAGTATTCCGGCGCGCAGGAGACCAAGGCGCCCGGTATCGTCCGCCGAGCTCGCAAGCTCGCGTCCCCGCTCCGCCAATTGCAGAGCGCGCTCGTAACGCATGAGGGATGATTGGGCTTGCGCCGCCTCGGCATAGGCAGCCGGCGCGGCGGGATGCTCCGCCCGGTCCAGATGCTCCGCCCGTAGCGACGCGTCACTCGTCGCATACCAAGCCGCGGCCGACCCGTGCAGCTCCTTGCGCCGAGGCCGCAGGAGCGAAGCGTAGATCGCGTCTCGAATGAGGGCGTGAGCGAAAAGACAATGCTCTCCGGCGGATCTCAGGAGCGCATATGAAATCAGCTCGGCGCAGTCGAATTTCGGGTCGTCGAGCAGATGGCGAAGGGCCGCGAGCGGAAAGCTTTGGCCGAGGATCGAGGCGGTCTGCAAGGCCCGCTTGTTGCGCGCATCCAGCCTGTCGACGCGGGCCTGGACGAGCGCCTGCACCGAACCCGGCACGGCGGTCTGCGAACCTTCCTGGGAGTGACGCAGCAACTGCTCCAGGAAGAGCGGGTTGCCGCCTGCCCGATCCACCAATCGCTCGGCGAGCGACCCGCCGGCAGCGATCGTCGAGCGGGCCCATGCGAGGGCGTTCTCGCGGCGCAGGGGCCCCAAATCGATCGTCGTGAGCGATGCGCCGCCGGCCTCGCCGCGCCAACGCGCATCGATCAGGTCCCTCTCCAGGCGCGACGTCATCACCAGAAGGGCGGGACATTCGGCGACCACGCCGGCGAGCGTCGCCAGATACTCGCGTGTCGGCGCGTCCGCCCAATGCACGTCCTCTACGATGAGCAATCGCGGCTGACGCAGACAAAGCGACTTGACCAACTTCGTCAGCAAGTGCCGCTTGCCTTGATGTCTCGCCGCATTGTCCATGGCATCATAGAGGCCGCGCAGCGCCCTCGGTTGCGCGAGATCGAGCAGGTCGTTCAGGAAGACGGCATCTTCCGAGCCGACCAGGCCGCCTTCCACGGCCGATGCGACCGCGGCGACGCGCGCCTCGATGGTCGCCTCCGGAGCGATGCCCAGGACGCTGCGGACGAGGACGCGCACAGCGTCAATTCCGGAACCGAAATCGATCACCAGGCCGATATCGCAGGCAAAGCCGGCCGCCCTTGCCTCACGCTCGAACTCCTTGATCAGCCTCGTCTTGCCGATTCCGGCTTCGCCGCGGATATAGAGCGTGCCGCCTTGGCCGGCTTCGCGGCAGCTCGAAAGCGCCGCCATGAATTGCGCCAGCTCCTTGCGGCGCCCGACGAGCGGAGCCGAATTATCCTCGGCGGCCTGCCGTAGGCCGTGCAGCTTGAAGGCTCGAACCGGCGCCGCGAAACCCTTGACCGATAGCGCCCCGGCCTCGGCGCATTCGAGCTTGGGTCCGAGCGCGCGCCAGACGAGATCGGAAACCAGGATCTCGCCGGCACCTGCCTCGTCGGTGAGGCGCGCCGCAAGGTTCACGGTTTCTCCGGTTACCGTGTATTCGCGATGCCTGTCGCTGCCGGTCCCGCTCGCCACGACCTCGCCGGTCGCGATGCCCATATGCGCTTGCAGGGTTCTCCCCGTTTCGGTGCAGAGCGAAGGCATCGCGGACCGGATCGCGAGCGCCGAGAGGATCGCCCGTTCCGCGTCGTTGCCATGCGCGATCGGAGCACCGAAGACCGCCATGACGCTGTCGCCGATATGCTTGTCGACATGGCCGCCATGGTCCTCGATGATGCGATCGACCTTGGCGAAGAATCGACCGAGAAGGTTGTGCACGTCTTCCTGGTCGAGCTGGTTGCTGAGCGCGGTATAGCCCACGAGATCGGCAAAGAGCACGGTCACTTGCCTGCGCTCGCCCTCCACATCCCCCAATGCGCGCCTTGGGTCCGCGTCACCGGGGCCCGATCCATCCCGCTCGCCGCGCAGGCTCGCGATGGAGTTGAGCATCTTCTTGCGATGGCCGAGGAGCACGCCGAGACGCTCCAGATCCGTGTCGGTCAGATCGAGCAGGACATCGCTGTCGACGGCGTTGTTGCGGAATGCCTCTTCGTAGTTTTGGAGGCCGAGACTCCGTAACCAAGCCGGAATGTCCAATTCTGCCGCCCCCGCCTCGTCGCTTCAGCGCATATTTGCGGCTGGGATGGTTCAGGATGCTCCCGGCGAGGAGAAAAATCCAGATATCCGGGACTCACGAGTGTGGTGAATTTGGTAGTGTCCTATTTTGAATCTTCATACTCGATACAGAGTTCGACGAACGCGGCCGTGCCGAACGCAATCGGAGTAAACCGACCAGCTGGCTTTTTCAGATCGGGCGTCGTCCATTCCTTTTTTACGGATGCGCCCTTGTTGACTGATAGCCAGCGTTCCTTTGCCTTTTTGGCTTCGTCCAAGGTGCTGGCGGTAAACTTCATCGTCTTCATGATATTCCCCCGTTCCTAGTCCGGTCCACAAGCTCTTCCAACGACCATAGCCACGACTCGACGTTCGCCGCCATAGCGGGTGTCACCCGCAGCGAGGAATGCAGCCGCACGAAGTTGTAATGCGCGAAGTGAAGCGAGACAGCGGCGCAGAGGTTCTCAACCTTCTGCTGAAGGCGTTCGTCCGACGCGTGAACCGACGCATGCTCATCCGCATCGTCAAGTTCTGACGCTCAATCAGGCTGGTCGAGATATGTGCGGGGTCCGGCGCGCCAGCGATAGCCGTGCGCTCCTGGCGGATCACGCGGGGCGGGCTATAGCGGCCCGGCCCGATAGGCTCGGCTTCGTAAAATTTAACCGCCTGCCCGTAATCGACATCGGCACCGAACGCCTGTTACAGAGAGCTTTAGCGGCCAAACCGTATGGCAGGGCGTAGTCCACGTCTTTGACCTCGAAGGCCACCCCAAGGCCACGCGAGCCTATGCGTGGTGATCTCCGATCGAAGGCAGCACCAAGCGCCGGTTCTTTGCCGTGCTGCATATGGGCGGGATCAAGTCGCCGGCCGATGCGGTGCGAGCGGCGATCATAGCGGAGCATCGGAGCAAATGACTTTGAGATTGATGTTGGCATCTGTCCTCGCAGCAATCATCGGGGCGCTCATTACGACAACTATTGGGTATGCCCTGGACACCACCGGTCATATGCTCGCCAACAACTGGAGGCCACTTTCGTTGTGGTTGGATTATCCAATTGCTTTGGGATGGTGGCCATGGCCGTTGATCGGGGCGGCAATTGGCAGTGGCTGCCTTTGGACTGCATATTTGTTTCAGGGCCGCTCAAATTAGGACACTACGGTGAATTTGAAGTTCCTATCACATGGATGGCGTGCGCGCGGTAGGAACTTCAAATTCGAAAACCACACTAGAAACAATAACTTGCTAGCGAGGCTTCGCCTCAGACCGACGACACATGTTGCCCCGGACCCGCGTCGGCGAAATTCGCTTGCAATGGCAAAATTCTCGCCCCGACGCCGCGACGGTAGACGCTTCGGGTCGTGAGCGCCAGTTCCGCGCACGCTCGAGCGATTTCGCGATCGGGTCGTTTTGACCCATTCACCAAGCCGTTGGGGAACGACCGCTATTTGCGCAGAGCGGTCGCTTGCAACGTGCCCTTCTTGTCGGCTCCCCCCCGAGAACCACGCCGCGCCTAGATGATCTCGGCTTCCGGTTCGCCTGCGCGGGTTGTTGACCCGCCACCACCTGATCCTCGGCCGCGCCCTCGTCGAGGCCCGCCGAGGCGGCAGGCAGCTGTCGCAGGCCGTCCTCTCACGACCACCCTCTACACGACCACTCAGGACGACATCGGGTGGAGGGTGGCGATGGACGACATCGGCTCGCCTTCACCGCCAGCACATAGGCGATGAGGTAAGCGATGAGGAGCCCAGCCAGGGTCACCTCCGCCGCCACGAAGAGGCTCCGTTTAAGGACGGCGAAGCGCACGCCGGAGAAGAATTCCGCGTAGGAGCGCAAGGTAAAAACAGGCTGGACGCGAAGCCCGACCCGCTCCCAGAAACTGATCGCCACGCTGAGGCCGAACCTGACCGAGCGCGGAAGGATGCGTTCCGGCGTTCTTGACCACGAGTATTCCTTTTCGTTGGAGGAGGCCTAGGCGTGGCTTGCTACGCACTCGGAATGACCCGGCATCTCGTCTCTCCGCAGCGCTGGCGCACCCCACAGATCGCGAAGAAGCCCGGCGCTCCTTTCGGAGGTAGCCCGGCCGACGACGGTAGTACTGCTCAATCGTCACGGGATCGGACTTCGGCGGGTGCTAATTGGCGATTAACCGCGGCCGAAGTGCCCACTCCGGCCACGGCCAGGACCTCGCCGGCCACCTTGTAACTCCCGGCGGGGTCCGCCTAGCCCACGCTGGAGCGATGTTGGCGGCGGGGCGCGTCGGAGCCGCTCGGCTGCGCAAGCCCGCCACCGGCCATTGCGCGGCGAATATCCTCACACATAATGGACGATGCGAGCGAGAGCGGTCGTTGGAGAGCCCCGGCAGAACCTCGTCGCAGAGCCGAGCGTCTTATTAG
>JBIOEJ010000107.1:0-20449 GCA_044445965.1 Hyphomicrobiales bacterium
ATGCGGGCCCTCGGTGCCGGAGCGAACGCGCTGCGCGCCGCCGGTGCGGATGCGCAAGCCGCGGATCAGCCGATCAATGTCCTCAGTGACAAGCTGTTGTCGGTGGAGGAATGGGAGCGGACATGCGGCGCCACGGAGGCCGGGTGATGCCTCCCGAGGCGCCGGCCTTTCATGCTGCGGCGCAGCAAGTTCGTGCCGTCGGGCGGGGCCGTGGACCCGCCTCTACCTGTAAATCTCCTGTTGTTTACAGGTGCCGCATTGCAGCAAGAACCGCGACAAGGCCGTCCGGCCCGGTCTCATCGCGCCCTGCCTCAGCCCGTTGCCCGTGTATCACCTCCCACCGATCTCGCGCGTTCGTCGTCCTGCGCCTTCCGGAAACGTCGCGCGTATTCACAGTAGGTGGGCCAAATCGACGAGACAAGGAGACGCTTCTTGTCGTCGAGCGGCGTGATCCGGCGAGCCGGGCTGCCGCCATAGAGCCAGCCCTCATCGAGGACCTGGCCCTCATGCGTGTGCGCGCCGGCGGCGAGCAGAACGTCGTTTCCGATGACGGTGCCGGGCGCGACGACCGCGCCGATCCCGATCAGGCTATGGTCGCCGACCGCGCAATCCGTCATCAGCACGTTGTGCCCGATCGTCGTCTCGCGACCGATGGTCACCGGCCGGCTTCGTGCGCGGATGATCGTGTTGTCCTGGATATTGGTGCTTTCCTCGAAGCGGATCTCATGGTCTCCGGCGTCGAGATCGCAGCCGAACCAGATGCCGGTTTCGCTCCCGGCCAGGATGTGCCCCTTCAGCCTCGCGGAATGCGCGACGAATAGGTGGCCCGCGGCGGAGATGCGTGCCGCCCAGGGCGTTGCGTCGACGGTTTCGTCGGCGGCTTCGCGGGAGCGCGCATGCAGCTCGTCGAGCTCTCCGGGTTCCAGCCTGCGAACGGGCTTCGCGGGCGCACCTTCGTAAAGCCAGCCGCCCGCCACAACCGTGCGCGGGAAGACGACCGAGCCGTCGGCGAAGGCGCATTCCGCAGCGACTTTCGAGCCGTCGAGGATGACGACGTCGCGGCCGATATGGCAGCGGTCGCCGACGTCGCAGGCATGGATGACGGAATTGACGCCGGCCGTGACATGCGCGCCGATATGGGTCGGATAGACCTCGTGCGCTATGTGCACGGTCCCCCTCGCGCCCAGGCGGAAATCGTCGCCGATTTCGACATAGTGGCCGTCGGCGCGGATGACCGAGCGTGCGCCGAGCCAGGCTCCCTTGCCCAAGGTGACGCGCCCAAGCACGGCTGCGCCGTTCCCGGCATGAGCCGGGATGGAGGCTAGCCGAGGCGATACGCCGTCATAGGGGAGGGTGAATGGCATTTGCTTGCCCATGTGACCGTCTTGCCTTCTTGCCGGCGAAGCCGCGATTCAAGTCTGCGCTCGCGATCAGTTACGCAATAGGCTAGAACACCGGCGTCTCCCTATACACGCCCCAGACGCCCTTCAGTTTCTCGACGATGTCGCCCATGGTGGCGCCGGCGCGCACCAATTCGACCGTCACCGGCATGATGTTATCGTCCGGGTTCTTGGCGACAACAGCGAGTTTATCGAGCAGGGCCTGGACCTCCGCTTCGTTGCGCTCGGCACGGACGCGGCGGGTACGGGCGACCTGCCGCTCGGCCGTTGTCGGATCGTAGGCGTGCACCTCGATCTTCTCGGATGCGCCCTCCTGGCAGTAGCGGTTCACGCCGAGCACCGGCTTCTCGCCCGACTGCTTGCGCAGCGCCGTCTCATAGGCGAAGTCGGCGATATGCTTCTGGAACCAGCCCTCCTCGATCAGCTTGATCGTCCCGCCATGCTCGTCGATCTCCTTGAGGATTTCGAAGATGCGCTTCTCGTATTCATTGGTCAGCGCCTCCAGATAATAAGAGCCGCCGAGCGGATCGACCACATGGGTTACATTGGTCTCGTCGGCGATGACCTGCTGGGTGCGCAGCGCGAGCTGCATCGCCTCCTCGGTCGGGATGGCGAAGGCCTCGTCATAGCCGTTGGTGTGGAGGGACTGGGCGCCGCCGAGGACGGCCGAAAGCGCCTGCATGGCGGTGCGCACGACATTGACCATGTATTGCGGCTTGGTGAGCGAGGCTGCGGCGGTCTGGCAATGGAAGCGCAGCCGCATCGATTCCGGCTTGCTGGCGCCGAAGCGCTCCTTCATGATCTTGGCGTAGCAGCGCCGCAGTGCCCGGAATTTGGCGATCTCCTCGAAGAAATCGGCTTGGCTGACGAAGAAGAAAGCGAGCCTCGGCGCGAACTCGTCGACATGGAGGCCGGTCTTCGTCACCTCCTCGACATAGACGATGAGATTGGCGAGCGCGAAGGCAGCTTCGTGCAGCGGAGAGGAGCCGGCTTCGGAGATGTGGTAGCCCGAGATGTTGATTGGGTTGTAGCGCTTCATCCTCTTTGCCGAGAAGGCGATGATGTCGCGCACGATCCGCACCGAAGGAGCGATCGGGAAGATATATTCCTTCTGCGCCATATACTCCTTGAGGATATCGGCCTGTACGGTGCCCGACAGCTTGTCGAGGTCGTAGCCGCGCCTCTCGGCGAGCACGACATACATGGCGAGCAGGATCCAGGCGGTGGGGTTGATGGTGAGCGAGACCGAGATGTTCTCGAGGTCGATGCCGTCGAGCAGGGCCTCCATATCGGCCAGCGTGTCGATGGCGACGCCTTCGCGGCCGACCTCGCCCTCGGACATCGGATGGTCGCTGTCATAGCCCATGAGGGTCGGCATATCGAAATCCGTCGAGATGCCGGTCTGGCCCTGGTTGATCAGGAATTTGAAGCGGCGATTCGTGTCCTCGCCCGTGCCGAAGCCGGCGATCTGGCGCATGGTCCAGTTGCGGCCGCGATACATGGTCGGATAAGGCCCGCGCGTGAAGGGGTAACGGCCCGGCAGGCCGATGTCCTCGACCGGCGTGCCGGCGATGTCGGCCGCAGTGTAGGTGCGCTTCACCGGAATGTCGCCGAGCGTGAAGAACTGCTCTTTGCGCTCGGGCGCGCGCTTCACGAAGTCGGCGACTTCGTTCTTCTCCCATTCGCGCACCTGGCGCTCAAGCGCATCGACGGATATGCGGCCGACCGTTTCTGGCATCTCATTTTTCTCCCGTGAATTCGCGAACGATGCGGCTCGCGGCCGCGTATGGATCATCCTCGCGCACGACAAGCCGATGCGCAGCCTCGGCGAGGGCGAGCTTGAGCACCTTGTCGAATTTCTCGATGGCGAGCGTTTCCGCCGTCTTCCCGAGGCGGAACGCGGCGATCGCCTTGCGGCGCGCCTCGCCGGCGGCTCCGTCCGCGACGGCGCGATGGCGCTCGAGCGCAACTATGAGCTCGTCGAGCCCCTTGCCCTCCAGCGACGAGACGCCGACGACCGGCGGCCGCCAGCCGTCGCGAACCGGCTGGTCCTTGAGCATCATCTTCAAATCGGAAAGCGTGCGGTTGGAATCGGAGCGGTCGCATTTCGAGACGACATGGATATCGGCGATCTCCAATATGCCGGCCTTGATCGCCTGCACTTCGTCGCCGAGGCCGGGCGCCGAGACCACGATCGTGGTGTGCGAGGCGTGAGCGATCTCCACCTCGTCCTGTCCGACGCCGACCGTCTCGACGATGATCATGCCGAAGCCCGCCACGTCGAGTATGTCGACCGCGTCGAGCGCGGCATGGGCCATGCCTCCGACCGCGCCGCGCGTCGCCATCGAGCGGATGAAGACGCCGGGGTCAAGCGCAAGGTCCGACATCCGGATGCGATCGCCTAGGATCGAGCCGCCCGAATAGGGGCTCGAGGGATCGATCGCGACGATGGCGACACTGATGTCCTTGGCGCGCAGCCTCTCGACCAGCTTGCTGACCAGCGTCGACTTGCCCGAGCCTGGGACGCCCGTGATGCCGACGACATGAGCGTGGCCGGCCTTACGGTATATGTCGCCGATCGCCGCGCGCGCCTCGGGAACGCCGGCCTCCGCGCGCGAGATGAGGCGCGCGATCGCGAAGACATCGCCCATCTCGACACGCGGCACGAGATCGGATGAAGCGATGTAGCGGCGGTTCATGAGGAGGCAGCCTTTTCCAGGCGCAGGCGCATGTCGCGCAGCACCTCCCGGTCGTCGATGACGCGCCGCGACTTGAAATCGGTGCGCTCGAGGGAATGTTGGGGAACGATCTCGACGACGGCGCGCAGGCCGAGCAGCTTCTGCAACGCAGCCGCGATCTCGTGCCGGAAGGCGCCGATGCGCGTCTCGCCGGCCTGCCAGATTTCGGGTATGGCCTCGACCTTCACGGCGAGCTCGTCCATCGTGCCCTCGCGCGTGATGACGATGCGGTGCTCCCCGCCATATCCGGCGGTCTGGTTGAGGACGGCGTCGATCTCGCTTGGATAGACGTTCTCGCCGCGCACCGTGAACATGTCGTCGATGCGGCCGATGATGCCCATGGGCAGGCGTGGATAGGTGCGGCCGCAGGGATTCGGCCCGTTCTCCCACAAGGTCAGGTCGCCCGAGAGCAGGCGGATCATGGGCTGCGAGGTACGCTCGAGATGGGTGTAGACCGGTGTTCCCCTCGAGCCGTAGGGAACGCGACGGAAGCTGCCCGGATCGCAGACCTCGGTGTAGACGACATCCTGCCAGCAAAGCATGCCGTCGGTCTCGGCCGAACCGGCGACGTTCATCCACGGTGTCATCTCGCCCATCGAGCCGCAGTCGAAGACTTTGGCGCCGTAGAGTTCCTCGATCTTACCACGCACGGCCGGGATGGAGGCACCCGGCTCACCCGAGAAGAACATGGTGCGCAAGCCGAAGCCGCGCGGATCGAGGCCATTGTCCAGCGCGGTCCTGGCAAGGTGCAGCGCATATGTCGGGGTACCGTAGAACGCAGAAGGCTTTAGGATATCGAGCCATTGCGCGCAGCGTGCGCTCATGCCGGCGGCGCCTGCGCCAAAGGGGAAGGCCTTTGCCCCGAGCCGCTCGGCGCCCGCGAGCGCTCCCCAGCTTCCCACATAAAGGCTGAAGATCGCCGCCACGCAGATGACGTCGCCCGGTCGCATACCCATGCCCCACATGATGCGGGCATGCGCATTGGAGATCGCCCGCCAGTCATTGCGGCCGATGGCGAAAGCCGTCGGGCGGCCGGTCGTGCCGCTCGTGCCGTGGATGTGATAGATCTCGCCCTCCGGCACGCAGAGATAATCGCCGAAGGGCGGGCTCGCGGATTGCGCGGCCCTGAGCTCGGCCTTGGTGACGACGGGGACGCGCGATTCGAAATCCTCGAGTGATTTAAGCATCGAGGGGTGGAAGCCGCCCTCGTCCCATTTCCTCCGATAGAAGGGTGCTTTGTCGTAGGCGTAGGCGCAGACTTCCCGCAGGCGCGAAAGGATCGCTTTGTCGCGCTCCGCCGGATGCATGGTCTCTCGTCGTGGGAACCAATGGCGGCTGCCGGCCGGCGGCCGGTAGGATTCGTCATAGGCGGGAGGAAAGGCCCAGTCTTCCATCGACGCTAGCGGGCTCCTCGCTCTGCGACCAGGCGTGTCAGCCTTTCGACGATCGCCTGAGGCGGCGTGTCCTGGAGCATGACCTCGGCGACGCCCATCTTCTTCAACTCGGCCACGTCTTCGTCGGGCATGACGCCGCCCGCGACCACGATCATGTCGTCGACGCCCTTCTGCTTCAACAGCGCAAAGATCTTGGGGAAGACGGTCATCTGCACGCCGGAGAGCAGGCTGACGCCGAGGACGTCGACATCCTCCTGCACGGCGGCATTGACCACCTCCTCCGGCGAGCGGTGCAGGCCGGAATAGACGACGTCCATGCCGGCATCGCGCAGAGTGCGCGCCACGACCTTCACGCCACGGTCATGGCCGTCGAGCCCGACCTTCGCCAAGAGAACGCGAATCTGATGCGCCATCCCAATCTCCTCACTTCGCCGCCGCGACTGGTATTGCCATGCTCGAGCGCCTAAAACGCGCCCCTTTCCCTCAACATCTTTATCTCGGCTTCGGTCTTGCCGAGGAAACCGCTCAGCACGTCGTCCGTGTCGGCGCCGAGCGCCCTGCTCGGGACGATCTCGATCGGATCGCTGTCGCCGAAGCGCAACGGCCCCGCGAAGAGCGGCACCGGGCCGAGATCCGGGTGATCAATCGTCTGCAGCGTGCCACGCTTGTGCATATGCGCGTCGCTGGTGACCTCGGCGAGCTCACGGACGGGCGCGCAAGGCACGCGGTGGCGCATGAGGAGCGTGAAAAGCTCCTCCTTGCCGAAGCGCTTCGTCCAGGACGACACGAGATCGTCGACCTCGTCCATATGGGCGACGCGCCCTTTCAGGGTTCCGAGCCTCTCATCCTCTTGCAGGTCGACGCGCTCCATCGCGGTCGTGAGATTCTTCCAATGCAGATCGGTCACGCAGATGAGCGCAAGCCAGCCATCCTTGGCCGGATAGACATTGTAGGGCGCTTCGGCGAGACCGCCATGGCGATTGCCGGTCCGCTGCGGCACCGTGCCTTGCGAGCCGAACCAGAGGCCGAGCGAGGAGCTCAGCGCGGGATATACGGCGTCGAGCATGGCCACCTCGACGAAGCGGCCTTTGCCCGTCCGCTCGCGGTCGAACAGCGCCGTCATGATGGCGCCGAAAAGATGCACGCCGCCGAAGAAGTCGCAGAGGGCGGGGCCGGCCTTCATCGGGGGCCCGTTGGCCTCGCCGGTCGTGCTCATGACGCCGGACATCGCCTGCACGGTCAGATCCATGGCGGGGTAGTCCCGATAGGGGCCCGACCAGCCGAAGCCCGAGCTGGCGCCGTAGACGAGGCGCGGATTGAGCTTCATCAGCGCCTGCGGGCCCACCCCGAGGCGGTCCATGACCCCCGGCGCGAAATTCTCGACGACGATGTCGGCCTTCTTCGCCATCTCGAGAAAGAGGTCGCGTCCCGCCTCCGTCTTCAGATTCAGCGTGACGAAGCTCTTGTTGGAATTGAGCATGGCGAAGGGGAGAATGGCGCCGCCAACCACGGCGCGGCGACGCATATTCTCGCCCCCCGGAGGCTCGATCTTGATGACGGTCGCGCCGGCGCGCGCCAGCAGGAAGGAGCAATAGGGGCCGTTATAGATCTGCCCCAGATCGAGGACCACGACACCGGTCAGCGGAGGCTGCGACATTGCTTATTTGCCCTTGAACACGGCCGGGCGCTTTTCCGTGAAGGCTGCCGGCCCTTCCTTCGCGTCCTCGCTGAATTGCAACATCCGGTTGACGACCTGCTCGAGCCTCAGGCCGGAGGCGAGGTCGAGGTCCCGGCTGCGCAGCGCGAGCTCCTTCGCCGCCTGGACGGCAAGTGGCGCGTTGCGCGAGATGCGCTCCGCGAACTCCCTGGCGGTGGACATGAGCTCGGCCGCCGGCACGACGCGGTTGACGAGGCCCCAGCGCAATGCGGTCTCGGCATCGATGGAATCGCCGGTCAGCAGCAGTTCCATGGCGATGGCGTGCGGGAGCTGCTTGATGATGCGCTGGGTGCCGCCGTTCCCGGCGATGAGCCCACGCTTCACTTCGGCAAGGCCGAAAGTCGCGTGCCCGACCGCGACGCGAATATCGGTGCCGAGCAGCAGCGTCATGCCGCCTCCGATGCAAAGCCCGTTGACGGCCGCGATGACCGGCTTCCACACTTCCAGCCCGCGGTTGAGCAAGAGGTCGCGCTGGGTCAGCCACATCTCGGAAAGCCCCGGCGGTGCTGAGACGAAGCTCTTCAGATCGGCACCGACCGTGAAGGCCCGCTCGCCCGCGCCGGTAACGATCGCCACCCTGATCTTCGGATCGTCGCGCACCTTCGTCCAGGCCTCGGACAGTGCGGAGTAATGCTCGCCGTCCATGGCGTTAAGGCGCTCAGGCCGATTGATGGTGATGACGGCAACGCCGTCGGATAGCGCGAATTCGATCGCCAAGCTTCAGCCCTCCCTTCGGTGCGGCCGGTGCGCATCGAAGACGCTTCGTCGCTTCGGACGCTGATTATAGGCGCTGAATCCGCACCGGAATCCCACATGCGCGAATTCCAACTCGGTGGGGCGCTGCTCGGCGTCCATCTCGTCGCTTTCATCGTTTATTTGGTCTGACAATATATATTGACAGAACATACGTCAAGTTATATCCATGCGTAGAACGAACGAGATCGCGAGCATTGGGACAGGTCTTGGACAGCGATTCCGAACCGAACGCGCTTGAGACGCCGATTGTCGGCAGGATCGACGTGCCGAAGGCATCCGAGCTGCTCGCCAGCCGCCTGCGGGAACAAATCCTTGCAGGCGCTTTCCAGGAGGGCGAGGTTCTGCCGACCGAGCGGGCGCTCGGCACTCAGACAGGCCTCGGGCGGAGCTCGATCCGCGAGGCGCTGCGCATCCTTGAGAACCAGGGCTTCATCAGCATCCGGTCGGGACGCAATGGCGGCCCGGTCGCGCGCCTCCCCGAGCGCAATTCGGTCGAAACCTCGCTCGAGCATTTCATCCGGGCGCAGCGGCTGCGCCTCGTCTCGCTCCTCGAGGTGCGCGAGACGGTCGAGCCTTCCGCAGCGCGGCTCGCCGCGCGCCACCGGAAGGATGAAGATCTCGTCAAGCTGGACCGGGCGCAACGCAAGCTTGAGAACGCCTTCGCGGATATTCCCCGTTTCCTGCGCGCCAATGTCGAGTGGCATCTCGCGGTCACCGAGGCCTCCCACAACGAGCTCCTGATCGCCTTCATGGGGGCGATCGCCCAGGCCGTGCATGCCGCGACGGATATCGAGAACTTCAATTCGGACGAGGTGCGGCGCGCGACCGTCAACATCCACCGGCGCGTGGTCGAAGCCATACGGGCAAGTGACGAGGATGCGGCCGAGCGCCGCATGCGCCGCCATGTGACGGCCTACGCCGCGTCAGTAGCCGCCCGAGTGCGCGAGAACGGGGAGGCCTGAATCATGGGCGGAATCGTCGGGATCGACGTCGGGGGCACTTTCACGGATCTCTATTACGCGGGGTCCGACGGCTCGCATCGCATATTGAAGGTTCCCTCGACACCGCATGATCCGTCCGTCGGCCTGCTCGATTCCCTGCGCGCGGCGGAGGTCGAGCCTCACGGCCTCGACGCCATCCTGCATGGTACGACGATCGCGACGAACGCCGTGATCGAGCGGCGCGGGGCCTCCTGCGCCCTCATCACCACCCGCGGCTTTCGCGATCTCCTCGAGCTCGGCCGCCGCGACCGACCCGCCATCTACGGCCTGACAGGCGTGCATATTCCGCTCGTTCCGCGCGACAGGCGCTACGAAGTGACGGAGCGCCTGGATTATGAAGGCAATGTCCTGATCCCTCTCGACGAAAGCGAGCTCGGCGAGATTGGAGCCTCCCTCAAGGACGCGGGCGTCGAGGCGGTCATCATCTCCTTTCTGCACGCCTATGCCAACACGGCGCATGAGGATCGCGCGCGCGCGATCCTTGCGGCGATCAATCCGGCCTGGGAGATCGTCACCGCGACGAGCGTCGTGCGTGAGTACTACGAGTTCGAGCGCACCAGCACCGCAGTCGTGCAAGGCTATCTGCAACCACTAGTTGCCCGCTACGCCCGTAATCTCACGAGCAAACTCTCCGAATGGGGCTTCCGCCGCGACGTCCTGGTCATGCAGTCGAATGGCGGATTGGCCCCGCTCGCCGAGCTCGATCATCGCTCGGCCCATATCGTGCGCTCCGGGCCCGCGGCGGGCGTGACGGCCGCTGCCGAGCTCGCGGCGAGCGCAGGCTTCCGCAACGTGATCACCGCCGATATGGGCGGCACGAGCTTCGACGTTGCGGTCGTCGTCGCGGGCGAGCCGTCGATCGCCGAGATCACCAATCTCGATTTCCGCATCCCGCTCCGCCTGCCGATGATCGATGTGCACACCATCGGCGCCGGTGGCGGCAGCATCGCCTCGATCGACCGGGGCGGCATGCTGCAGGTCGGCCCGCGCAGCGCCGGCGCGGTGCCAGGGCCCGTCGCCTATCGGCGCGGTGGGACCGAGCCCACCGTGACGGATGCGAATGTCGTCCTCGGTCGCATCGATCCCGCAAGCCGTATGGGCGGCCCCGGCACCAGCCTCGATGTCGACGGCGCGCGCAAGGCGGTGGGCGATCTCGGCAGGAAGCTAGGCCTTGGTCTCGAGGCGACCGCCGAAGCGATCATCACGGTCGTCAATCAGCGCATGGCCGGGCGCATCCGGCTGCTCTCGATCGAGCGTGGGCTCGACCCGCGCGATTTCGCCCTCGTCGCCTTCGGTGGCGCAGGCCCGCTCCATTGCGGGGCGCTGATGCGCGAGGTCGGGATCGGCACGATGCTCGTGCCGAAATATCCGGGCGTCTTGTGCGCCATGGGATGCGCCATTGCGGATGTGCGCTACGACCTTTCGCAGACCCTCGAGCAGCGTCTCGACCGCATCGAGCCTGGCCAGATAGCGGCCATCCTCGAGGCGCAAGGCGAGCGGGGCAGGGCACAACTGAAGGCCAATGACCTGCCGATCAGCGACATCCGCGTGAACCATGTCGCGGACATGTCGTATGTCGGGCAAATCCATTCGCTGCGCGTCTCCATCGAGCCTGGCTGGACGGCCGACCGGACGCGGGATGCCTTCGTCGAGGCCTATCGCCGGGAGTTCGGTAATACGCTCGGCCATATCCCGGTGATGGTTGTCAATCTGCGGACAGTTGCGACCGGCAAGCGCAATGTCGCTACGGCTCCGCTGATCGGAAAACAGGGGGAGGGCGGGCCTTCGCCGCGTTTGCGGCGAAAGGTGCATGTCGGCAACTGGCATGAGACGCCGATCTACCACCGCGACGATCTGCTGGCCGGCCATTCCTTCGAGGGACCCGCCGTTATCGAGCAGAGCGACACGACCACGCTGGTCGAGCCGGACATGCAGGTCAGGGTCGACGCTGCGGGCAATCTCCTCGTGGGAGTGAAGTGATGGATCCGGTCACACTGGCTGTCGTGCGCGGCGGCTTCGAGCAGATCGGGGATGAGATGGACCTACATCTCATCCACGCGGCCATCTCGCCGATCATCTCCGAGACCAATGACTGTGCGAACGGCATCTTCCATCCGGTCACGGGGGAGACGATCGCCCAAGGCCGCTACGGGCTGCCGGTGTTCCTCGCCTACATGCAGTTCGTGGTGCAGAATCTCATCAAGCTGGTCGAGGCCGAGGGCGGCTTCAAGGACGGCGACATCTGGATCACCAACGATCCGTATTTCGGCGGCAGCCACCTGCAGGATGTGCAGCTCGTCGCGCCCTATTTCGTCGACGGCAAGCTGTTCGCCCTAATGTCCAATACCGGCCATTGGATGGATATCGGCGGCAATGTGCCGGGCGGCTGGGCGCCCAAGGCCCAGGAGATCCATCAGGAGGGACTGATCATCCCGCCGGTGAAGCTTTACGAAGGCGGCAAGCTCAACACGGCGCTGGTCAAGATGTTCAGGGCGAATGTCCGCCTGCCCGACCAAATTGCCGGCGATCTCGCCGCCATGGCCAACGTTTTCGCGGTGGGGCGGCGCGGGCTCGATGGCCTCATCGCGCGCTACGGCGCCGCGACCGTGAACGCCTGCCAGGCGGAGATGATCTCGCGCTCGGAGCGGCAGATGCGCTCGCACATCGCGGAGATCCCGGACGGCGTCTATACTTGCGCGGACAGCTTCGACAATGACGGTATCGTCGACGAGCCCATCCCGATCAGGCTTTCCGTGACGGTGAATGGCGGTGCAATGCATCTCGATTTCACTGGCACGGCCGGGCGTACGCGAGGCCCGTTCAACATCTCGCGCAACACCACGCTGTCGACCTGCTATGTCGCGCTCAAGCATATTTTTCCCGACGTGCCGATCAATGGCGGTACGTTCCGACCGATCACCTTCACGGTGCCCGACGGCTCGATGCTGGCAGCCGAATATCCGGCCGCGGTCGGCGCCTATCTCGAGCCGGTCGGCCGCATCCTCGATCTCATTTTCGGAGCGCTCTCGAAGGCCATTCCCGATCGCGTGCCCGCGCCCTTCTTTGGCACGACGGGGCCGTGCTCCGTGAGCGGGGTGCACCCGCGCTCCAAGAGCTATTTCGTCGGCGTCTTTCCGTATCCAGGGGGGTACGGTGCCTCGAAGCAATCCGACGGGCTCGTCAACGGAAATCCGCCTCAGTCGATGGCGAATTTCATGTCGCTCGAGCTGTCCGAGCATCGCTTCCCCTTACGCTTCGACTATTTTGCGCTGCGCGAGGATTCAGGCGGTGCCGGGCAACATCGCGGCGGCTGCGGCACGGCATATGGCTTCACCGTCTGGTCGGACACCACGGTGTCCTGCCTCGGCGATCGCGCCGACACACCGCCCTTCGGCATTGCGGGCGGGGGCGCGGCGAAGCCGAACGTCGTCGAGTTCCGGACGGGCGGCAAGAGCTGGCGGCCGGAATTTCGCGGCAAGCAGGAAAAGCAGCTGCTCCACAAGGGCGAGGGTATGGATCTCAAATCGCCGGGTGGGGGCGGTTTCGGCGACCCGCTGACGCGCGAGATCGAGGCCGTCGAGAGCGACCTCAACCTTGGCTACATCTCGCGGCGGACCGCCGAGGAGGACTATGGGGTCGTCATCACCGGGGTGACGCGCTTCGCCGGATATGACCGCTTTCGGCTCGATCCGGCGGCGACCGCGCGTCGCCGATCCCAACTTCGTGACAGCGGCCAGCCATCACGGCACAAATTGCAAGAGGCGTGACATGACGATCGCTAGCTGGGACCTGCCCGAGGACATGGTCATGCTGCAGGAGACTGCGCGGCGATTCATGCGCCAGGAGGTCAAACCCCTGGAGGACAAGCTTCCGCATGACGCGACGGAATTGCCGGCCGATGTGCTGAAGCCCCTGCAGGCCAAGGCCCGCGCGCTCGGGCTCTGGCAGGTTGAATCGCCAGCCGAATGGGGCGGGGCAGGCTTAGGCCTGCTCGGCCAGTCCGTGGTCGCGGAGGAGGCCTCCCAGTGCAAGATGGGGGCCTATATCCCCGCCTGCCACGCCTTCGGCTGGGATCCGCCGAATGCGATTTTCCTCGGCCGCAAGGACCAGATCGAGAAATATGCGGTCCCGACCCTCGACGCCGGCGAGAAGACCTTCGTGGCCATCTCGGAGCCGAGCGGCGGTTCTGATCCGGGCCGGGCCATCCAAATGCGCGCCGAGAAGAAGGGCGACCGCTACGTCCTGAACGGGACGAAGACCTGGATTTCGGGCGTGGGGCAATCGAGCTGGGGGCTCGTCTTCGCCCGAACGGGCCCGAGCAAGGGCCGGGACGGCATCACGGCCTTCATCGTCGAGAAGAAGTTCAAGGGGTTCAGCTATAAGCCGATCCCGGTCATCCGTTCCTATTCGCCCTACGAGCTGACCCTCGTCGATTGCGAAGTGCCGGAGGAGAACCGGCTCGGCAACGAGAACGAGGGCTTCAAGCTCGCCGAGACTTGGCTGGTGCATGCGCGCATACCTTATGCTGCGGCCGTCATCGGTCTCGGCAAGGCAGCGCTGCAGCTGGCGATCGACTGGGTGCGCCAGCGCCATTTGTTCGGATCGGCGCTGGCCGACAAGCAGGCCATTCAATGGATGGTCGCCGATAGCGAGATCGAGCTGCGCGCCGCGCGGCTGCTGGTGCATCAAGCGGCAGCGCGGGCGGATCAGGGCCTCGACATCAAGATCGATGCCTCGGTCGCGAAGGTCTATGCGACCGAGATCGCCGGCAGGGTCGTCGATCGCTGCATCCAGATGTTCGGGGGACTAGGCGTCGCCAAGGAAATGCCGCTCGAGCGCTGGTACCGGGAGCTCCGCATCAAGCGCATCGGGGAGGGTCCGTCCGAGGTGCATCGCATGGTGATCGCTCGCGACCTGCTCGGAAGCCAGCGCAGCCGGAGGGCCGCATGAACACCTGTCGGATTCGTTGCTGAAGGCGCGACCATGCGGGGAAAGACCGTAATCGCGGGCATCGGGCATACCGCCTTCGGCAAGTTGCCGGGGCGCTCGACGGTCTCGCTCAATATCGAAGCCTGCCGCAAGGCGATCGAGGACGCGGGCGTGGCACCCGCCGATGTCGATGCGCTCTTCGTGAAGGTGCCGACCTCCAAGGTCGAGATGATGTACGGCCAGAAGCTCGCGGAGGCCATGGGGCTGGAGCCGCGTGTCGGCGGCGTATGGGATCAGGGTGGCGCCTCCAACATCTCGATGATTGCGATCGCCGCCATGTCGATCGAGGCGGGCCAATGCGATGTGGCTCTCGTCACGCTCGCGGATAACCCGCGCACCGGGACCCGCCAGGCTTATGAGAAGGGCTGGGGCGACGACGCCGTCTTCGGCTGGTTCAGCGTCGTGGCCAGCTACGCCATGATTGCCCGCCGCCATATGCACGACCATGGCACCAGCCCTCAGCAATTGGCGCGCATCGCCATCGCCTGCCGCGAGCACGGCGCCGCGAACCCGGACGCGCAGCTGCGCAAACCCCTGACCATGGACGAGTATTTCGCCTCGCGCTGGGTCGTGGAGCCGCTGCGCCGCGCCGATTGCTGCCTCATCTCGGATGGTGCTGCGGCGGTTGTGGTCATGTCGGCGAAGCGCGCGAAGGAGCTCGGCGTGCCGGCCCCTGTCCCGATCCTGGGTTTCGGCCAGGGGAACAGCTCGAGCGATGTGGCGCTGCGCTCGGACCTGACCGACACCAAGGCGGATGTCTCGGCAAAGACGGCTTATGCGATGGCCGGGCTTGGACCTCGGCATATCGATGTCGCGCAGATCTATGACTGCTTCACCATCACGGTACTAATGACGCTCGAAGCCTATGGCTTGTGCCCCCGAGGGCACAGCGCGGCCTTGTTCGAGGAAGGCGGCTTCGGAATCGACGGGCGATTGCCGCTGAATACATCGGGTGGGCTCTTGTCTGAGACCGGAATGCCCGGTCTGCAGCTCGTTCTCGAGGGCGTGCGCCAGATGCGCGGCGTGTCGTGCAACCAGAAGAAGGGCGCGCGCAGCTGCATCGTCAGCAATCAGGGCGGCATCATGCACACCCACTCGACCCTGATCCTGGGTCAATAGAAATGGGAATGCCGATGGAATCCGTGAGCGAGGCCCCGCGCGACACCTATTGGCGGATGCTGGGCGAAGGCCGCTTCCGCTTTCAGCGTTGCGTTGGCTGCGGCAATGCCTGGCTCCCGCCACGGGAGGATTGCCCGTCCTGCTGGTCGCCGGAATGGC
Organism: Hyphomicrobiales bacterium; assembly: GCA_044445965.1. Classification (GTDB taxonomy): domain Bacteria; phylum Pseudomonadota; class Alphaproteobacteria; order Rhizobiales; family Beijerinckiaceae; genus GAS188. The sequence goes on from JBIOEJ010000107.1 coordinate 15,274, forward strand.
AATGGGAAAATGCGAGCGGGCGCGGCAAGCTCGTCAGCTGGGTGATATTCCACACCGCCTTCCACGAAGCATTCGAGAAGCGTCTTCCCTACAACGTCGCCGTCGTCGAGCTCGTGGAAGGGCCGCGTCTGATCACCAACATCGTGAATCTTCCGGGTTCGGAAGAGGACGTGACCGATAGACCCGTCAGCCTGGCGATCGAGACCGATCACGGAAAGGCTCTGCCGCGCTTCAAGCTCGCCTGACACGATCAATGAAAGAGGAAGTTAGAAAGGGAGAGAGAGATGACCATCACCAGAAGGCACGCTTTGAGCCATGCGGCAGGAATCTGCCTGACGCTCGCAGGAGTGAGCGGCGTGAATGCCGCCGACGATCTCAAGCTCGGCGCCGTCAACCCCTCGTCGGGGGGGCTTGCGCTCTACGGCGACGAGGTGACGCGCGGCTACGAGCTCGCCGCGGATTGGGTTAATGGCAAAGGTGGCGTGCTCGGCCGCAAGGTCGTGATCGTCCGCGGAAACGCCTCGACGCCGCAGGAGGGCATTTCGGCGGTCGAGCAATTCGTGTCGGGCGATAAGGTCGATGCGCTCATCGGCACCTATATCAGTGCGGTCGCGAGCGCCGCCTCGGAGGCAGCGCTGAACTACAACAAGCTCTATTGGGACACGAACGCGCTGGCTCAGGAGCTGACCGAACGCGGCCTGCCCAACTACATCCGCTCCGGTCCCTCGGCCAATGTTTTCGCCGCGGACTCGAGCGAGGTCATCCTCAAGCTTGTGGCGTCGACCCTGGGCAAGGGGCCGAAGGATCTCAAAGTGTGGATCGAGCATGAAGACTCGATTTACGGCACCTCGATCGCCAAGGAGCAGGAGCGTATTCTCAAGGCGGCGGGCGTTCAGGTCGTCGGTAATGGCGCGCACAGCTTCAAGTCGATCGACCTCACCGATTCCATCCTGCGAGCAAAGAATGCCGCACCGGATGTTTGGATCAACACCGGCTACATCCCCGACACGAACCTCTTGCTTCGTACGGCACGCGATCAGGGTTTCAAGCCTGGTGCCATGATCGCGGTGGGAACAGGCGACACCTATGAGACGCTCGACGCGCTCGGCAAGGACAGTCTCCAAGGCATGCTCGTTGTTTCCTATCCGCGCTACGACATGAACCCGAAATATGGCCCTGGCATCGAGGACTACCTCAAGGCCTACAGGGCCAGATTCGGCAAGGACCCGATCGCGCCGCAGAGCATGGCCGCCTTCGTTGGAGCGAAGATCCTTTTCAAGGCGATCCAGGCGGCCGGCTCGACCGAAGTAGACAAGGTCCGGGCCGCCGCCGCGAAGCTCGACGATCCGCTGATGAGCTACGAGACGGGCTTTGGGGTGAAATTCGACGAGAAGATGCAGAACACCCGTGCCCATCCCGTGGCGGCGCAATGGCAGGACGGCAAGATGGTCACGGTCTTTCCGCTCGCAGCGGCTCCTGCCGGCGGCAAGCTCGTCAGCCTCGCGCGCAAATGATGCGGCGCGGGCACGAGCCCGCGCCTCACCCCTTTTGGGCGGCTGACAGGCTTCGCCGCATGACGGGTTCGGAGACATCATGTCTGACCTGTTGAACGTGCTGATCGTCGGCGTCCTGCTCGGGGGAATCTACAGCCTCGTCAGCATTGGGCTGAACCTCATCTTCGGGGTGATCCGGGTCGTGAATTTCGCGCAAGGCGAGTTCGTCATGCTGGGGATGTACGCGACTTATGCGGCATTCAGCTTCATCAACATGGATCCCTATCTCGCGATCATCATCGTCTTCCCGCTGCTGTTCGTGCTGGGGATCTTGGTGCAACGCTTCATCGTGCAGCCGTTGCAGAATGAGCCGATGATGCAGGTGTTCGCAACATTCGGCCTGTTGATGGTGTTTCAGAACGTCGTCCTGGCGCTGACCCGTGGGGCGGCCGTAAGCGTGCGTTCTCCGATCGCCAGCCTAACCTTCCCGATAGGCACGATGCAAGTGAGCGTGGTACGCCTTCTTGCCTTGCTGGCCGCGACGCTCGTCGCCTTCGGCCTGCAGTTCGTGCTCCACCGCACGCTGTTCGGCAAGGCAGTGCGTGCGGTCGCCCAGGATCGGCGCGCAGCCCGGCTGATGGGGATCAATGTCGAGCGCACCTACATGCTCACCTTCGGCGTGGGGGCCGCTCTGGCGGGGCTCGCCGGGGCGCTGTTGACGCCGATCTATACTCTCTCTCCGCAGATCGGCGGCAACTTCATCATCGCGGCTTTCGCGGTCGTGGTCCTGGGCGGGCTCGGCAGTGTCTGGGGGGCGTATCTCGGCGGATTCGTCGTCGGCATCACTGAATCCTTCGCCGGCTATTATCTTGACCCCGCCTTGAAGAACGCAGTGTGGTTCATGGTCTTCATCACGGTGCTGATCATCCGGCCGTCCGGCTTGTTCGGCCGCGCCGGAGCAGAAGAGTTCGGTCTCCGTGGCCAAGAGTGAGCAAGACCTGACCTTGATCTTGCCCGCCGGGTGGTCTCCGCCGGCGGTCGTCAAGGTCGCGACATTCCGTAGCGAGATGCCGGGCCTTCTCGGCGTCGTCGTGGCGCTCGGCGCGGTCCTCCTATGGAGCTCGGGCGATCCTTTCACGCTGAACCTTCTGGCCTTCACCTTCCTATTCGCCGGATTGGCGACGGCCTGGAACGTCATCGGCGGATTCGGCGGCCAGTTCTCGCTCGCTCATGGCGTGTTCCTGGCCACCGGAGCCTATGTCACCGCCAATCTCTGCATCAATCTTGGCGTGTCTCCCTGGCTCGCCCTCTTCCCGGCGGCCGCACTGAGCGCGATGGTCGCGGTGCTCATCTCATGGCCGGCTTTCCGCCTGCGGGGGCCTTTCTTCGCAATCGTGACGATGGCCTTCAACGAAGTCGTCTTCGTCCTCGCGAATTATTTCGAGACCTTCACGGGGGGGCCGCGGGGCCTTGTCATCCCCTTCCGACTCGGCTTCGCCAACATGATCTTCCGTGACCGGATGTCCTATGCGCTGTTGATGCTCGGCTATCTGGTCGTGTGCCTCATCGTCGGCCTCCTCGTAATGCGTAGTCGGCTCGGCTACTATCTGCAGGCGGTGCGCGACAATGAGGCCGCGGCGCGCGCCTCCGGCATCGACGTCTTGCGCACAAAGCTCGCCGGCATGGCGGTCAGCGCCGCGCTGACGGGCGCGGGCGGAACGCTCTTTGCCATGTATCTACGCATTGTCGATCCGCCGACCGTGCTGACGCTCTCCGAGGTCGGCGTGAAATTTGCGCTGATCGTCCTGATCGGCGGCACCGGCACCGCCTATGGTCCGCTGCTCGGCGCCCTTCTCGTGGTCCCGCTGGAGGGCTGGCTGCGCGCGCGCTTGGGCGCGCTGGCGCCGGGGTCGCACCTCATCGCGCTTGGAACCTTCCTGGTGCTCGCGGCGCTATTCATGCGACGCGGCCTCGTGGGAGCGATCCGGGATCTCTGGTCGCGTGTGTCTGGTCGGAGGGCCGCCGCGTGAGCCAGGCTTTCCTCAGCGTCGATACAGTCTCCAAGCGCTTCGGCGGATTGCTTGCCGTCGATTCCGTCGCCTTCGACGTGGCGCAAGGCGAGATCGTCAGCATTATCGGTCCCAACGGCGCCGGCAAGACGACCCTGTTCAACCTGCTGACAGGCCAGCTCTCCCCAACGCAAGGCCGAATCCTCTTCGATGGCGTCGACGTGAGCCAAGCACCGCCACAGGTTCGCGCTCGGCTCGGTTTCGGCCGGACCTTCCAGATCTCGCAGACCTTGACCTCGTTGACCGTCCTCGAGAATGCGATGGTCGGCGCCTTCCTGAGGCATCCGCGTCTGACGGATGCGGCGAGGCATGCGCAGGGCATTCTCGAGCTCGTCGGCCTCGGCGCGCGCGCCTCGGTGCGCGCCGGCGCCCTGACGCTGAGCGAGCGCCGCAGGCTGGAGGTCGCGCGCGCTTTGGCGACGCAGCCGCGCATCCTGCTGCTCGACGAGGTCATGGCCGGCCTGAACGCCACCGAGGTCCATCAAGTCGTCGAGCTCGTCCAGTCGCTGAATGCACGGGGCTATACCTTCCTCGTCATCGAGCACAATCTGAAGGTGGTGCGCACCTTCTCCCGCCGCGTCGTGGTCTTGAATCGTGGGGCCAAGCTCGCCGAGGGCACAGCCGAGGAGGTGCTGGGCAGCCCGGAGGTGGTCGAAGCCTATGTCGGAAGAAAGCGCCGATGAGCTCGGTCCTGCGCGTCGACAATGTCTTCGCCGGCTATGGTGACGTGCCGGTTCTCGAAGATGTGTCGCTTGAGGTTTCCGAAGGCCAAGTCGTCTCGGTCGTGGGAGCGAATGGCGCTGGCAAGACCACTCTGCTGTCCACGATCTGCGGCCTGGTGCGCGCGCAAGCGGGGCGCATCGCCTTTCGCGGCGCGGACATCACCAACCGTCCCGCCCATGAGGTGACCGAGCGCGGACTTGCCATGGTGCCCGAGGGTGGACGGCTCTTTCCGTTCATGACGGTCCAGGAGAATCTCGAACTCGGCGCCTACGTCAAAGCGGCGCGCCCCGCGATGGCGGAGCGCATGCGCGAGGTCATGGATATCTTTCCGATCTTGGGCGAACGACGCGATCAGTTCGCCGGCCAGCTCTCGGGCGGCGAGCGGCAGATGTGTGCCATCGCCCGCGCCATGATGAGCCGGCCCTCGCTGCTGATGCTGGACGAGCCCTCGGTCGGCCTGTCGCCGCTGATGGTCGAACGTGTCTTCGAGATCGTGCAGAAGCTGGCGCAAAGCGAGGGGCTGACGATTGTGCTTGTCGAGCAGAACGTGTCGGAGGCTCTCGAAGTCGCCGAGCAAGCCTATGTGCTCGATCACGGTCGTATCGTGAGGCAGGGCGAGGCGGCCTTGCTGCGCGGCGATCGGCAGATCCAAGAGACCTATATGGGACTGTAATGACACTTCGCTCGAAAGTGGTACGCACCGTCGGCTGCGGCGGCGGCGTAGCCCGCCCTAGGGTCGATACCGCGGGCCCCGGCGGGTCACCTTGGGGGGCTCGCCCACACACACAACCGCTCCGGCGTGGCACCGGCCCTTCGGGGCTTGGGCCCCCGCCGTACCCCCCCGAGGGCGGGCTCCGCGGGCGCCGCAGCCGACGGTGCGTACCACTTTCG
>JBIOEJ010000108.1:0-20385 GCA_044445965.1 Hyphomicrobiales bacterium
CGCGGGGCATCCCGCTCCACGAACACCCTTGAACGAGAGGCCGGCAAGACTGCCTCGACAAAGGTCGAGTCGGCCGCGATTCTAGTCCATTCGAGACGGAGACATATGGCTACCTTCCAACACCCGAATTTCGACGAGAGGCTGAGCGCGGCAGCGACCGCCAAGCAGGCCGTGCTGGAGAGATTTCGCGCCAAGATCAAAGGCGGTGATCCGGACTTCCTCAAGAAGCAGGCCGAGCGGCTGGCGATCGCCCAGGCGCGCGACGCCCGCATCGCGGAGCGGAAGGCGGCACGCGAGGCTCAAGAGGCGGCCGAACGCGCCGTCCGCGAGGCCAGGGAGGCTGCCGAGAAGGCCGAGCGCGAGGAACGCGAAGCCCGTGAACATGCCGAGGCTGTCGCCTGGAAGGCGGCGCTCGAGGAAGAGAAGAAGGCCGAGCGCGACGCCCGTTACGCCGCGCGCAAGGCTCGCAAGCTCGAGCGTCTGAACAGCCCCTTCGGCAAGCTCGGCCGGCGGTAGATCCCCTTCCCTCGCCGCGGAGTTCATGCTTGGGCGCGCCGAAGGCGCGACCCCGGGGGCGGCTCGCCGGGGATCACACGTCATAGATGACGTGTCACTTCTCCTCGAGCTTCAACACCGGCGACCAGTCGTCGCCGGGCGGCTCGGCCACGAGCGCGCCGATGCGGGCGCGGTAGAAGGCGTAGAGGCCTCTGATTTCGGCCGGGGCCATGGCCGCCACCGCCTCGGCCAAACCGAGCGCCTTGTCGAAGGCGCGGCTGCGGAAGGCGGCCAGCATCGCCGCATGCCTGGTGGCGAGCGCCTTGAAGCTCTCGCTCGCGGCGACCGTCTCGTCGCCCACGAGCGTATAGACCACGATCGGCACGGTCTTGCCCTTCACCAGCACTTGATCGATCTCGAGCCAGGCGAGCTCAGGCGCTTCGTCGCGGGTTGCGCCGTTCGCCGCGATATCGACGCCGAAGAATTTGGTCGCGCCCTCGAGACGCGAGGCCACGTTCACGTCGTCGCCGATGGCGGAGTAGTCGAAGCGCCGAGCCGAGCCGAGATTGCCGACGCAACAGATGCCGCTGTTCAGGCCGACGCCGAAGCGCACGACCGGGAAGGCTTTGTTCTCCGCCGCGGCGCGCGCCTGCCAACGCTCGTTCAGCTTGACCAGCTCTGCGCGCATGGCAAGCGCCGTCATCGCCGAGTTCCTTGCATGCTTGTCATCGTCGAGCGGGGCGTTCCAGAACGCCATAATGGCGTCGCCCATATACTTGTCGACGGTGCCCCCGTGGTCGAGCACGACATCGGTCATGGGGGTGAGATACTCGTTGAGGAAGCGCGTCAGCCCGTGCGCGTCGAAGCCTTCGGATAAGGTGGTGAAGGAACGCAGATCGCAGAACAACAAGGTCAGCTCGCGGTTCTCGCCGCCGAGGGCGAGCTTGTCCGGGTTCTCGGCGAGGCGTTGCACCACCGCCGGCGAGACGAAGCGGCCGAAGGCCTGGCGGACGAAGCGTTCCTGCGACTGCTTCAGGCCATACAGCGCCAATACACCCGCAAGGAACACGGCGCCGGTGGCGAGGCTCGGGAAGACAGGGTCGATCAACAGCCCCTTGACGGTAAAGGCCCACCAGCTCCCGCCGACCATGGCGGCAACGCCGAGGCCGCCGATCACGGCTCCCACGGTCGAGGAGACGAAGGGCAAAAGGAAGATCACGACCAGCGACAAGAACAGCGTCGCCATCAATTCGACGCCGTCGGCGATATCGGGGCGCACCAGGCTCGCGCCGGTGAGGATATGCTCGAGAATCTGGGCATGCATCTCGACACCGGGGACGGAAGAATCGAGCGGCGTCGTCACCATGTCGCCGAGCGCCGCGGCGCTCGAGCCGATGAAGATGATCTTGTTTTCGATCTCGGCGGGGTCGACCTCGTTGTTGATCAATTTCCAGGCCGGGATGAAGCGGCGCGGCTCATGCTTGGTGAAGCGGATGCGCACATCGCCTCTCGGTTGAGTGTCGATCGGCATCTGGCCGATGCGGATCGCGACGATCCCGGTCTCCGCGCCGAAAGCCGTCTCGCCCGAGGCATTCGAGGACTTGATGAAATAGCTTGCGCCCTCTTCCTGGGCGAGCCGCAGCGCCTCCGCCGCGAGGCTCGGCACGAGCTCGTTTCGCAAGGCGAAGACGAGCGGCACCTGCCGGATGACCCGGTCGCGGTCGGGCACCCAGTTCAGCGCGCCGATGCCGGCCGCGCGGTCCGCGAGGAGCTTGATGGGCGCGATGCTCGCCTGAAACCCGTGCAGGAAGAGCAGAGGATCGTCGCCCGCATGGGCAAAGCCCGCCTTGACGGGCAGCAAATCCTGGCCTTCGCTCTCGTTGCGCTGGACTTTCGCCTGTGACACGTCGTTGACGAGCGCCGCGCCCAGCACCACGGGCGCCGCGCTCAAGGACTTGGCGAAAGCCTCGTCATAGGAGCCGCTTTTGTCCAGCTCCTGCGCGATCAGCTCGAGCGCGCGTTCGCGCGGCTGGTCGCGGATCAGCTCCGCGATCCCCATCTGATCGGCTTCCGCGAACAGGAAGTCGAAGCCGATCGCCAAGGCGCCGTGAGCCTTCAAATAATCGACGAAGGCCGCGAGTTGCGAGCGTGGCCAGGGCCATTGCCTCCCATAGCGTTTCAGCGATTCATCGTCGATGTCGACGATCCGCACCGGCGAATCGGGGTCGTAGACCCGCGGATCCAGGCGTTGATAATTGTCGAAGACGAGATTTTGCAGATCGGTCCTGATCGGCAGCGGCGAGACGCCGATGAAGATCGCCACCATGAGGGGAAGGGCGACGGAAAGCCAATAGAGACGCAATCTCTTCATCGATCGATCCGGTGCCCTGCCCGCCGACGCCTGATGCCCTTCTCCCGCGGGCGCCGATCATAGAGCGAGGCTTTGTGAGTCGCCAATGGCACTGACTGGCCTGGATTGTGGCGAAGTCCCGGCATCGGGCGGGCGCGCCGCGTTGCTCCCTGACGGCCGCGCGCATGTCGGTCGCCGACGCGGCTATTCGCAGCTGACGATCTGGATCATGCAGCTCGCCCCGTATTGGGCGCATTGGCCGATGGCGGCGAGCCGGGCTTCGCCCGGCGTGTCGCGGGCCGCATATCCCCAGACCCTGTGGTTTGGCGAGCGCGCCACGCCGAGGCAACCATGGTCGAAAGTCCGCCCGATGGTGCAGCTGGTGAACCGCGCAGCGCAACTGCTCATCGCCAAATCGACGGCGATCCCGACGCTGCGTTGGTGCAGGCTCCAGAACAGGACGCTGCGATCGGGTGCGACGACGACGGCGCCGGCCGCCATCGCGCTCGTGCCGCTGAAGGCCGTCGCCATCAGCGCCGCAGTCATGAGCTTGACGATACGCATATGCCCGTTCTCCCAACATTGGTTGGACCCCATCGCGCCTCTCTCGCGCCGGCGCAGATCATGCCCCCGCGCCTCGATGCCGGCATCGCTGACCTCATGGCGCGCCTCCTGACGGCAAGGCCGTCGCGGTCGGGCATCGCGTCGCGGGCCAGGGAAGACTGCGTTTGCCCGGCGCGCGAGACTGTGGAAACATGCATTCGTGGCGTCGTCGGCGACGTGCAGGCACGGCGCCGACCGGGTGACAAAGGGAGAGCTTCATGGCGCGACATGCATCGATTCTCGGCCTCGCTCTGGCGGCGGCGCTTGCCGGCGTCAACCCCGCAGGCGCGGCCGATATCAAACCGGCCGTCGTCTATGATCTCGGGGGCAAGTTCGACAAGTCCTTCAACGAGGGGGTAGCGAACGGCGCCGCGAAGTTCAAGCAGGATACCGGCATCGACTTCCGCGACTTCGAGATCCAGAACGACGCCCAGCGCGAGCAGGCGCTGCGCCGCTTCGCCCGCGACGGCTATTCCCCGATCATCGCCGTCGGCTTCAGCCAAGAGAGCGCGCTCGAGAAGGTCGCTCCCGAATTTCCCAAGACGCAATTCGCCATCATCGATGCCGTGGTCGACAAGCCGAATGTGCGCTCGATCCTGTTCAAGGAGCATGAAGGCTCCTTCCTGGTCGGGCTGATGGCGGCAAAGGCCTCGAAGACCGGCAAGCTCGGTTTCGTCGGCGGCATGGACATCCCGCTCATCCGCAAATTCGCCTGCGGCTACGTCGCGGGCGCGAAATACGTCAACCCCGCGATCGAGGTGCTGCAGAACATGACCGGCACGACGGGCGCCGCCTGGAACGATCCGGTCAAGGGCGGTGAGCTTGCCAAGTCGCAGATGGATCGCGGCGCCGACATCGTCTACCACGCCGCCGGCGGCACCGGGGTCGGCGTGCTGCGCGCGGTCGCCGATGCAGGCAAGCTCGGCATTGGGGTCGATTCCAACCAGAACGGGCTCTTTCCCGGCCATGTGCTGACCTCGATGTTGAAACGCGTCGATGTCGCGACCTACAACACCTTCACCGACGCCAAGAACGGCCAGTGGAGCTCGGGCGTCTACATACTCGGCCTGAAGGAGAACGGCGTCGGCTACTCGCTCGACGACAACAACAAGGCGCTGGTCACCCCCGAGATGAAGGCCGCGGTCGACAAGGCGGCAGCCGACATCGTTGCCGGCACCATCCAGGTGCATGACTACATGTCCGACCAGAAATGCCCGAATTGAGCGACGCTGATCGTTGCGCGCCGACCCTCTCCCCTTGGTGGGAGAGGGTGCTCTTCGCGTCAGCGAAGGGTGGGAAAGGGGGAATTCGCGAGCGGCTCCGCCCCGTCTCCCGACCCGACGGAGTTTATCCTTGGGCGTGCCGAAGGCACGGCCCGGGGGGCGGGCTACCCTCTCCCGCGAGGGGAGAGGGTAAGCGCGAGAAAGCTGCCGCCTTCCTGTGCCTGAGCCTCGCGCTCTGCGGTGCCTCCCCCGCTGCCTCCGCCGAGCCGCTCCGCCCCGCGATCCTATACAACCTCGTCAAGTTCGACGCCTCCTTCAACGAGGGCGCCTATCGCGGCGTCGAACGCTTCAAGACCGAGACCGGCACGGCCTATCGCGAATTCGAGGTGAAGAGCGATGTCGAGCGCGAGGAGGTGTTGCGCCGCTTCGCCTCGCGCGGCGAGGATCCGATCATCGCCATCGGCTTTCCCTTCGCCTCCGCGGTCGACAAGATTGCGTCCGACTTCCCGAAAGCGCGCTTCGTCATCATCGACGCCGTGGTCGACAAGCCGAATGTCCAATCGGTCGTGTTCAAGGAGCAGGAGGGCGGCTTCCTGGTCGGCCTGATGGCGGCCATGGCCTCGAAGACCGGCAAGATCGGCATGGTCGGCGGCATGGATTTGCCGATCATCCGCCGCATCGCCTGCGGCTACGAGAAGGGCGCGAAGGCGCAGCGCCCCGGCATCTCGGTGCTGCAGGCCTATGCCGGAGATACGCCGGCGGCCTTCACGGATCCGGCGCGTGGCGCCGAGCTCGCGCGCTCGCAGATCGCCGAAGGCGCCGATGTGGTGCTGCAGGCCGCCGGCCAGACCGGCCTCGGCGTGCTGCGCGCCGCGGCCGACGCCAGTGTACTCGGCATCGGCTCGGATTCGAATCAGAACGGGCTCTTTCCAGGCCATGTGCTGACGAGCCTGCTCAAGCGCACCGACAATGCCGTCTACCTCGCCTTGAAGGATGCCGAAGCCGGCAAGTGGAAGCCAGGCGCCCGGCTTCTCGGTCTCGCCGAAGGCGGGCTCGACATCGCCATCGACGATGCCAACAAGGCGTTGGTGACGCCGCAAATGCAGCAGGCGGTCGAGAAGGCGAAAGCCGCGATCATCGCCGGCACGCTCGCCGTGCCGGACTGGACCGCGACCCGCTCGTGTCCGCCGTGACCGGAGCCGTGTCGACGCCACGGCCTGCCATCGAGCTGATCGGCATCGACAAGAGCTTCGGCCAGGTGCGCGCCAACAGGAACGTCAACCTCACCGTCGCCGAGGGCTCGATCCACGGCATCGTCGGCGAGAACGGCGCCGGCAAATCGACGCTGATGTCCATCCTCTACGGCTTCTACGAAGCGGATGCCGGCACCATCAGGGTCGGCGGCCGGACGATCCGCATCGCCAATTCGCAGATCGCCATCAAGGCCGGCATCGGCATGGTGTTCCAGCATTTCATGCTGGTCCAGGAGCTCAGCGTGATCGACAATGTGATGCTCGGCGTCGAAGGTGGCGCCATGTTGGCGGAAGGTGCCGGCAGGGCGCGTGCGGCGCTGTCGGGCTTCGCCAGGGATTACGGCCTGGTCATCGATCCGGACGCCTTGGTCGGCCATCTCTCGGTCGGGCAGCAGCAGCGCGTCGAGATCGTCAAGGCGCTCTACCGCGGCGCCAATGTGCTGGTGCTCGACGAGCCGACGGCGGTGTTGACGCCGGACGAGGCGACGGCGCTGTTCAAGCTGCTCGCGGCGCTGAAGGCGCAAGGCAAGACCATCATCCTCATCACCCATAAGCTGCAGGAGATCATGGCGGCGACCGATCGCGTCAGCGTCATGCGCCAGGGGGAGATCGTCGCGACCATGGACACCGCCAAGACCTCGCCGCGCGAGCTGGCGGCGCTGATGGTCGGCCGCGAGGTGCTGCTGCGCGTCGAGAAGACGCCGCGCGAGCCGGGCGCGCCGGTGCTCGAGGTGAAGGACCTGTCGGTCGTCGACGAGCGCGGCGTGCTGCGCCTCGACCATGTCTCCTTCACCTTGCGGGAGGGCGAGATCGTCGGTGTCGCCGGTGTCGCCGGCAACGGCCAGAGCGAGCTCCTCGCCGCGCTCTCCGGCATCGTCGCGCCGAGCTCGGGATCGATGGCGCTTGCCGGCCAGCACCTCGACGCGCGCGTGTTCAACCCGCGCGAGCTGCGCCGCCGGGGTCTCTTGCATGTGCCTGAGGATCGGCTGCGCATGGGGCTCGTGCCGCCTTTCCCGGCTTTCGAGAGCGCGGCGCTCGGCTTCACGCACGAGGAGCGCTATGGGCGTGGGCCGCTCTTCGATCGCCAAGCCATGGTCGCCGACCTCTCCGCGAGCATGCAGGATTACGACGTGCGCCCGCGCGACCCTTTGCTCAGGACCTCGAAATTCTCCGGCGGCAACCAGCAGAAGATCGTGCTGGCGCGCGAGATCGAGCGCTCCCCCAAGGTGCTGCTGGTCGGCCAGCCGACGCGCGGCGTCGATATCGGCGCGATCGAGTTCATCCACCGGCGCCTAGTGGCGCTGCGCGATGCGGGCGTCGCCATCCTGCTCGTCTCGGTCGAGCTGGAGGAGATCATGAGCCTTTCCGACCGCATCCTCGTCATGTGCGGCGGACGCATCACCGGCGAGCGGCGCCCGGATGCGACGGATATGCACGATCTCGGCTTGCTGATGGCCGGCGTGACGCAAGAGGCTGCGTGATGGAGCAGCGCCTCTCCCTCGTCACGCTTGGGGTGAGCGATCTCGGGGCGAGCAGACGATTCTACGAGCGCTTGGGCTGGACTGCCTCGGCGGCGAGCCAGGGCGATATCGTCTTCTTCCAGATGAATGGCTTCGCGCTCGCGCTTTACCCGCGCGACGCGCTGGCGGCCGATGCCCAGGTCGAGAACACGGCGAGCGGTTTTCCGGGCGTTACGATGGCGCATAATCTCGGGAGCGAGGCCGAAGTCGATCGCGTTTTCGCTGCCATGGTGGAAGCGGGCGCGCGACCGCTGAAGCCCCCACGGAAGGCATTCTGGGGAGGCTACTCCTCTTATGTCGCGGACCCCGACGGCCATCTGTGGGAGATCGCGCACGATCCCTTCCTGCCGCTCGATAGGGCCGGCGATCTGCGCTTGCCGGACAGCCGCAAGTGAGCACGCCCATCGAGCTGCCGAAATGGGCCGATGTGGCGCTGGTGCCGGCGGTCGCCACGGCCGCCGCCTTCCTGGTTGCCGGCCTGGTGGTGGCCGCCATCGGCGAGAGCCCGCTCGACGCGACCCGCATCCTCATCGAGGGGAGCCTCGGCTCGGCGGAAAGCATCGGCTTCACGCTCTACTACGCGACCAATTTCATCTTCACCGGCCTCGCCGTCGCGGTCGCCTTCCATGCCGGCCTCTTCAACATCGGCGCCGAGGGCCAGGCGACGCTCGGCGGGCTCGGCGCCGCGCTCGTCTGCCTGTCGCTCGACGCGCTGCCGTCGATCATCGTGCTGCCGCTCGCCATCCTGTCAGCCGCGGCCTTCGGCGCGTTCTGGGCCTTCATTCCTGGCTATCTGCAGGCGCGGCGCGGCAGCCATGTCGTGATCACCACGATCATGTTCAATTTCCTCGCCGCCATCCTCATCGTCTATCTGCTCGTCAACGTGATCGGCAATCCGAAGTCGATGGCGCCGGAGACGCGCTCCTTCGGGCCGAATGCGCATCTTCCCTTCATCCACGACATCGGCAATGCGCTCGGCTACAACATGCCGACGACGCCGCTCAACCTTTCCTTCCCGCTGGCGCTGCTCGCGGCCTATGGCGTGTTTCTCCTCGTCTATCGGTCGAGGCTCGGCTACGCGATCCGCACCGTGGGCGCGAGCCCGGCGGCGGCCGTCTATGCCGGCATCTCGCCGGAGACCATCACCATGCTCACCATGGCGCTCTCGGGCGCGCTGGCGGCAGGCCTCGCGGTCAACGAGGTGCTGGGCGTGCAGCAGCATCTCCTCCTCGAATTCACCGCGGGCTACGGCTTTGTCGGCATAGCGGTCGCGCTGATGGGTCGCGCTCATCCGGCGGGCGTCGTGCTCGCGGCGCTGTTGTTCGGCATGCTCTATCAGGGCGGGGCGGAGCTCTCCTTCGATCATCCGGCGATCACCCGCGACATGGTGACGGTAATCGGCGGCGTGCTGATCTTGTTCGCAGGCGCGCTCGACGGCCTGTTCCGCCGCGGCATCGCCGGGCTGGTGCCGAGGAGGGCGGTGATATGAGGGCGGGGGCCTTCACCTCTCCCCTTGTGGGAGAGGTCGGAGCCCGGACACGGCGAGGGCTCCGGGTGAGGGGGGCGGCACCGACCGTGGAAGTCGCCCCCCTCGCCCGCTCCTTCCGCGCCATAGCAGCAAGCGCACGCTTGCTGCGTTACGGCAAGCTACGGCGCTCCAGGATCGACCTCTCCCACAAGGGGAGAGGTGGGGCGCCGGCGCCCTCCGAAGGGGTCGTTCCATGGACGCCCTGACCGATTTCTCGACGCTCGTCTCCGTCGTCCTCGCCTCGGCGCTGAGGCTCTCCGTGCCGCTGATCGCGGCCTGCCTCGCGGGCCTGTGGTCGGAGCGCTCCGGCATCGTCGATATCGGGCTCGAGGGCAAGATGCTGGTCGCAGCCTTCGCCTCGGCGGCGGCCGCCTATGCGACGCATTCGGCCTGGATCGGACTCGGCGCCGGCATCCTCGCCTCGGTCGCCTTCGCGCTGCTGCACGGCTTCGCCTCGATCAGCCAGCGCGGCAACCAGATCGTCTCCGGCGTCGCCATCAACCTCCTGGCGGCGGGGCTGACGGCGGTGATCGGCAACGCTTGGTACGGCCAGGGCGGCCGCACGCCCTCGCTCGAAGGCGCGGCGCGCTTTCCGGACCTGGTGCTGCCCGGGGCCGCCATGTTGAAGGGGGTGCCCGTCATCGGCCCGCTCTACGCCGGCGTGCTCTCCGGCCATCCGGCGCCCGTCTATCTCACGCTGATCGCGGTCGCGGTCACGAGCTTCGTCATCGCCCGCACGCGCTTCGGCCTGAGGCTGCGCGCGGTCGGCAACTATCCGGGCGCGGTCGATACCGCCGGCGTCTCGGTCAGCTCGCTGCGCTATCGCGCCGTGATGATCAGCGGCCTCTTATGCGGCATCGGCGGCAGCTATCTATCCGTGTCGCAGGCCGCGGGCTTCCTGCCGCAGATGACGGCCGGCAAGGGCTTCATCGCGCTCGCCGCCCTGATCTTCGCGCATTGGCGCGCCTGGCCGGCGCTCGGCGCCTGCCTGCTCTTCGGCCTGCTCGACGCGGTGGCCATCCGCCTGCAAGGCGTCGCGCTGCCCGGCGGCATCAGCGTGCCGGTGCAGGCGATCCAGGCCCTGCCTTACCTCATGACGGTGATCCTGCTCGCCGGCTTCGTCGGCCGCGCCATCCCGCCGCGCGCCTCGGGCATTCCCTATGTGAAGGAGCGGTGAGGCCGAGGGCTGGCCGAGCGCCGGAGGGTCTCACGTTTTTTCTCGAGCGACCCCCATCCTGCTTGAATGCAGCGCCGCTGTAAATACAGCCGAAATACGCCGACGGAGGCGTTGCCGGCAGGCCGGTCGCCGAAGCCGATGTTGCGGCGCAACATCTGTAAATAACAGATAAAATACAGTTCGGGCGAGCCGGGGAGGCGTTGCCGGCGGGTCCATCGCGCCGATTTATGTTGCGCCGCAACATCGGCTGTAAACAACAGCCAAAATACAGCGGACGCGGCTGGCCATCGCCGCAACCTATATTGCGATGCAACGCAAACCATCGAGCCGACGAAACAGTCAAGCACAAATTCTCGTCCCCTGCAAGGGAAAGAATGGAGGCGCAGAGGTCTGTTTGAAATTCCTCCGAAGCTCGCCCACTGCCCCATCGCGCTCCATGCTTGCCGCTTTCACGGGTCGATATCGGGCGCGCTTCCCTCTCCCCTCGGGGCGACGCCATTCACACATCTTGGACGGCGGCAGGATAGGGAGCGGCGATGGCGTGCTTACCCCGCCCGCGAGGGGAGAGGGTGAGCGCACCAATGTCTCCGCATAGTGCTCCAGTCCGATTCAGTTGGCCCGCGAAAAGCCATGGATTTTCAGGCGTGCCTACTACGCCTCTGTTCGTAGTGCGCCGGCTTGAAATGGACTTCCACCGGCGGCCCGATGATGGTCAGGGGAATAGAGCTCAAGCCGGAGCGGGCTCAGGGTTTGGATAGCGCTTCACCTTGATCGAGGCGGCGCGTTGCCGGACTTCCCAAAGGTCACGTTGCACCTGTATTCGCAGCCAATGATCGGCCGATCCCCACCCGGCCTTTTCGAGCCGGATCGCCATCTCAGGGGAAAGCCCATGACGGCCGTTGAGAAGGGCCGAGAGGGTCATGCGCGTGACGCCGAGCCATTCGGCGGCAGCCTTGACGGTCACCCCGAGGGGCTTGATGTAGCCCTCCCGCAACACCTCGCCGGGGTGAGCCGGGTCATGTAGCTCCATAGCTCTCCTTTCTGGCCGCTAGTCTTACTCAGTCAGATCGCCCGCCTGAATGCCTCTCGTGTCCCCGGTCCGGGCGAACCTCTCCAACCCCTTGTGGCGTATCCGCTTGATCACCGCGATAAGTGTATATGATCACTTATCACTCTTCAAGAGAATTGCGGAGAATCTCGGCAAGCCCCGCGCGTCCTCTTCACTTCCTCGCCGGAACTGTTCGACATGGCCGGCGAACGCGTCGTAAGGAGGGGGCAGGAGACCTTACCGCACTTGGGGAGCCGGGCAGGAGAGACGATGACCCTGACCGTCAGATTGGCGCTGATCGTTGGGGGCACCGCCGCCTATCTCGGCCTCGCCGTCCTCGGCTGGGGCGGGTTTGCCGCCTTCTTCTCCAACCCGGCGCTCGTCGCGCTCGCGGTCGCGCTCTTCGTGCTGGCTGGCGCATCGCTGTTCGCCGGCGGAAACCTGAGCCCAGGCGTGCGCGAGGATCGTGGCAACCGCTGGGTGATCGCCGCCTTTGCGCTGCTCGGACTGCTGGGCGGCTATCTGCCGGCCTATGCGGACCGGACGGAGTTCTGGACCATCGACGGCGATGCCATTCGCTGGCTTGGCGTCGTCCTGTTCGCTGCCGGCGGTGCGCTGCGGCTCTGGCCGGTCTTCGTGCTCGGAGACCGCTTCAGCGGGCTGGTCGCCATCCAGCCCGGGCACAGGCTGGTCACCGGCGGCGTCTATGGCGTCATCCGCCACCCGAGCTATCTGGGATTGCTGGTCAACTCGCTGGGCTGGGGCCTGGCCTATCGCTCCGGCGTCGGCATGCTGCTCACGGCGCTCATCATACCGCCGCTCCTGGCGCGCATCCGCGCCGAAGAGAGGCTGCTGCGCTCGCAGTTCGGCGACGAGTACGGCGCCTATTGCGCCCGCACCTCACGACTGATTCCCGGGCTCTATTAGGGCGCCACGACGCCGCCGTCACTGCGCCGCCTCGCTCGCCTCGAGCCATTCCTCCTCGACGCGGGCGAGCGCCGTCTTGAGGTCGTTGCGCTGCCGGGCGAGGAGGTTTGCCCGTTTCGGCTCGGCCGCGAAGGCGGTGCCGTCGGCGAGCGCGGCATCGATCTTGGCGATCAGGCCCGAGAGCTTCTCCATGCGCTCCTCGACCGAGGCGATCTGCTTCCTCGCCGAGGCAGAGGGGCGCGCCGGGGAGGAAGCCGGCGCCTGCTTCCCCAATGTGCCGTCATAGGCGCCCGTCGCGTAATCCTTGGCGCCGGCGCGCTTCGCCTTGCGGATGCCGCGCCCCGAGCCTCCCGACAGCACCAGACGGCGATACTCGTCGACATCGCCGTCAAAGGGCGCGACCCGCCCGTCGGCGACGAGCCACAGCCGGTCGGCGCAAGCGTCGAGCAGGAAGCGGTCATGGGTGATCAGCACCACCGCCCCGCCATAGTCGTTGAGCGCCTCGGCGAGGGCGGCACGCGCATCGATGTCGAGGTGGTTGGTCGGCTCGTCGAGCACCAGGAGATGGGGCGCCTCCATGGTGGCGAGCCCGAGCAGGAGCCGCGCCTTCTCGCCGCCCGACAGCGCCGTGATCGGCTTCTCGGAGGTGTCGCCCGAAAAGCCCATACGGGCGACGGCCGCGCGGCGCTTGCTCTCGAAGGCGTCGGGCATACGCGCCGTCACATGCGAGAGCGGCGTGCCGGTCTCGTCGAGCTCGTCGAGCTGGTGCTGGGCGAAATAGGCGACCTTGAGCTTCGAGGAGCGCCTGATCTCGCCGGACAGGGGCGCGAGGCGACCGGTGAGCAGCTTGGCGAAGGTCGATTTGCCGTTGCCGTTGGCGCCGAGCAGCGCGATGCGGTCGTCGGGCAGGAGCACCGTGTCGATATGATGGAGCACCACCCGCTCGCCGTAGCCGCCCCGCACGCCCTCGAAGGACATCAAGGGCGGCGCCAGCGCCCGCTCCGGCGTCGGCAGGTTGAAGGGCAGCACCTGCTCCTCGGCGACGGCGGCGATCGGCTCCATCTTCTCCAGCCGCTTGATGCGTGATTGCGCCTGGCGAGCCTTGGTCGCCTTGGCGCGAAACCGGTCGACGAAGGCCTGCAGATGCTTGCGCTCGGCCAATTGCTTCTCGCGCGCCTTCGTCTGCAGGGCCGCCTGTTCGCGCCGCCGCCGCTCGAACTCGTCATAGCCGCCCTTGTAGAGGGTGAGCTTGCGGTCCGTCAGATGCAGGATGTGGTCGACCGCCTCGTTCAAGAGCTCGCGGTCATGCGAGATGATCAGCGCCGTGCGCGGATAGCGCGACAGATAATCATAGAGCCAGAGCGTGCCTTCGAGATCGAGATAATTAGTCGGCTCATCAAGCAGCAGCAGGTCCGGCTCGGCGAACAGCACGGCCGCGAGCGCGACCCGCATGCGCCAGCCGCCGGAGAACTCCGAGCAAGGCCGCGTCTGCGCCGCCGAGGAGAAGCCGAGCCCGTGCAGGATGGCGCCGGCGCGGGCTTCAGCCGAATGCGCGTCGATATCGACGAGCCGCGTCTCGATCTCGGCGATGCGGTGGGGATCGCTTGCCGTCTCGCGCTCGATCATCAGGGCGGCGCGCTCCTGGTCGGCCGCCAGCACGACCTCGATCAGGGTCTCGGGCCCCCCGGGGACCTCCTGCGCCACGCGGCCGAGCTTTGCGGCCTTGGGCAGCGAGATCGTGCCGTCATCGGGTGCGATCTCGCCCGCGATGGCGTTGAACAAGGTCGTCTTGCCCGAGCCGTTGCGGCCCACGAAACCGACGCGCGCGCCCTCCGGCAGGGCGACGCTCGCCTTCTCGTAGAGCGGCCGCCCGGCGATGCGCAAGGTCAGGTCGTTGATGTGCAGCATGACGGGGGGCTTGTGGCGCGGCAGAGCGGCAAAGGCAAGGCGGGGACGATGCGGGCCCGAATCCGAACGAGGAACGGGGCTGGCTAGTGTGGTGAATTTGAAGGTCCTATCACCGGATAAGGGGCAGGGTCCGGCATCGGCGAACGCCGTCCCGGCGACCCGGCGTCATTGCGCGTCCGAGGCCGACGGCTCGAGGGCCTTTATCTGAAACTCGTCGACGACACGTTCGAATCGCTCATGCTCGCCCTTGACGCGATATTGCAGCTCAGTCCCCCGCATCGGGCGCGTGGCGACGATCTTATAGGTCGCGAACGGCTTCAAGTTGATGCCCGCGCTGTCCGCTAGAGCGACGTTCTGGCTGACTTTGTAGAGATGAGCGGTCATGTCCCTGTATCCTTCCAAGGGTGGAATCGATCAGTCTAAAGCGTCAATCCGCCGTCCCGCAGCAGGGCTGCGTCGAGCCCGGCCGGATCGACGGAAACGAATTCGGCGGATCCCTGAGGCCGCGCAATGGCCGGGATATGCAAGAATGCCGCGACGCGCCGCCAGGCGATTCTCGATATCCCCTCGATCAATTCCTCATCCGTGTCCAGGCTGTAGTCTCCGGCGGGCTGAGCCTCGTCGAGCTCGGGGAGCTTGAAGGGCGACCTGAACGACAGGGTGGATCGGGTGGTGCGTGTGGTCATCACGCGGGCGCGTCGGTATGAGCATCGGTCATGAGAATCCACTCCTGAAAACAGTATCCAAAACGCCGAATGCTGCCCTGCCCTGAACTCGGCAACCACCGCGCCCAGAAATATTTCAACATCCCCGAGGGGAAATGTCGTTCTTTGAATGACATCTCGGAGAGTGCGCAGAAATGACCGCAAGTCGCTCAGTTGATGTAAGTTTCCCGACCGTAAATACAAGACACGGGGGAACGAATATTTTTGCAAAACCAGGTCGTACACGGA
This sequence comes from Hyphomicrobiales bacterium, assembly GCA_044445965.1. Taxonomy (GTDB): domain Bacteria; phylum Pseudomonadota; class Alphaproteobacteria; order Rhizobiales; family Beijerinckiaceae; genus GAS188. Next base: position 14,986 of record JBIOEJ010000108.1, read on the forward strand.
GTGAAGCGCCCTTCACCTCTCCCCTTGTGGGAGAGGTCGACGCTGAGGCGCAGCCGGAGCGGCGGGTGAGGGGGGCTGGTTCCAGCCGTGGGCGCTGCCTCCTCACCCGGCTCGCTCCCCGCGCTCGCGAGCAAAGCCCGACATCCTATGTCGGGCGTCGATAATCCGACGGACGCGCGAAGCGCGTCCTTTGCCTCTCCCACAAAATGGGAGAGGTAAGGCGCCGGCGCCCCGTCGGCTTTTGCAGGTCCCGCTTGCGGGGAAAGAAAGGCCTGCGACTTAGGTAGTCTTGCGGAGGAAGGCCAATACGGCCAAGATCGCCATAGGCGAGGGCTCCCAATATTGTGAGCCGACGATAGCGATCCCATCACATAGGATCGAAAGATAAGATCGAACGACCCGGGGAGGATAACCATGGCAACGCCGATTTTTCCCAGCCGATTCCATCGCCGCGCGGTCCTGAAGGGCGCCGCCGCGCTCGGCGGCCTGCAGATCGCATCTCCGTTCATCATCGCGGCGCGCGCCGAGACGCCGATCAGGATCGGCTTTGTCGATCCTTTGACCGGCGTCTATGCGGCCGTCGCCCAGAACGAGGTGACCGGCGCCAAGCTCGCTGCCGAGGAGATCAACGCCAAGGGCGGCATACTCGGACGGCCCATCGAGCTGCTCGTCGAGGATTCGGCGAACGATGTCGGCACCGGGGTGCAGAAAGCGCGCAAGCTCATCGAGCGCGACCAGGTGACCTTCATCATCGGCGACGTGAACTCGGGCGTGGCGCAGGCGATCGCCCAGGTCAGCAACGAGAAGAAGGTCTTGCACATCGTCTCGGGCGGCCACACCGACACCATCACCGGCGTCGATTGCAAATGGAACGTCTTCCGGGTGTGCAACACGACGAGCATGGAGGCCAACTCGATTTCCGACCTCCTGTTCACCCAATACGGCAAGAAATGGCATTTCATCACGCCGGACTACGCTTTCGGCCACACCTTGCAGGAAGCCGCCTTGGCCGATCTGAAGAAGCTCGGCGGTACCATGACCGGCAACGAGCTGACCCCGCTCGGCACGACCGACTTCTCCGCCTATCTGATCAAGGCGCGGGCCGCCAATCCGGACGTGGTCCTCATCCTGCCGCAGGGGTCCGACATGGTGAACTGCCTGAAGCAGATCGTGCAGTTCGGCCTGAACAAGCAGATGCACGTCGCCGGGCTGCAGCAGGAGCTCGAATCGCTCGAGGCCATGCCGCCCGAGGCGCGCATCGGCATCTGGATGTTCGAATGGTACTGGAAGCAACCGGGCGTGCCGGGCGTCGACAAGTTCGTCGCCGATATCCGCAAGGCCAATGGGGGCAAGGTGCCGACCGCGCGCCACTGGTTCGGCTACACCTCCGTGCACACGCTCGCAGGAGTGGCGAACCAGGAAAAGTCGATCGACTCCGTGAAGCTCGCCAAGGCGCTCGGCAATTTCGAATTGCCGCCCGAGGTCAAGCTGCAGCCCAACAAATGCTATTACCGCTCAGGCGACCACCAGCTGATGACCTCGTCCTTCGTCGGCGAGGCCGTGACCCAAGGCAAGGACGATCCCGAGGATCTGTTCCGCGTCGACCACGTCATCGCGGGCGACAAGACGGCGCCGGCCGAGAGCGCGACCGGCTGCAAGGTGCAGTGGCCGGCCTGAGCCGGGCACGGGGGCGGCCATGACCAACGCGCGCAGGCGATCGGCGCGCTTTCACCTCTCCCCTTGCGGGAGAGGTCGCCGCCGAGCACTTGCGAGGCGTCGGGTGAGGGGTCATTCAGCTTGGCCAAAGCTCGACGCTCCGCGTCGAGCGTCGCAGCAAGATGGATGCGCGAAGCGCATCCTCTTACCCCTCACCCGATCCTTCGGCGCTGTGCGCCATAGGATCGACCTCTCCCGCAAGGGGAGAGGTGGGACGCCGGCGCTCTTCGCCTTCGCCAGATGACCGCGCGATGACCCAGCTCCTGCTCTTCAACGTCACCAACGGGCTGATCATCGGCGCCTTCTACGTGCTGATGGCGCTCGGTCTGTCGCTCATCCTCAATCTGAGCAACGTGATCAATTTCGCCCATGGCGGGTTCCTCGTCATCGGCGGCTATATCGCCTACACCATCACTCCCTATGTGGGCTTCTGGGGCGCGCTGGTGATCGCGCCGCCGCTCACTGCGGCGCTGGGGCTCGTCGTCGAGCGAGTGCTGATCCGGCCGCTCTACGGGCGCGATCCGCTCTACAGCCTGCTGCTCACCTTCGGCCTCGCCTTCATGATCGAGGACGGAACGAGGTTCATCTGGGGGGCGCAGGGCAAGCCGGTCACGGTTCCGGCGGTGCTGGCCCAGCCGCTGAGCTACGAGTTCTTCTTCATCACCGGCTATCGCCTGTTCATGGTCGTCATGGTGGTGATCGCCGTGACGCTGCTCTTCGTGATGTTGCGCTATACCCGCCTCGGCATCCGCATCCGCGCCGGCACGCTCGATCTCGAGACGGTCGCCGCCATGGGCATCAATGTGCAGATGCTGCGCTCGCTCAACTTCGCGGCCGGCATCTACCTGGCGGGCCTGAGCGGCGTGCTGGCGGCGGGACAGCTCGGCCTCGAGCCGACCATGGGCACGGGGCTCCTCATGCCGAGCTTCATCGCCATCATCGTCGGCGGGGTCGGCAGCCTCACCGGCACGCTGATCGGCGGGTTGCTGATCGGCGTGGCGTCGGGCGTCACGGCCGTGTTCCTGCCGGCCGCGAGCGAGGCGATCATCTATGTGCTGATGGCGGTCATCCTGCTCATCCGCCCGCGCGGCCTCCTGGGCGAGGAAGGCATGTTGTCATGAGCGGGTCGGACGGGGCGCGCAAGCTCGCGGTGATCGCCGCCATCTGGGTGGCGCTGCTGCTCGCGCCCTATTGGATGGTGCCGCTCGGCGGCTACACGGCGCTCGGCACGCGCGTCCTGGTGCTGGCCCTCGCCGCGATGTCGGTGAACTTCCTGCTCGGCTTCACCGGCGTCCTGTCCTTCGGCCACGCGGCCTATTTCGGCCTCGGCGCCTACGGGGCGGGCTTGGCCCTGAAATTCATCGCGCCGAGCACGCCGCTCTCGCTCCTTTGCGGCATGCTGCTCGGCGGCCTCGCCGGCGCCCTCCTCGGCGCTCTCATCGTGCGACGGCGCGGCGTCTATTTCGCCATGGTCACCATCGCCTTCGGGCAGGTGTTCTACTACATCGCCTTCCAATGGAGCTCGCTGACCGGCGGCGATGACGGGCTGCGCGGCTTCTCGCGCCAGCCGCTCGATTTCGGCCTGTTCTCGATCGACATCCTGACGAACGCCAACGCCTTCTACTATTTCGTGCTCTTCTGCTTCGCCATCATCGTCGCCGTGATGGGCTTCATCCTGGGCTCGCCCTTCGGCCGCACCATGATCGCGATCCGCGAGAACGAGCGGCGCGCCCGCTTCCTCGGCATCCCGGTCGAGCGCCATATCTGGATCGCCTTCACGCTCTCCTGTTTCTTCATGGGGTTCGCCGGCGCGCTCTACGCGCTCGTCAACAATTTCGCCGATCCGCGCGGCCTGCATTACAGCCAGTCGGGCGATTTCGTCATCATGGCGGTGATGGGCGGCATGCGCAATTTCTGGGGGCCGCTCCTGGGCGCGGCGGTGTTCGTCGTGCTGCAGGATTACCTGTCGAGCATCACCGTCAACTGGATGTCGTTCGTCGGCCTGTTGTTCGTGCTGGTGGTGCTGTTCTTCCCGCGCGGCCTATTGGGCTTCATCCGGCGCAAGAGCGAAGCATGACGGCCAGGGAACCCACGAACATCTCGAGCGCCAAGGAGGCCTCGCGAGACGTCACGGTCCTGGAGGTCGTGAAGGTCACCAAGCGCTTCGGCAGCCTGGTGGCGGTGCGCGATGTGTCGCTCGGCGTGCGCAAGGGCGAGCTGCGCGCCATCATCGGACCGAACGGGGCGGGCAAGACCACCTTCTTCAACCTGATCAGCGGCTTCTTCCCGCCGAGCGCGGGAAGAATCGTCTTCGACGGGCGCGACATCACCATGCTCGCCGCGCACCGGCGCGTGGCGCTGGGCATGGGCCGCACCTTCCAGATCACCGAGATCTTCCCGGAGCTCACGGTGTTCGAGAATCTGCGCATCGCCACCGAGGTCGCAGCCGGCTACGGTCTGCGTCCGTGGATCAGCCGCGCCGAGAAGGCGCAGATCAGGCGCAGCGTCGAAGAGACGCTCGATCTTGCCGGACTGACGGCCAAGGCCGGCCGCCTCGTCGGCGAGCTGGCCCATGGCGATCAGCGCGCCGCCGAGATCGCGATGGCCCTGTCGCTGCGGCCGCATCTCCTGCTGCTCGACGAGCCGACGGCCGGGATGGGCGATCAGGAAACCTATGCGATCACCCAGCTCATCCGCCGGTTGCATCGCGACGGCAACGCCACGATCGTGCTGATCGAGCACGACATGCGGGTGGTTTTCCACCTCGCCGACAAGATCACCGTTCTCGATCAAGGGAGCCTTCTCGCCGAAGGCACGCCCGAGGACATCGCCGCCGACCCGGCCGTGCAGGCGGCCTATCTGGGCAAGGCCGCATGACCGCGGCGCTCACGGCCGAGGGCCTCCACACCTATTATGGCAAGAGCCATATCCTGCACGGGGTCGGCCTCGAGGTCGCCGAGGGCAAGATCACGGCGCTGCTCGGCCGCAACGGCGCGGGCAAGACGACCACGTTGCGCAGCCTCATGGGCCTGACGCCGGCGCGCGAGGGGCGCGTCACCATCTTCGGAACCGACACCACGCATTGGCCGACCTTCCGCATCGCCGCCCGCGGCGTCGGCTACGTGCCCGAGGGGCGGCGCATCTTTCCCAATCTCAGCGTCGAGGAAAACCTGAAGGTGCCGCTGGAGCGCCCCGGACCCTGGACGGGCGAGCGCATCTACGCGCTCTTTCCGAGGCTCGCCGAGCGCCGGCAGAGCAGGGGGCGCCAGCTCTCCGGCGGCGAGCAGGAGATGCTGTCGATCGGGCGCGCTCTCCTGCTCAATCCCAAGCTGCTCATCCTCGACGAGCCGTCGCAGGGCCTCGCCCCGCTCATCGTGCTCGAGGTGTTCCGCATCGTGTCGAAGATGCGGGATGAAGGCATTTCGGTCCTGCTGGTGGAGCAGAACGCCCGCATGAGCCTCGAGATCGCCGATCATGCCTATGTGCTCGACGACGGCCATATCGTCCATTCGGGACCGGCGCGCGAGCTCGCGGCCGACGAGGCGCGGGTGCAGGCGCTGGCCGGTGTCAGCGCGGAGGAGTGGACGCACGGGTAGGAAGAGGGCCGCCCGTGGGCGCGCGGTGCGTTGCCCTCTATCTCCGCCCCCCGCCCGTACCTTCCCCACCGCTTCGCGGGGGGAGGAA